>JAEWTC010000237.1 GCA_023459675.1 Bacillota bacterium | reverse complement strand
CCTGCCAGAACAGGCTGCCGCCCTGTTTTGAAAAAAACCGGATCGCCGGCAGCAGCCGTACCCCGAACGCACCCAGCAGAATTTGCAGCCCGAACAGCACCAGCACCAGACAGCCTACGAGGCGGACAGCCTGCCGCACCCCGGCGCGGCCCAGCAACGCCGCGGCTCCGGCGGCGGCAAGCGCGATAAACAAAGCGTCCACCAGCGCTACGGAGAGCACGATCTGCAGCCCGCCCAGAAAGCCCGATTCCGCCGCGGTGCGCAGCACCAGCACGCACACCGGCCCCACCGCAAGCTGTAAAAGCATGCCGAAGCGAAAGCCCTTGCCAATCATACGCCGCACCTACGCATTGAACTCTTCTTTCAACGTGGCGAGCGCGAGCATGGTGTTGGTGGCCGCCACGCCGGGGATGGTTTTCAGCTCCCGCGTGATGAAGTGTTCCAGCCCCAACGTATCCGCCGCGGTCACCTTCAGCAGATAATCGTACGTGCCCGTTACGTGGTGGCATTCCAGCACCCCGGGCAGGGCGGCCGCAGCGCCGCGGAACGCCAGCGCGTGCCGCGTGCCCTCGATGCGCACCAAAAGAAACGCGAGTAGCGGACTGCCGCACTTCGCGCGGTCCAGGCGCACGGTATACTGCGCGATAACCCCCGCGCGCTCCAGCTTGCGGATGCGTTCCGCCACGGCGGGCGCGGAAAGGGCAACCCGCTTGCCAATCTCGGCGGCGGACGCGCGCGCGTTTTGTTTCAATTCGTGAAGGATGGCGGCGTCGGTAGCATCCACGGGTATCCCCTCCCTATGGGCATGAGTATAGCACAGACTTTCGTTTGCGCCATCCTATTTGCTATATATCAATCCTATCCAAAGCGTATTCCACGGTTCGCTTTCGTTTTCTGCAGTCCGTACGTGTTTTTTCCGCGCTCCGCCTTCCGAACGCAAAGGAGCGCGGCTCCAGGAAAGCTCCCTCCAAGGCCTGCATCCGCCGCGGCAGGCGGTGCAGGCCGAACAGTGCCGCGGCAGGCTCTCCGCCGCAATCCGCGGGACGCACAGCGCATTCCCATACAACAGGCAAATGAAAAGCGTATCCTTCGATACGCTCTTATTTGCCAGCCGATCCGTTTTGCCGCGCCGCGCCTTGATAACGTAAAGGCCAGCGCGCAAGGCCAGCTTACTCCCGGTCCCGCATCCGCCTGAGCAGGCGGTACAGGCCCAACAGCGCCGAAACGGCAAACCCCGCCGCCGCAATCCACGGGACGCCCAGCACGCGGGGCGTGATGCCGGACAGCGTGAGAAGACAGGAGCCCAGAAACAGCCCGGTCCACACAACCGTGCCCCGCAGGCGGTCGGCACGGCGGCGTTCCTCCCGCTGCGAGGAAGGGGACGGAGCGCTTTCCACGCGTACGGAGAGCTCGCCCCGCAGCAGGGAACGCAGGGTATCGTTGAGCAGCGCGGGCGTGGAGAGGGATTTCTGCACCGACTCATACACCGCCCTGGCGTTTTGCACGGCCGCCTGCTTTACGTCCAGATCCTTCCACTTGCGCGCGGCGAAGCGCTGGGCTACGATTTGCAGCAGGTTGGTTTCGGGGCTGACGTCCGCCACCAACCCTTCCAGGGTGCTGATTCCCCGCCCCAGCAGCGTAACCCCCTGCGGCAGCGACAGCCGGAAGCGCTGCGCGATGTGAAGCGTATCCTCCACGATGGCGCCGAGGTTCATCCGCCCGATATCCATTTCCAGATAATGGTCGAGCATGGCTTTCACGTCGTCATGCAGCGCCCTGCGGTCCACCGGCGCGCTGTGGCCGGTAATCTGGAGTACCGCGTCGGTCACGCCGTCGGCGTCGCGCGCGGCTACGGCGGCGAGCGCTTTTTCAAACGCCGCGCGGTCCTGCTGCGAAATCCGCCCGACCATCCCCAGATCCAGCCATACGATTTGGCCGTCGCGCACGCGCAGGTTGCCCGGATGCGGGTCCGCGTGGAAAAACCCGTCGTCCAGCACCTGTTTCATAAAGTTTGTACAAAGCTTCAGGCAGACCTCCGTCAGGTCGTACTCTTCCCGCCGTAGGGCCTCGCAATCGTCGATATGCAGGCCTTCCACGGCCTCCATCACCAGCACCTGGCCGGTGGACAGCGCGCGGTAGGGCTTCGGGCAGCCGATATAGGCAACGTCCCGGTTCAGGCGGATGAACTCTTCGGCGTTATCGGCCTCGTGGATAAAATCCATCTCCTGCCGCGACACGTTCCACAGCTCGTCTAGCACCATTTTGAAATCCACGGCGCCGCCCGAAGGCGCGAAACGCAGCGGTTTAACCGCCTTTTGCAGCAGCGCGATATCGGCGGACATCCGCTCGAAAATACCCTCGCGCTGCACCTTGACGACCACCTTCTCGCCGCCGGGCAGCACCGCGGCGTGCGCCTGCGCGATGGACGCGCTCCCCAGCGGCACGGGATCAAACGCCGGGAAAGCCTGCGAAAGCGGCACGTGCAGCGACGCTTCCACCACGCGGGCGACTTCGTCCATCGGCATGGGTTTCACGTCGGAGCGGAGCTTTTGCAGTTCTTTGCAGTATTCGGGCGGCAGCAGGTCCTCCCGTAGGGAGAGGAGCTGCCCGAGCTTGACAAACGTCGGCCCCAGATCTTCCAGCGCGCCGCGCAGTTTTTCGGGCGTCGCGCCGCGCAAAAGCCCGTTGCGCCTTACGATGCGCATGATTTCCAGAAAACGTTTGCCTTCCTTGCCCTTTTCGCCGCGCCGCGCGTTATTTGTCATCGTGTCTGAGGGCGTCGAGCTTTTCCCGGATCTCCCTTTGCTCGTCCGGAGACAGGCGTTCCAGCGCATGCAGGATGTCCGCCTTCCCAGGGCCGGCGGGAGCGTCCTCCTCCCGGAAGGCCTGGTGAATCTTGTGGCGCAGTTTTTCGTTGAGCACCTGCCCGTGGTCCAGCGCTTCCTCGCCCTTTTTGGCAAGCGCGTCCAACGTTTCCTGGGTTTTTTCGGCTACGGCGCTCAACGCGCCGATCCCGGCCATCATCACTTTGCGAACGTCGTCGTTGATTTTCATACGATACTCCTTCCAAACGCGGCCCGGCGCTGCCGGCCGGGCAGGACTCTGTCAGACAGGGAACGGGTTTCACGGCTCCATTGTATCACTTTCCAAATTGTTGTCGAGTGCAAGGGCGGCCCGCTTTGCGCCCCAGGCGCGGTTTGCGCGCGGGGTGCGTTCGCGCGGCGGCCGGATATTCGTATTCTTTATGTTTTTATGCAATATTCCTTGACTTATTCTTATAATTATGATAGTTTGTGAATATTACGATGGAGTTGTAACAACAACTCTTATTTTATTAGGAGGGGTTCCCATGAATAAAAAGATACTTGCAATCATCCTATCCATAGCGATGCTTGTTCCCGCGATGGCGATGGCCGCCGACGCGGCGGTGGATACGTCCGCATTAACCCTGATGCAGCCCGGCGTGCTCAACGTGGGCATGGAAATCGGCTATCCTCCGTTTGAAGAGTTCGCCGAAGACGGCGTAACCCCCATCGGCTACGACGTGGACTTCGCCGTCGCGCTGGGCGACGTGCTGGGTCTGGAAGTCAACTTCGTCAACACCGCGTGGGACGGCATCTTCCAGGGCATCGGCATGAATTACGACTGCGTCATCTCCGCCGTGACCATCACCGAAGAGCGCAAGGAAACCATGTCGTTCTCCGATCCCTACATCAACAACTATCAGGCCGTCGTGGTGCTTGCGGACTCCGATCTCGCGATCGGCAGCTTCCTGGACCTGAGCGGCATGGCGGTTGCCGTGCAGAAGGAAACCACGTCCGACATTCTGATGTCCGACTATGTGGCAACCGACTCCCTGGACCTCACCATCTCCGCCAACGAGAAAATCGCCTCCTGCTTCACGCAGCTGAAGAACGGCGAAGTGGACGCGGTTGTGGTGGACTCCACCGTAGCCATCGGCTTCCTTGCTTCCGAGCCCGGCATGTACAAAATTGCCTACCAGGATGAGAGCGAACCCGAACAGTTCGGCGTGGCGATGGGGCTGAACGACGTCGCCCTGCAGACCGCGGTGAACGAAGCGATCGCCCTGCTGACCCAAGAAGGTTTCTTCCAGGAGATTACCGAATATTGGTTTGGCGCGGAAGAATGACACGTACCCGAAATATGCGCTGAGTAAGGGAATGCAATGAATGTTCTAAAGAAAATCGTTCATGTCAGAGACTGGAAACGTGCATATAAAACGGCTGCCATAATCATTATGGCAGCCGTGGCGTTGTTCGTGATCCTCTCGGCGGTCAACGTAACCCGGGATGAGATGATGGGCGGGATCTCCGACCAGATGAAGCAAATCCTCGACAAGGAGAAGGACAGCGCCCGGAAGACCGTCACCATCACCTACAACAGCTTCGGCGCGATCCAATATCTTTCGCTGTCCACATCTGGCGCGAAAGCCATCAAGGAAGCCTACGTCGGCTTCGCGGGGCAGATTTTCCACGCGGACGAGGGCTTTGCCAAGTTTGCGGGGCAGATGGTCAACTACACCTACCGGATGCTGGGCTCCGGGGAAAACATCCTGCACGGCGTGAAGCTGACGCTCTTATTGACCACGCTTTCGATGGGAATCGGCGCTGTTCTGGCCATATTCCTGGCGCTGGGCAAGATCTCCAAAAACAAGATCATCAGCAAGATTTCCAGCGCGTACATCTTCTTTTTCCGCGGCACGCCGCTATTGATCCAGCTGTTTGTGGTGTACTTCTCCGTGCCGGTGATCTTCGGGTTTTCGTGGCGCGGTATTTTCAACGCCATGGATTCCGAGGCCGTGTACAAGGGCGCGTTCCTGGCCGCGCTGATTGCGTTCTCGCTGAATTCCGCCGCCTACTGCGCGGAAATCGTACGCGCCGCCATCCAATCCATCCATAAGGGGCAAAGCGAGGCCGCCAAGGCGCTGGGCATGACCTACGGGCAGACCATGCGCACCATTGTAATCCCGCAGTCCATCCGGCGGATGATTCCCCCGCTGTGCAACGAGTTCGTGATGATGATCAAGGACGTATCCCTGGTGTTTGCCATCTCGCTGATGGATATCACGACGATTTCCAAGTCCATCATGACCAGCGAGG
>JAEWTC010000236.1 GCA_023459675.1 Bacillota bacterium | reverse complement strand
AGCTGCGGGTTGATGACCGCGTCCGCCGGGCAGGGCGCAAGGCCGGGCTGGTGATGATCGGTCACGATCACCCGCATGCCCAGGGACTGCGCAAGCGTTACCTCGTCCGCGTTGGTAATGCCAAGGTCCACGGTGATGAGCAGCCGGTACGTTTTCGCAAGCTCCGCAACGGCCTCCGCGTGCAGGCCGTAACCGTCGTCCCGCTGAGGCAGGTAGTACGAAACGGAAACGCCGTACGCCTGCAAAGCCTCGGTCAGCAGCGCGGCGGCGCAGATGCCGTCGGTATCATAATCGCCGTACACCACAACGGGCCACCGTTCCGCCTTCGCCGTTTCCAGCAGCGAAACCGCCTCGCGCATGCCGGACAGCAAAAACGGATCGAGCAGCTGCGAAAGCTCCGGATGTAAAAACCGGTCCGCGTCCGCCGCCGTTTCCACGCCCCGCGCAAACAACAGCGCGGCCACAACGCCCGTGTACGGGCGCAGCTTCTCCTGTTGTTGTGCGGTAAAGGCGCGCTCGGAGCGTGGTACGAAACGGAGCATACGGTCGTCCTTTCTAAAACACAGTCCCGATGGCTACAAAACCATCGGGACTTGGCGGCTTTACAGCCCTTTAGACAATGTGGAATGCATCCGAGAAGAGCGAGTGCCCAGTGGGCACTTCAGCGAAGCTGAAAACGAAACGAGGATGGGAGGTTTGACAGAGCATTGCGACTGGCAGGGAGCAAGGCGACAATCAAACCGAGTGAAGGAATGAAGGAAAGATTGCTTCGCAATCTATGGATTACGCATCGTACACAACAGCTTGTTATCGTCGGATTTCACGATACTTTTTGTTTTGGAATAGGATTGCGTTCGTTGGGTTGCGACAGCAACCGTACCGCCATTCCTAATTCCTCATTCCTCATTCGCCTCGAACTACTGCTGCATCTTGGCGATTTCTTCCGCCAGGTTGTCGTGCCGCTTTTCCAGGCCTTCGCCGCGCTCGAACCGCTCGAAGCGCACGGGGCCGATTTTCGCGCCGATCGCCTTTTCCACTTCCGCGGTGTAGGCGTTCACGGTCTTATCGGGATCCTTAACGAAGTCCTGCTCGGTGAGGCAGACGTCTTTATAGAACTTGGTAATGCGGCCTTCCACCATGCGGTCGACGATCTTTTCGGGCTTGCCTTCGTTGAGCGCCTGCTCGCGGAGGATTTTCTTTTCCTTCTCCAGCGTGTCCGTGGGCACTTCGGCGCGCACCACGTACTCCGGCTTGGCGGCCGCAATCTGCAGCGCCAAATCGTGATAATAACCCTTGAAGGCGTCGGCGGTGAAGGTAGAGGGCGTGTCGTTGTTCACTTCCACCAGAACGCCGATTTTGCCGCCCATGTGGATATAGGTTTCCGCAACGCCGGCGGCCGCCTGATAGCGGGCAAAGCGGCGCACGGAAATTTTCTCGCCGATGGCGACGGTCGCGTCGGACACGAGATCGGTGATGGTTTTGGAGGGATCGTCCGCAAATTTCTGCGTTAGCAGCGCTTCCACATCTTTAGGCGCGGCAAGCGCGATGTGACGGGCGATCTTCTTGCAGAAATCCTTGAAATTATCGGTTTTGGCAACAAAGTCCGTCTCACAGTTGACTTCCACGATCACGCCGACCTGGCCGTTTTCGGTGACGTAGCCTTCCACCATGCCTTCGGCTGCGATGCGGCTGGCCTTTTTGGCGGCCGCGGCAAGGCCCTTCTCGCGCAGAAATTCGATGGCCTTTTCCATATCGCCGCCGCACTCAAGCAGCGCCTTTTTGCAGTCCATCATGCCGGCCTGCGTGGTTTCACGGAGTTCTTTGACCAATTGTGCTGTTACTTCTGGCATAGGGGTTTTCTCTCCTTACTCAACGGGTTTCTCGTCGGCGTCCGCAGCGTCCGCGGCGGTCGCTTCTTCGGCGGCGTCTGCGCCTTCCATCTGGCGGCCCTGCTTGCCTTCCAGCACCGCGTCCGCCATTTTACCGGCGATCAGCTTCACGGCGCGGATGGCGTCGTCGTTGCCGGGGATCACGTAATCGATCTCGTCGGGATCGCAGTTGGTATCGACGATGCCCACGATCGGGATGCCGAGCGTCCGGGCTTCGCTGACGGCGATATGCTCCTTGCGCGGGTCTACGATGAACAGCGCGCCGGGCAGCCGCTTCATTTCACGGATGCCGCCGAGGTTGGCTTCCAGCTTCTCGCGCTCGTGCAGGAGCTTGATGACTTCCTTCTTGGGAAGAAGGTCGAACTGGCCGGTCTGCTCCATCTTGTCGATCTGGTTCAAACGATCGACGCGGGTGCGGATGGTGCGGAAGTTGGTGAGCATTCCGCCGAGCCAGCGGTTATTGACAAAGAACATATTGCAGCGCTGGGCTTCCTGGGCGATGCTTTCCTGCGCCTGCTTCTTGGTACCCACGAACAGGATGGTCTGGCCCTGCATGGCCACGTCGCGCACGAAGGCGTACGCTTCGTCCGCCTTGCGGACTGTTTTCTGCAGGTCGATGATGTAGATGCCGTTGCGCTCGGTGAAGATGTACTGCGCCATTTTGGGGTTCCAGCGCCGGGTTTGGTGGCCGAAGTGGACGCCCGCTTCGAGCAACTGTTTCATAGAAATGACTGCCATGGTTGATTTCCTCCTTGTTTTTTCCTCCCCTTGCGTCTACTCAGGCGAACACCGCTATAGGCGGCACAATCACCCAATCGGCAAAGGTGCGTAATCCGAGATATTATAGCATAGACAGAAAATCCATGCAAGGGATTCCCCTTGATTCTTCGAAAGATACGGGTATGCTTTCGCTCTGCGAAGGAAGAAACATGATGCACGATGATACCCATTTTGTACGGCACACGCGTCTAAACAGGTGAGGAGGGATGATGGAATGAGCGAAGTCAAGGTACCTGACGAAACTCATGAGGCGGAATTATCCCGCTGGATGGACGACTACGGCGATATGCTGGTACGGCTCGCCTACGGCATGCTCAAGGATGCGTTCCTCGCCCAGGACGCGGCGCAGGATACCTTCGTGAAAGCCTGGAAAGGCCGGGAAGCCTTTCGCGGCGAATGCTCCGAAAAAACATTCCTGACCGGCATCCTGATGAACGTCTGCCGAGACTATATGCGCACGGCGTGGATGAAGCGGCTGGATCGTACAACCCCTCTGGAGCAGCTGCCCGAGCCCTATGCGGACGCGCCCGTGCCGGACAGAACCGTAATCGAGGCCGTGCTTGCCCTGCCCCCGAAACTCCGCCAGGTTACCCTGCTTCGTTACTGGCAGAACATGAAGATCAAAGAAATCGGCGAAGCGCTCCGCTTGTCGACCAATACGGTCAAAGGCCGCTTGAAACGCGCCAATCAAAAACTCGGCGCACAATTGGAGGGGTGGTATACCAATGAATGAAAAACGCAATATGAAGCAAGCGTTCGATCTGCATTTTCGTTCCCTGCACTTTCAAGCCGGCAGCCGCCGTACGGTTCTTGACAGAGCGCTTGGAAAGGAAACACCTGTGATGAAAAAGAAAATGTCCATGGCGTTGGCCATCGCGCTCACGCTGACGCTGACCCTCGTTACCGCGCTGGCAGCCGTTACAGTATTACATTCCGATACCGCGAACAAGGTCAACCTCGCGCGCAAAGCGCTGTACCAGAAATACGGCCTGACCCCCGAAACGCTGGGAATGTTCCCCTATGAGGGAAGCGAAAACAACGGCGTCTATACGCTGACCTGGACCTGCAATACCTATAACGCCTCGCTGACCGGCACCTATACTACGGTTGTGAAGGACGGCGCGGCGACCGCCAGCTGGTCATATGACGACACGGACCCCTCCGTTTATGCCTCCGGAGCGCTTTCCGCGCCGGTATGGGGGCAGCGGCAGCTGGAAGCCGCGCTGAGGGACCCGGAAACGGCCAGTCAGTATTCGCTTGCCCTTGACAAGCTGGACCGGGAGAATGAAACGGACGAAACGACTGGGCCCGTGTCAGAACAGCCGGCCGACGTAACGTGGATCTGGCAGGACGAAATCCTGCACGAGGTGCAGCCGGGCGCGAACGACCTGACCGCGGAACAGGCATACGCCGTCGCGGTGCAGGCGCTGGTCGAAGATTTCGGTATGGATGCGGACGAAATCGCCGCGAATACGGTGACGCTGGAGGAAAACTTCCTGCTGCGTGAAAACGGCAGCGGCGTATGGGACGTCTGCATCTGCCTGATCCTCGACGGCGTGGACTACGGCTGTGCCGTTTGGCTGGACGGCGCCACGGGTGAAGTGCTGACCATCGATGTGCTGACCGGCGGAAACGGTTGACGTATGGCACGGCCGGCCGGAGAAATCCGGCCGGCTTTTTCAATGGAGCAGATAAGGATGTTGAATATGCAAACACGGATCCAACAAAGCGCCGCGCTGGCCTGCGCGCTTATCCTGTGGTGTTTGTGCTGCACGGCCGCGGCGCAAGCCGGGGTAATTTTCGGCGATTCCCTGGCGCAGGCTTTCCAGCTTACGAAAGACGAAGTCAGCACCGGTTTGGGCGTAACCGCGATCGGCGATACGGTTTACGAACTGCTTTCCAACGGCGAACTCTACGCTTGGGACCCCGCGCAGGATTCGTATTCCCTCTACGCCCGAGTTCCCGCGGCGCCGATCATCAACGCGGAAATCCCATTTTCACGCCAAAGCGCCGAAGTGCAGCGCGCGCTGACGGAGTCGGTTTCCCAATTGATTCCCGCGGAGGACGCCTTGTACGGCTTTAATGATCTTACGGGCAGAATCGGGATCATCGATCCAAACGGATGGCACGTAAACGACGTCCTGTTGGATACGGCTGCGCTTAGGCAATCCGACGCCGCCTATCCCGAGCGGCTGCGCAATGCCTTCATCACGGAGGGAAAGCTGTACGCGTTTCATGACATGGCTTACTCCACATCGTTCAAGCCGCGGCCGGCGCTGCTCGTCTTCGATCTTTTGAGCGGCGCCTGCACAGCGGTGAAAATGCCCGATACGATAACGTTTTGCCGTTATAAGCCGGGGACGCTGCT
>JAEWTC010000235.1 GCA_023459675.1 Bacillota bacterium | reverse complement strand
CTCGTCGCACAGGTCGAGGAAGTATTCGCTGGGCGGATAATGCGAGGTGCGGATATAATTGCAGTTCGCCTCCCGGAACAGCGCCACGTCCTGGCGGATCAGTTCCGGCGTCAGGCAGCGGCCGTTGCGCGCGGAAATTTCGTGGCGGCATACGCCCCGCAGCTTAACCTCCTGTCCGTTGACATACAGGCGGTTTCCCGCCCTGTGAATTTGCCGCAGGCCCACGCGCAGCCGGACTTCCTCCGCGCTTTGGCCGTCCTGCTCCAGCCGCAGGCGCAGCGTGTACAGCCACGGATGCTCGCAATCCCACAGCAGGGGCGCGTTGACCCAAAGGCTGTCCTCGCCGCAGAGGCCGTCCGCATCAACCGGGTTGAGCAATTTCTCCGCAACCGCCATCCCCATGGGGTCCAGAAGCTGCGCCCAAAGCGCCGCGGAGGGGGGAAGGTCGCTAAGCGCATAGGCAATGCGCAGCGTTGCGTTACGGCACTGGCTGTCCAGCGCCGGCACGGCGCGCAGCATGGAAATATAGGCTTTGGGCAAAACGTACAGCGCAACGCCGCGCACGATACCGCCCACGCTGAAGGTGCTGACCGTATCGCTCTGCTCGTCCACCGTGACCGTGAGCACGACGCTTTTTTTTCCGCGCACATAGGGCGTGATATCAAACCCGAACGCGACGAAGCCGTTCTCGTGCCTGCCGATGGAAACACCGTCTATCCACAGCTCGCAAAACCCGTTGACCGACTCAAAGCGAAGGACCAGGGAATGCTCCGCCCACTCCGGCCGCAGGGCAATCTCCCGCCGGTACGCGTAGCGGCAGGCCGCGCCCGGCCCCACGCGCCGGTGCGCGCTCATGAACGAGGGAACGGTTACGTTCTGCCAGCCGTCCGTATCGCGCTGCGCCGCAAGCGCCGCCAGATCGTCGCCCGCGCGGCTTTTCCAGATTCCGTTTAACGATACGACCGCCTCCGGCGCGCCGGTCGTAGCAAAGGGCCGCGGCGCAAGGCGAACCGCCTGGGGAAATTGATCGCCGTTACTCATTGCATGTTCCTCCCCCGTGGTTATCTTCAGCGCCGCGCAGGCAAACGGTCGCGCTCACGCTGCTGCCCGCGGAAAAGGCCACGCGGGGGCGCATGAAATTGCCCCGCACCAGGCGGGCATAGTTGTAATCCTTGTTGAGTATCAGGCGGACAGGCGGCTTCGCCTTCGCGCTTTCCACCACGATGCGGTCCAGCGACACATAGCGGCCCTGCGCGCCCGCGGGGCTCTCCCCCCGCACCCGGATGCGAAGGGTATGCGGGCCTTCTGGCAGGCCGTGCGCCTCAAAGAGCAGCTGGGAATACCGCTTCTCGTAGCCGCGGCTTGCGCCGGGCCGATCCACCGCCTCCAGCGTCTGGCAAAACGGCAGGGGTTCTCCCCCGTCCACGGACGCTTCCCCGTTTCCGTACAGGAAATCCATCGGCCCGTATACGCGCACGCCGCTGCCGGTAAACCGGAGCTCCGCAAACGCGTCCTTTTCGTCGCTCAGGGTTTCCGTGCCGCGATAGTTGCTGCAGGCGTCGTCCATCGCGCGCCAGAGGCCGGTATAGGAAATTCGCGCATCCCGGTCGTCCAGCACGAAGGCCGGGTCCTCCTGTTCCTCCGCCCGCACCGACAGCGCCCCGCCCTCGCCCCAGACGGCGATCTCCGCGCCCGGATACCGCAGCGCCGCGGTGAGGACGTTGTGCTTCATCGAGGTAAAGTCCCCGCGGTTTTCCCGCGCCGCCACGCCCTGCGCGCGGCCGATATGCCCCTCGGGGTACCAGCCCAGCTGTGTTTTGCGCCGCCAGTACAGGCTTTGGCAGCCCGCGGCCGCAAGCCAGGCGACGCCCCATTCGTTAAGGCCGCCCGGATCGACGCCCACACCCGCCTTTACCGACCTTGGCATGGGCTTTGACAGCGTGAGGATATCCGCGCGCGTTTCCAACACTCCGTCGTTTTGTATGCGCAGGGTGAACCGCACGCGGCAAACGTCCGCATATGCGCCCAGCAATGTGACGCGCGCTTCCGTTTCCCCGATCGACGCCTTTTCCAGCGTTCCCTTCCATGCGCCCAGCGGCAGGCGGGTGGCTTGGAGAAACGGCCCGTCCGTCAACACAACGATGCCGTCCGCCGCCGCTTGCGCAAGGCGGCCCTGCGCGGTATGGAACGCGAAACGGTACCGGCGGTTTTCCAGCACCGTGTATTCGCCGTCCTCTAGCAGCGCGTATGTTCCCCCGTCCGCGCCCCGCAAAACGGGCGTTTCCGCGGCGGGCGCGGGGATGACGATGCGGTGCGCAAAGCCCGCGGCTGCAAAGGTCAGGGTGATCTCCTGCCCCGGCAGATAGCCAAGCTCCGGGATCAACGCGCACGCGCTGCTCCCCGGCGCGCCGGACAGCCGGAAGGAACCGCTCTTTCCGCCCGCGTGCCACAAACAGGCAAGCTCCGCAAATTCGGTATGGCAGAACCGGTTTTGCAGCCGCAGCGCGAGGCCGCCTTCCCTGTATTCAGCGGCTTGCAGCACCACGGGCGCGTAGGCCATGCGCAGATGGTGGTACTCGGGCTTGGGCGCGCCCTGCGCGTCCAGGATACCCCAATGGTGGTTTGCGAGGCGCGGCGAAAACGCGCCGCTTTCATCCACGGCGGCAAGCACCGCGCCGCCAAGGCAATTGTCCGTTTCCCACATTTTGTTCCAGAAGCGGCCGACGCCCTGCCCCCAGAACTCACGGACGCCGCCGTCGCGCTGGATTTCGTCGCGGTTGTAGCAGGCCGGAGGCGCGAACGCCTGATGGAGCACCGGTTTGCGGCCCGAGGCGAAGCCCACCGCATAACCGATCTCGTTTTGCGCGCCGTGGGTGTGGAAAATCGTCATCTGATCGTAGGCCACGCCCATGGGCTGCCGCCAATCGATCATGGCGACGCTCCAGATATCCAGCTCCGGCTCCTCCTCGGGCACCGTCATGGGGTAGTAGAAATTCACGAGGCGGTCGGGGTCCAGCTCCTTCACCAGCCGGAAGCAGAGGCGGAAATTGCTCCCCCAGGAGCTGTCGCCCCCCAGGGACCAGATGGCTACGCAGGGATGGGCCATGCCGTCGCGCAGCATTTCCAAACATTGCGAGCGGTAGCCCTCCGCCTCCGCGGGGGTGCTCTGCGTACTCTTGATCCCTTGCCCCACCTCCTGGAAGGGGGCGCATTGCTCCACGTAAAAGCCCAGCTCGTCGCACAGGCGCAGACACGCTTCGCTGTAAGGGTAAAACAGGCTGCGCAGATAGTTCACGTGCGCGTCCTTAAGGGTTCGAAGCTCGCGGGTCAGGTCGCGCCCTTCGCCGGGGAACGGCTCGCGGTAATTGACGCCCCGCAGCTTCAGCGGACGCCCGTTCCAGAATATTCTCGCGTCTTCCCGCCGGAGTTCGGCAAAGCCGATCTTCTGCTCAACCGTTTCCAAAACCGTATCCCCGCGCCGCAGCGTGAACGAAAGGGCGTACAGCGCCGGGTGTTCCGCGTCCCACGCAAGCAGCGCAGGATGCTCGGGCACCGCAAGATCCGCAACCGCGGCCATGGATTGATCCAGGCCGACGTCCCAGCTTCCCTGCAGCCCGCCGCCGGGCGCAAACAGCGAAGCCTCCAGCGTGTCCCCTGGCTGCGCTC
>JAEWTC010000234.1 GCA_023459675.1 Bacillota bacterium | reverse complement strand
AATCCGGCTCCCCGCTTTCCGGCGCGGGCAATTGCAAAAGCTCGCTGACGGTGACAGGCTCAAACCCCGCGTCCAGCAGCATGGGAAGGAGCGTCGTAAGGCAGCGGACGTCCTTCTGGTTGGTGTGGAACAGCAGAATGCTTCCGTTTTCGGTTTCCTTGAACACCTGCTCGGGGTCGGTTACGTCGCTAGTCCAGAGGATGATGTAATGGTAGCCCAGATAGCCCAGGATCTCCGTACTTCCCTGCCCGGTGCGGTCGTACTTGCCGAAGGGCGGGCGGAACAGCCGCAGGGGGTAGGGCTCCCGCAGCACGGCGTTGAGCGCCTTCTGCGTGCGGGTCAGCTGCCGCTCCAGCTGCTGGGAGGTGATTTTCAGGATGTTGGGATGGCTGAACGTATGGTTGCCGATCTCGTGGCCCTCGTCCACAATCCGCTGCCAAAGGGCGGCGTCCTCTTCCTTGATGACCGCGCCCACGGGGAAAAACGTCATGGGGATGCCATAGGTTTTGCAAAGGTCCAGAATGCTTTCCAGGTGGTCCAGCCCGTAGAGATCGTCCACGGTGATGGCGATTTTATTCACGGCGGGATCGCCGGAAAAGTAAGATTTAAAGCCGATATTCGCCTGGGCGGCAACCGGCAGCACGATTGCCAAAACAAGCAGCGGCAGCAGAATCCTTCGTTTCATCACACGGCTCTCTCCGTTCATCCGGCGGGCGTTTTCCCGCCGTCGGTTTGTCCTGATGATACCGCACTTCGCCTGCCGCGTCAAATGCGCGGCGCTTGCGAAACCGCCCGCGATACAGTAAGATACTGCTGACGCAACAACCGGAGTTGAGGGACGTATGAACGCGATTCAAGCCCTGAAAAACCCGCCGCCGGAGTTTTCCCCCTGCGCGTTCTGGTTTTGGAACGGCACGCTCAACGGGGAACGCCTGCTGTGGCAAATGGAAGAAATGCTGGAAAAAGGCGTGTACAACGCCTTTATGCACGCGCGCGCGTACCTGAAAACCCCCTACATGGGCGACGCGTGGTTCCAGGTGATGGACGGCTGCGTGCGCCGCGCCCGGGAAATCGGCTTCCGGCCCTGGCTGTACGACGAATACGCCTGGCCCAGCGGCACCTGCGGCAGCATTTTTTCGCACGGGTTTCAGGCGCCATCAAAGGTGCTGGCCAAGGGAAAGCAAAACATGGCCAAGGGGCTGGACGTATATATTGCGGACGAACCCGTACCCGGCCGCACGGAAATCGCCGCGTGCGCGCTTCCCGACGGCCGCACGATGCGTTTTTGCGAGCACGTGTACGAAAAGGCCGTGGATTACTTAAACCCCGCCGCCATCCGGTGCTTTCTGGACTGTACCCACGAGGTATACGCGGCGCGCTACGGCGCGGTGTTTGGCAAGGTGATCCCCGGTATTTTCTTTGACGAAATCTATCTGGCCGCCCATCCCCTGCCGTGGACGGAAGCGCTGCCGGAGCGCTTTCTGGAAGCCTACGGCTACGACCTGCTCCCGGAGCTGCCTTATCTGATGCAGGGCGGCGGCGCACGCGCCGAAACAGTGCGCGGCGACTACTACGCGCTGGTTGCCGCGCTGTATGAGCAGGCGTTCTTCCGCCAGATCGCGGACTGGTGCAAGGAACACAGCCTACTGCTCACGGGGCATACCGAGGAAGATTTACTGCGCCACCCGCGCAGGCAAGGCGATTACTTCCGCACCATGCGGCACCTGCAGGTGCCGGGGGCGGACTGCCACGACTACCGTTACCGCTTCCCGCGGGAGATATCCATCCACGAGCCCAAGTACGCGGTGTCCGTCGCCCGGGCGTACGAAAAGCCCCGCGCCATGAGCGAGGCCATGGGCGGCGCGGGCTGGGGCTGCTCCCTGCAGGAGTACAAGCGCGGCGTAAACGCGCTGGGCGCGGCGGGCGTCAGCATGTTCATCCTCCACGGGTTTTACAACGAGTGCGAGCACCAGGGCTCCCAGGCGGACTGGCCTGCGAGCCTGTTTACCCAGAACCCCTACTGGAAATACTTCCGGCATTTTGCCCAGTACATTCACCGCGTATCGGTCTTCAACACCCTCGGCAGGGCGGCGGTGGACGTGGGGCTGTATTACCCCGCTGCCGAAATGGCCGCAAATACCCTTGGCGGCGAGCCGAATGAAACCGCGAGGACGATCGACGCGCAGTACCATCAGGCGCTGCGGGCGTTTTGGGAACGCCAGATCGATATCGACCTGATCGACCGGGACAGCCTGTGCGCGGCAACGATTGCAAACGGCAGGCTTTGCGCGGGCGCGCAGCAATTCCGGCTGCTGATTTTCCCCGCAAACCTCATCCAAACGGACGCGCTGCGCGAAACGCTGCGGGCCTTTGCGGCGCAGGGCGGCGCGGTGCTGTGTTACCCGACGGGCGAAACGACCGCGCCGGACTGCTTTGCGCCGGATTGCGTATGCGGGGCGGACATGATGCCCGCGCGGTATCTGGCCCGGTTTGCGCCGGATTTCACGGTTTTGGCCGGAGCGCGCGAGCATCTGCACGCCTGCTGCCGCGAGGTAGAGGGAAACGCGGCGTATTTCATCGCAAGCACGCTGCCAAAGGCGCGGCAGCTGCAAATCAGCCTGCGCGGGCAGGGCGCGGTGCGCAGGCTGAGCCTGGAAACAGGCGCGGACGAGCCCGTTGCCTATACGCAGGAAACCGGGCGCGTTACGGTGCGGCTGACGCTGGAGGCGGACGAAGCCTGCTGCCTGCTCACCGGCTGCGCACCCGGGAACATCCCGCCCGCGGAAACGGCGGTTCGCTGCTGGGCGTTGAACGGCCCGTGGGCGTTTCTGCCGCTGGACGAAACCTTTGATCACCGGTGGGCGGCGGACGCGGCGGAAACCGCGCTTACCGTGCCGATTGCGGATTTTCTGGACGTGCAAACCGGCTATGGAGAACAAATCCGCATCCGCAATACGGCGAACGAGCCGGGCCGCTGCGGGCGGCACGTGAGCCTGTGGAAGGCAAAGTGGCTGGGGCGGCGCGTGGGCTGGGGTGACGACGCCGACAAAAAGGATCTTTACTTCATCAAAACGTTCGCCGTAAAGGGCCGCGTTCTCGCGGCGCCTGTGTGCGTCGCCGCGGTGAACTGGTTCACCCTCACGGTCAACGGGCGGGAGGCCGCACGCGCCGTGAGCGATGGGAAGCCCGCAGTGCTGGAGCTCGGCCCGTATCTGCGGGAGGGCGAAAACATCCTCGCCGTGCACGTGCATACCGATACCCCGCTGGACAGCCGGGAGCTGACGCAGGCCGAAGCCATCCCGCCCGACGCGCTTGCCTCGCTGCTGCTGCAGGGCACGGTGCGAACGGAGCGGGGCGAGGCGGAGCTGC
>JAEWTC010000233.1 GCA_023459675.1 Bacillota bacterium | reverse complement strand
CAAACAGGCGATCTCCTCGGACCACTTTTTGCGCTTCCAGTTCAACTGGTGCAACAACCGGGGCGGCGCGGGGCTGGTGGAGCCGTACTTCTGGTTCTACATCAAAAATATCGGCGTCCCCTATCTGTTGATTTTGCTCGCGCTGTTCCAGCGCAGGCGGAAGTTATCCGGCGGCGCACCGACAGGCGGCGCAGGCGAAACCCCGGCGCCGGACAACGGGGAAACGCCGGAAGCGGAGGAAACGCAGCGGCACAACGCCGCCGTGCGCCAGTACCGGCTGATCGCCGCGGGCGCGTTCCTGATTCTGCTGGTCGCGGAGTTCATCATTTTCCAACCCAACGAGTACGATAACAACAAGCTGATCTACGTGTGGTTTTTGCTCTGCCTGCCCATGGCGGCGGATTACGCAATCACGCTGTACGAAAGGCTGAAGGGCGTGGGCGGGCGGCGCGTGATGGCCGCGCTTGCGCTGTGCGTGCTGTTCCTGTCCGCGGGGCTGACCGTGGCGCGGGAGTGCGTGAGCAATTATCAGGCGTACACAGTGGAGGACGTGGAAACCGCCGCGTTCATCCGCGAAAACACCCCCGAGCACAGCGTGTTTCTGACCGGCACCCAGCACCTGAACCCGGCCGCGTCCCTTGCGGGACGCACCATTGTGTGCGGGAGCGATCTGTACCTCTATTTCCACGGCTTCACCACCGCCGGGCGCAAGGCGGAGCTTAAGGCCTTCTACGAGGATCCGGCAAACCATCTGGCCACGCTCACCCAATACAGAGTGGAATACATATACGTAAGCGCGTGGGAGCGCGACGCTTACGCCGTGGATACGGCCGCGCTGGACGCGTTGTTCCCCCGCGCATATGAAAGCGAAGCGGGCGGCACGGTGATTTGGCGCGTGGAGTTGCAAGCCGCGCTCACCGCGCCATGACGAACCCGTTTTTCAGATATTCGCTGGAGAAGCAGAAAAAAATCCGCGTGATGCTTTTGCAAAACGGCGTCCTCACGCAGAAGAACGCCGTGGTGCTTGCCGCGGACGATACGACCGTTACCCTGCGCCTGGGCGCGAAGAAGGAACCGGTCGCGGTGCCTATTGCCGACGTGCTAAGCTGCGATTACGCGCGAGGCGACCACGGAGAGGACGATTAGCGCAAAACGCTTTGCGTTTTGCGCTCATGAGAAATTAGGAATGTTGAATGAGGAATGACGGATAGATTGCTCCGCAATCTGTCGATTTTTATGATGATAGCGATCATCGTATATATTCTTGTTTTTATCAACGGATAGATGGAACCCCGATGATCATCAACGGTTGCGTAAGCAACCGCACCGCCATTCCTGCCACTCGCTTTTATTGTCGCATAGTTCCCTCACTCGGTCACTATGCTCTGTAAAAGCTCCCAACTCCTGTTCGCTGGCCGCTTCGCGGCCGTGTCCGGCAGGACACTCGCTCACCTTCGTTGCCTCATTCGTTCTTCGCAGGCGAACGCAACCTGTGGTTGCGCATTTTCCCGGTTTGGGAAGCGCAGGTTGGTAGCAAACGCCGCCGGGCGGCGTATACTGAAAACCGCATCGATGCATAAAGAGGGCCCTCATTAAAAGGAGGGAAAAACAAATGTTCTTTACCAACAACCTGCAATTGCTGCGCAAAATGCGCGCAAACATGAGCCAGGAAGCCCTGGCCGACAAAATGGACGTATCCCGGCAGACGGTTTCGAAATGGGAAAGCGGCGCGGCCTACCCCGAGGTGGACAAGCTGATCGCCCTGAGCGAGTTCTTCCACTGCACGCTGGACCAGCTGCTCAAGGAGGACATGGCCCGCCGCAGCGACGCGTATTCGCCCGTGAAGCTCGTGCTTGTGGACCGCTTCCGCATGGCGCAGTACGCGGTCATCAGCGCCGAGCCGGAGGACGACAGCATTGCCCACATGGAACGCTGGGCGCAGAAAAACGGCCTGCACGCGCTGACCGGCGGCAAGGTGACGATGATCGGGTGCGATCTGCCCATCCTCTCCATCGAACAGAAAACCGTGTACGGCATGCGGGGGTACCTGTCCGCCTGCGTGGTGCCGGAGGATTTCACACCGCGCACCGGGGGCGCGCGCCTTGTGTGGCAGGAGAAAGCCAAGTACGCGCACATCACCATCCGCGATCCGTTCTGCGCCCCGTTTGACCTGATTCCCAAGGCGTACGGCGTGGTTATGGCCCACATGCAGGCGCACGGCATCCGCCACGCGGGCGCGGAGGGCCAGCTGTGGTGTTTTGAGCGCGTGTATGAAAACGACGGCGTCACCTTCATGGATATCTACGTATCCGTGGATATGCTGGCCGAGGGCGGCGAGCCCGTGACGCTTTCGTAAGACGCGGGCGAAGACGGAATTTGGAATGAGGAATGTGGAATGAGGAATGGCGGATCGATTGCTTCGCAATCTATGGATTTCATTCCCGTAAAGGTGTCATGCTAACCATATGCTGCCCGCACAGTTTTTCTGGAATGAGAAGGATGAGGATCGTCGGTTGCATAAGCAACCGCACCGCCATTCCTAATTCATTATTCCTTACTCCTCATTGCCCTGCATCCCCGTCGCATTCCATGGTATAATCCAAAGGTGGGAGATTGCCTCCCACCTTTGCCATATCGATACAACCCCGAAAGGAATAGAACCCCATGCAGAAGATGAAAGCCCTCTACCGGGAAAAACACACGCAGATCTGGGAGCTGATCCGTTACGTGTTCGCGGGCGGCGTTACCACGCTGTTAAGCCTGGTCGTATCCTACGCAAGCTACATGCTCATGGCGGAAAACCACACCATCAACGGCGCGACCCCCGGGCAGGTAGCCATCGGCAACGTGATCTCGTGGATCGTCGCGGTGATCTTCGCGTTCTGGATCAACCGGCGGATGGTGTTCCGCGTGCGCTTCACCACGCAGAAGGAGCGCTTCACGGCGTTTTTCCAGTTCGTCTCCGCGCGCGTGGTAAGCCTTCTTTTGTTCGAGGTGGGGCTGGCGGCAGCCTTAAGCGCGCTGGGCGTGCAAAACGTGTTCGGCCGCATCATTGTGCTGATCCTCGTGATGGCGTTTAACTATATCGCCAGCAAATTCTGGATTTTCAAGGAAAAACCATAGTCCGGGCCGCCCGTGACGCGCCGCGCACCTTTACGCAGTTTTTACAAATCACCTTCCCAACCATCCGGAATTGCGTTATACTGAAGGTGCCAATCTTGTCAAACCCGATTGCAAAGGAGCGTCATCATGGCAAATAACGAGGGAAACACGGCGGTCGACGAATTTATATCCGCCCCCTTCGCTCCGCTCGGCCTCATCGTAATGCCGGGCTGTGAAGAGTTGGGGGCCAAAGTAAACGGCTGGCTCATGCACTGGCGGGACAGCCGGGAAGCGATCGAAGAAAACCACACGCCGCTGTCCGGCGTTCTGGGCGCAGACCGCGAAGACTTTCTCATCAGCATCGCATGCCCGCGCTTTTCCACCGGCGAGGGCAAGGGTATGATCAAATCCACCGTCCGCGGCTACGATATTTACATCCTGTCCGACGTCGGCGCATACAACGTTACCTACAACATGTACGGCCAATGCGTTCCCATGTCGCCGGATGATCATTTTCAGGACCTGAAGCGCATTATCACCGCCATCGGCGGCCGCGCCAGGCGCGTGAACATCATCATGCCGATGCTCTACGAGGGCCGCCAGCACCGCCGCACCAGCCGCGAAAGCCTGGATTGCGCCATGGCGCTGCAGGAGCTGGAAAACCTGGGCGTTTCCAACATCGTCACCTTCGACGCACACGACCCCCGCGTGCAAAACGCCGTTCCGCTGGTCGGGTTTGACTCCGTCAAGCCCACCTACCAGATTTTGAAAGCGCTCATGCGCGAGCAGAAGGACCTGTGGCTGGACCGGCGGCATATGATGATCGTCTCGCCGGACGAGGGCGCCATCGACCGCAACATTTTCTATTCCTCGGTGCTGGGGCTGGACATGGGGATGTTCTACAAGCGCAGGGACTATACCAACATCGTCAACGGCCGCAACCCCATCATTGCCCACGAATACCTGGGCGACTCCGTGGAAGGCAAGGATATCTTCGTTTCCGACGATATTCTGGCCTCCGGCGAAAGCATTCTGGACCTCGCGCGGGAGCTGAAAAAGCGCGACGCGAACCGCATTTACGCCGCCGTTACGTTCCCCCTGTTCACCAGCGGGCTGGACGAATACCATAAGGCCTATGAGGACGGCATCATCACCCGCGTGATTTCCACCAACCTCACCTACTGCACGCCGGAGCTCAAGGCCGCGCCCTGGTTTTTGCAGGCGGACATGAGCAAGTACATCTCCTACATCATCGCGACCCTGAACCACGACCGCAGCTTAAGCCCGCTTTTGAACCCCTTCGAGCGCATTCACCGGCTGCTGGAAACCTACCGCGCCGAACAGGCCGAACAGGGAATCAGCCTGGCGTAACGGGGGAAGCAAGGTACGGGCAGACCATAAAACCAAAAGCCGCGCACCGCGCGGCTTTTGGTTTCTTTTTCTCTATTCCCGCTGCGCGGTGCGCAGCGCTTCCAGCTCCTGGTAGAAGCTGCCCTCCCGGGTTACGTCGGGGGCGGTCGGCAGGGCGAACAGGAGGTCCGGCAGGTAACGCGGGGTTTTACCGCCGATGTGCATGGCCTTGGCGCAGGATATGCAGTATACCAAAACCTCCTGCGCGGGCATTTCGGCGGCGCGTTGTTTCATTTGGGCGTAGATTTCCGGCAGGGGCTTTTCGGGGTAGGCGCTGTCGCCGCAGCAGTTCTGCCGTTCCCGCGTGCACTCCGGCTCCACCGCGCGCACGTTCATGCGGGCGAGCAGCGTGCGGATGGCTTTGTGCACCTTGGGTTCATTGCGCGTGGGGCACGCGTCGTGGATGGCGAGGGTCAGCCCGCCGTAATCCGGAAAGGAGAAATCGTCCCGCGCCGCCAGCACTTCCCACAGCGATACGGTTGTAATCCCCTCGCGCTTTGCCTGAAACCGGCGGTTGCAGCCGGGGCAGGTGTTGATGACGGTGGTACCGTTTGGCAAATCGCAATCCACGCGGCAGCAGGTATCGTAGAGGGGCACGTCGCCCAGCGCTTGTTGCAGGTATTGCAGGATCCTCGCCGCGAGCTCGGGTTTTTCGTCGGTCAAGGCGCAGCCGGGGGCATACACATAGGGCATGGTTCAGCGTCCTCCGGGTTTCATCAAATTTTGTTCCAATTCCAAAAGCCGGCGTTTCAGGGGCAGGCCCGCGGCGTAGCCCGTGAGGGCGCCGTCCGCGCCCACCACGCGGTGGCAGGGGATGAGTACGGCGATCGGGTTGCCGCGGTTGGCCGCGCCCACCGCGCGGGCCGCCGCCGGGCGGCCGATGCGCCGGGCGATTTGCGCGTAGCTGCGGGTTTCCCCGTAGGGGATTTCCAACAGCGCGTTCCAAACCTCCCGCTGAAACGGGGTGCCCGCCGGGCGCAGCGGTACCGAGAAGCTTTGCCGTTCCCCGGCGAAATACTGCGTAAGCTCCGCCGCGGCCTGATCGGCCAGCGGGTTTTGCCCGTGCGGGCAGGCGGCGTCCGCCCCGCCGAAGCGCACCGCGGTGACGGCCTGCGCGTCCGCCGCAACGGTAAGCGGGCCCAGCGCCGTTTGGTACACGCAGGCCGCGCCGGTTTTCGCCGTTTGCGCCGCGCCCCGCCGGAACGCCGCGGGAGTCTGCTCCATCACCTTGCCAAACATTGCGTAGAACGCCGAAAGGCTTTCAAAGCCCAGCGCGAGGGAAACGTCCAGAATCGGGGTATCCGTCTGCGCAAGCAGGCGGCGCGCCTCGGCGATGCGAAGCCCGTCCGCAACCGCGCCGGGCGTTTCGCCGTACGCCGCCCTGAACACCTCCAGCGCGCGTTTCTGCGAAACGGGCAGACGCTTAAGCCGCTCAAACATCGCGGGCTTATCGCGGTAGGTTTCCTCGATCACCGCCCGCATGGTTTGCGCAAGCGCCTGCGCGGGGCGGTAATCCGGCAGGTCCGGCCGGCAGCGTTTGCAGGGCCGGAACCCGGCGGCCTGCGCCTGCGCCGCCGTTTGAAAAAACAAAAGGTTCTGCGGGTTCGGCGTTCTGGACTTGCAGGACGGGCGGCAGTAGATATTCGTGGTTTTCACCGCGTAGAAAAACTGCCCGTCGAACGCCCCGTCGTTTGCCATGACCGCGTTTCGCATATCCGCTTCCGTCATCTTCCCCGCCTCCTTCCGGCCGTCCGCGCCGCCGCGTTAGGCCGCATTCAACATACCGCAAACCGGCGCGCAATTCTTTCTGCGCGCGCACGTTTCATTCGCTGCGGGCAGGGATCTCAGCCGTTTGCCGACCGCAGGTACTCCGCCTGCTCCGGCGAAAGCCGGTCGATGGCCAGGCCGAGGGTTTGCAGCTTCAGCGTCGCAACCAGGCGGTCGATCTCCTCGGGCACGGGGTGCGCGGTATGGGCGAGCGTACCCCTGTTTTGCAGCACGTATTCCATGGAAAGTGCCTGCAGCGCAAAGCTGATGTCCATAATTTCCGCGGGGTGGCCGTCGCCCGCCGCCAGGTTCACAAGCTTCCCGTCCGCCAGCAGGTACACGGTTTTCTGCCCGCCGTCCGGCAGATCAAACACCAGCGCTTGAATGTTACTGCGCACGTCCTCTATGCGGGTTGCCTCCCGCTTGAGCTTCGCCACGGCCACTTCCACGTTGAAATGCCCCGCGTTGCAAAGCAACGCGCCTTCCTTGATGGCCGGGATGTGCGCGGGGGTGATCACGTCCTTGCAGCCCGTAACGGTGATGAACAGATCGCCAACCCGTACGGCCTCCGCCATGGGAAGCACGGTGAACCCGTCCATCACGGCTTCCACGGCGCGCACGGGATCCACCTCTGTGATCACCACCTGCGCCCCAAGCCCTTTGGCGCGCATGCTGACGCCCTTGCCGCACCAGCCGTAGCCCGCCACCACCACGGTTTTCCCGGCGACCACCAGGTTGGTGGTGCGGTTGATGCCGTCCCACACGCTTTG
>JAEWTC010000232.1 GCA_023459675.1 Bacillota bacterium | reverse complement strand
TGAGCGCGGTTAAAAACGTGGTGTGGCGGCAGTGGTCGGACCAATAGGTGTCCAGCATGCGGATCTCGGTCAGCGTCGGGTTTCTGTGTTCGCCCCGGAAATACTCCACGCACAGGTTCAAATCGTCCGCGTCCATGGCAAGGCCGTAGTCCGCAACAAACGCGGCCGCCCGCGCCCCGTCCATTTCGGTAAAGCCCGCGAGGGTTTCCACGTCGGCGGGCTGGTCGTATTGCTGGCGCAGGGTCTGCTTTTCCTGCAGCTCCGCCTCGCGGCTTTCCACGGGGTTGATCAGGTATTTTTTGATCTTTTGCAGATCGTCCGCGGAAAGCGCCCCCTCCAGCAGGTAGAGCTTCGCGGTGCGCACGGCGGGGCGTTCGCCTTGGCTTAACAGCTGCACGCATTCCTCGCAGCTCGCCGCCCGCACGTCAAACTGGCCGGGCAGCGCTTCCACCGCCAGCGCAACGCCGCCGGTTTCCGGGAACGCGAACGAAAACGCGTCCGTCTGCGGCTCGTAAAACACCACGGGCAGGCACTCAGTAAACAGCGCCCGGTCAATCCCCTCGATATCGTAGCGGTTCAGCATCCTGAGGCCCGTGAGGTTTTTCACCAGCAGAATGTCCCGAAGCTCCGCAAGAAGCGCCTTGGCCTCCCCGTCGAACCCCGCCCGTTTTTCCGTGTACACGCGGTATACTGCCATACCCTACTCCTTATCGCCCGTACTCTTACATGCCAAAAGCGCGCTGCGCCCGACGTCCGTTCGCATATGCGCGCCCTCAAAATCAATGTGCCTGGCGGCGGCATAGGCGCGGCCGATCGCTTCCGGCAGCGCCGCGGCGACCGCCGTAACGCAGAGCACCCGCCCGCCGTTGGTGACGATCTCCGCCCCGTTTTGCCTTGTGCCCGCGTGGAACACAAAGGTGTGCGGCTGCGCGGCGGCATCCGCCAGCCCGCGGATGACCTTGCCCTTTTCGTACGCCTCCGGATACCCGCCCGAAGCCAGCACCACGCAGCAGCTTGCGCCCGGCATAAACCGCACGTCGGCGTTTTTCAGCGTGCCCGCCGTAACGTGCCGGAATATGGAAAACAAATCGCTTTGCAAAAGCGGCAGCACCGCCTGCGCCTCGGGATCGCCGAAGCGGCAGTTGTACTCGATCACCTTGGGGCCGTCTTTTGTCAGCATCAGGCCGAAATACAAACAGCCCTTGAAGGGGCAGCCCAGCGCGTTCATCGCGCGCACGGTGGGCAGGAAGATCGTTTCCATGCAACGTTTCGCAATTTCCCCGGTATAGTAGGGGTTGGGCGCGATCACGCCCATGCCACCGGTGTTGAGGCCCTTGTCGCGGTCCAGCGCGCGCTTGTGATCCATGGACGACACCATGGGCATCACCGTTTCGCCGTCGCAAAAGGCGAGCACGCTCACCTCCGGGCCTTCCAGAAACTCCTCGATCACCACGCGGCTGCCCGCCGCGCCGAACTTGCCCGTTTCCAGCATGTCCCGCACGGCCTGCGCGGCCTGCGCGCGGGTTTCGCAGATCAGCACGCCCTTGCCCAGCGCCAGCCCGTCCGCCTTCACCACGAGGGGCACGGGGCAGGCGGCGACGTAGGCAAGCGCCTCCTGCAAATCGCTATACACGGCGCAGGCAGCGGTGGGAATACGGTTTTCCTCCATCAGCGTTTTGGCGAACACCTTGCTGCCCTCGATGCGCGCCGCGGCCTTGCTAGGCCCAAACGACGGGATGCCCCGCTGCGTCAGCAGGTCGACAAGCCCCAGGCACAGGGGATCGTCGGGCGCGACCACCACGTAATCCATCCCATTATCCCTGGCCCAGTCCGCGAGCCTTTCCACGTCCGTGGCCGCGATCGGCACGCACTCCGCCAGCGCCGCGATGCCGCCGTTGCCCGGCGCGCAGTAGAGCTTATCTATGTCCGGGCTTTCCGCGAGCTTTGCAACAATCGCGTGTTCGCGCCCGCCCCCGCCTACGACTAAAACTTTCATGCGAACCTCCCTCGAAGCGAATGAGGAATGAGGAATTAGGAATTAGGAATACTGGAAAGATTGCTTCGCAATCTCATAATTATTTCAGACAAGCGTTGCTGCAACAGGTTAACATCAGGAATTCATGCAATGAGGTTTCACGGCAAAGAAATGAAGTCTTCGGTTGCGGAGCAACCGCACCGCCGTTCCTCATTCCTCATTCCAAACTCCTAATTCAAAGCGCGATCAGTGGTGAAACAGCCTGAGTCCCGTAAACGCCATCGCTATCCCATAGCGGTCGCACGCGTCGATCACGTCCTGGTCGCGCTTGGAACCGCCCGGCTCGGCGATGTAGCGTACGCCGGACTGTGCGGCGCGGTCGATATTGTCCGAAAAGGGGAAGAACGCGTCGGAACCCAGGCTCACGTTCGTATTCTGTTTGAGCCAAGCCTTCTTTTCGGCGGCGGTCAGCTCCGCGGGCTTTTCGGTGAACAGGTTCTGCCACGTGCCGTCCGCAAGTACGGTATCCAGGCTTTCGGCGCTCACGTAGCGGTCGATGGCGTTATCCCGGTCGGGGTTGGGCACGTCCGCGCGGAAGGGCAGCGAAAGTACCTTCGCGTGCTGCCGCAGCCACCAGATATCCGCCTTCTCGCCCGCAAGGCGCGTGCAGTGGATGCGGCTCTGCTGCCCCGCGCCGATGCCGATGCACTGGCCGTCCTTGACGTAGCACACGGAGTTGGACTGCGTGTATTTGAGCGCAATCATGGCGATGGCCAAATCCCGCTTCGCCGCTTCGGGCAAGGTTTTTTCTTTCGTCACCACGGTTCCAAAGAAGCTCTCGTCAATCACGAGCTCGTTTCGGTTCTGCTCGAAGGTGATCCCGAACACGTCCTTGCGCTCCAGTTGCCGGGGTTCGTAGTTAGGGTCGATCTGCACGACGTTGTACGCGCCCTTGCGCTTGGACATCAGTATTTCCAGCGCCTCGGGCTCGTACCCGGGGGCGATGACGCCGTCCGATACTTCCGGCTTGATGAGCCTGGCCGTTGGCACGTCGCACACGGCCGAAAGCGCGATCCAATCCCCGAACGAGCTCATGCGGTCCGCGCCGCGGGCGCGGGCATAGGCGCACGCAAGGGGCGACAGGGGCTTGGCGGCCGCTGGCACGAAGTAAATCCGCTCCAGCGTGTCCGTAAGCGGAAGCCCCACCGCAGCGCCCGCCGGGCTTACGTGCTTGAAGCTTGCCGCCGCGGGCAGCCCCGTGGCCCTTTGCAGCTCCCGCACCAGCTGCCAGCCGTTGAACGCGTCCAGAAAGTTGATGTACCCGGGCTTCCCGCACAGCACCCGGATGGGCAGCTCGCCCTCCTGCATGAAGATCCGCGCGGGCTTCTGGTTGGGGTTGCAGCCATACTTCAGTTCGAGCTCGTTCATTGGGAGACTCCTTTGTTTGTTGAGTGATGGGGGGAATGTGGAAGGAGGAATTAGGCATTCGAGGAGAGTGTGTGCACTGTGTGCACTTCAGCGAAGCTGAAAACGAACCGAGGATGGGAGGTTTGACAGAGCATTGCGACTGGCAAGGAGCAAGGCGACAATCAAACCGAGTGGGCAATGGCGGAACGGCTGCTCCGCAGCCGAATGAATGATCTGTGTTCGTGCAGTGAAATATCACCCAGCACCTCGGTGGAAAAGCGGCTGATGTGCTTAATCCATTGTTAGATTGCGCAGCAATCTTTCCGCCATTGCCCACTCGCTTTGATTGTCGTATGGCTCCCTCGTCCAGTCGCCATACTCTGTCAAAGCTCCCAACTCCAGCTCGCTAACCGCCTTGCGGTTGTGTTCCGGTCAGTTTGATGTCGCGTGCTTCACTGCCGTTTGCACACTCTGTCAAACTTCTCAACTTCTGCTCGCTAGCCGCTTCGCGGCTGTGTCCACCGGACACACGCTCCCCTTCGTTGCCACTGGGCACGCGCTCACTTCCGTTGCCTCATTCCTCATTCCTCATTGCGCTCATGCGTTATCCATGTTTGTTAATTATCCACGTTTGGATTTCCCCAGTCTGTAAACTAATTGAGCGCACGAAAAGGCTGACGCGGTTCTCCGCGTTCAGGCTGTTCCACAGGGTATCCGCAAATACGGAAAGGGGCTCCGCGCCGAGCTGCACCTCCGCGGGCTCGCCACGGAAACTGGGCAGGGGGTTGCCGTCGGTCACATAGGTGCTCAGGAAATGCCCCTCGCCCGCCTGCGGCTCGGGGTATTCAAAGAAGCAGCGCCGCGCGCTTTCGTTCGCCCCCGCCTTCAAAATGGACAGCCGGTATTC
>JAEWTC010000231.1 GCA_023459675.1 Bacillota bacterium | reverse complement strand
GAGCGGCAGCGCGAGCAGCAGCCCTGTGACATACTGAGAGGAAACGTTCCCCGCAACGGTATACCTGCCGCCGCGCAGCGAGCCCGAAACGGTGAGCGGGGATACGCCCTGCGCCGAAAGAGCGCATCCGTGCGCCGCCAGCTGCTCGTACAGGGGAGAAAGCGGACGTTTGGGCAAACGGGCGCGCATCAGGAAACAAGCGTTCGCACCCAGCGCGCACGCGACCGGCAGCATGAAACGAAGCGTGGAGCCGGATTCTCCGCAGTCCAGCGTGCGTTGTCCGGCGCGCAGGGGGCGCGGCAACGGCGATACGGCAATCATGCCCGGGTGAACGGCAATATCCGCGCCGAGCGCTTGCAAACAGCGGACGGTGGCCAGAATATCTTCGTTGGTTTCCGCGCAGGCGATTTCGGTCGGGCTATCCGCCACGGCGGCCGCAATCAGCGCGCGGTGGGCGTGCGATTTGGAGGCGATGGCGGCAACCGTGCCGCCCTGCGGGGGTTTAAGAACGGTGACGGTCGTCATTGCGGCACCGCCCGTCAGGGAAGAACCAGCCGCAGCAGGTCTTCGTAAGCGTCCATCTCGATGTTTTTAAGTACGCAGCGGCCGAAATCCTCCACCCATACGAGGGTGAGCCGATCCGACCTGCGCTTTTTATCATGCCTTGCCACCGCGGCAATATCGCGCGCGGTAAAGCGGGTTTCCGTGGGCAGGCCGTGCCGCTGATACAGAGCAACGATCTCGTCGGCAACAGTCTTCGTGCATATCCCCAGTGTTTCGCAGATCCTCGCCATCAGGCACGCGCCGATGGATACGGCTTGCCCATGGGAAAGCCGGTAGTCGCTCAGGGTTTCCACCGCGTGGCCGATGGTATGGCCGAAATTAAGCAGCTGGCGCTTGCCCGCCTCGCGCTCGTCCGCCGCGATGATCGCGCCCTTGATGGACACGTTGAGGAAGATGAGCCGTTCCAGGTTCTGCCGAAGCGGAAATTGCAGCAAATCGCGCAGCTCCCCGCCCGCAAGCACCGCGTGCTTGATCACCTCGCCCATGCCGTCCGTAAACACCGCGTCTTCCAGGGTATCGAATAAACGATAATCGCACAGCACAAGGTCCGGCTGGTAAAACGCGCCTGCCAGGTTCTTGCCTGCTTTCAGGTCGACGCCTGTTTTCCCGCCGACGGAGGAATCCACCGCCGCCAAAAGCGTGGTCGGCATCTGCACCAGCCGGGTTCCCCGCATGTACGTAGCTGCGGCAAACCCCGCCAGATCGCCGGTTACGCCGCCGCCCAGCGCGATCACCGTATCCGAACGGCTCATTTCGTGCCCGGCCATAAAGTTCAACAGCGCAAAGTAGGTATCCGCTGTTTTTGATTGCTCTCCGTTTGGAAAAACAAAGCTGTCCGCCCGGTTGCCGTTTGCGGCAAGCTGCGCAAGCAGCGCTTCGCCGTAGAGGGAAAACACCTTGTCGTCGGCTACGACGGTGACCGCGCCCTGCCCGACAACAGGCTGCAGATAGTGCGCCGCCTGATGGAGCAAGCCGTCGCCGATGAAGACCGGATAAGGCTTTGAGGCATGGATGGTTACCGTTTCCATTCGCCATCCACCTCCTCTTTAATTTTCACACCTTCGGAGAGGAGGCTATGCAGCGCTTCCTTGTCGTTTTCTTCCAGCGCTTTACGGTATCTGCCCAGGGATTCGATCAGGGTATCGAGCTCTGTCACCAGCATGTCGCGGTTTAAGATGAACAACTCCATCCACATGTCCGGGTCCAGCCAGGCTACGCGGGTTAAATCGCGGTAACTGCCGGCGGAAAAACCTTCGTGTGCGCGCGCGGTGGGGCTTTTGATGTACGCATTGGAAACGATGTGCGCCAACTGCGACGTAAAGGCGATCCGCTTGTCGTGCATTTCCGGCGTGGTGACGGTCAGGTGGCCGAAACCCACAGGCTTTAAAACTGTTTCCATATGATCAAACAGGCGGATATCATCAGTCACCTTTGGCACGAGAATCATACTGGCGCCGTCGAATAAATCCGCCGCGCTGCTTTTATAGCCGGACGTATGCTTACCCGCCATCGGGTGGCCGCCCACGAAGGTGAAGCCGTGCTTTTCCGCGATGGCAAAGCACGGGTCGCACACCGCGCGCTTTACGCCGCAGCAATCAAACACGATGGCGTTTTTGGATACATAAGGTGCTATGCTTTCCAGATAGGCGATGGCGTCGCCCGGATAGACGGCGATGAAAATCGCATCGCAAAGCGCGGCGGTTGTTGGGCTCAGTTCGCCGTCAATCGCTCCGTCCAGCTTGGCGATGCCCTGTATGGCGTTGTTGCGGTCGAACCCGTATATGGCTTTCACCTGCGCGCGCCGGTAGGCTTTCGCCAGCGATCCGCCGATCAGGCCCAGGCCCGCGATCCCGATCGTGAGCTCACTGTTCTTGTTTGACACGGGTCAGCACCTCGCGGATCTCCAGAACCTTTTGCGCAATGTCGTCAAACTCGTCGGGGGTTACGGATTGCGGCCCGTCGGACAGGGCGTGCTGCGGGTCGTTGTGCACTTCGATCATCAGCGCGTCCGCGCCCGCCGCCACCGCGGCCAGCGCCATGGGTTTCACCAGCTTGTTGATCCCGGTTGCGTGGCTTGGGTCCACCACCACCGGCAGATGGGACAGCTCCTTGAGCATCGGGATGGCGGACAGGTCCAGGGTGTTGCGGGTGTACGTTTCAAACGTGCGGATGCCGCGCTCGCACAGCAGCACGTTTTGGTTACCCTCGCTCATAATATACTCGGCGCTCATCAACAGCTCCTTGAGCGTGTTGGCAAGGCCGCGTTTCAGCAAAATCGGCTTTCGGGTTTTGCCCAGTTCCTTCAGCAGCTCAAAGTTCTGCATGTTGCGCGCGCCAACCTGTATCACGTCCACCTCTTCGAACAGCGGCAGGTGGTTGGCGTTCATGATTTCGGTCACGATCGGCATGCCGGTCAGCTTTTTTGCTTCCAGCAGCAGGTCGATCCCTTCGGCTTTCAGCCCCTGAAAATCATAGGGCGACGTTCTGGGCTTGAACGCGCCGCCGCGCAGCAGCATGGCCCCGGCCGCCTTTGCGCGAAGCGCAATGCCGGTGATCTGCTCCTTGCTTTCTACCGAGCAGGGCCCCGCGATGATCTGGAAATGACCGCCGCCGATCTTCACGCCGCCGATATCGATCACGGTGTTGTCGGGGTGGAATTTCCGGTTCGCGCTTTTGAACGGCTCCGTAATCCGCATCACCGACTCGATGATGTCCAGGCTTCGCAGCAGGTCGATATCAATGCTCGAGGTATCGCCGATGAGGCCTAAGATCGTGTGGAACTGCCCTACCGAAACATGCACGTCCAGGTTCCGGCTTTTGAACCATTCGATGAGATTGTCGATTTTCTCCTGAGAAATACCTGGTTTCAATACTGCTACCATACTACCGCACCTACTTTACCTGATAACGGGATCATGCGGGTTGACCCTTGCACGTCCCTTTGTATCCCGTGGGGTGGCACGCCCGCTATGCGGCGGGCGTTCATTCGGCCCGGGTGGATGAAAACATCGGATGCCGGCGGGAAACCCATCGTTGCTGCCGCGGGTTACCGCATTCCGGCCATTTCAAATCTACCATATCGCAAAGCACAATGTCAATGACCGCGCCCAAACCGTTACGGGTGTTTATGCGTGGGGGATTCCGGCGGCTGGTTTATTTCTATCCCAGGAATCCTTGTTGCAGTCGCGCCTGAGCGTACTGCGATGAGTATGGATACCAGGCGGACTGCCGGAGCGTTGGTTCTATTCATGTATCCGGCGCAATGCCGTAAGCCCGGGTACGGCGGCTCCCGGCAGCGCGCGCAGGCGGAGATAGCCGTCGTTGGGCGCTCAACATGTGAACAATATCACTGTAAAAGTGCTAATACTAATCTTTGTCAATATGTCGCCGTGAAGGGCGGGGAGGCGTAACGCGGCTTGCCGTAATGCTCTTGGAAAAGCGCAGACAGCGGCAAACGGTTCATATTGGCTCGATTGGGCAAAAAGAACCGTGATCACGACAGTCTGCTTCATTGACAAGTATTTCGATGCATGCTACAGTGTGAGCAAGCGGTATACCGGTATACAATCCCGGAAAAGCAAAGCCAACAGGGCGGTAAGTAGAAGCGCCGCAGGCCTGATCCACGCGGACGTTGGAAAAGGTACCCATGCGCACAGCCCGGCAGCCGGGCGTGCGCGGCAGAACAGAGGAAGAAAGAAGATCGTTTATGAACGTGAAAGAGAAAATGATCCTTGTAACCGGCGGCGCGGGCGGCCTTGGCGGCGCCATGGCCAAACTCCTGAGCCAAAATGGAGCGAAACTGCTGCTGATGGATCTAGAGGCCACGCGGGAGAAGGGGGAAGCGCTTGCCGCGCAGCTGCGGGCAGGCGGAAACGAAGCCTGGTTCTTCAGCGCGGACGTAACCTCCGAGGACGACTGGAGGAAGGCCGTAGCCTTCGCCATGGAACACGCGGGAAAAATCGACGTGCTGATCAACAACGCGGGCATCAACATCCGCAAGCCCGTGGAAGAGATGAGCATCGACGAGTGGATGACGATGATGA
>JAEWTC010000230.1 GCA_023459675.1 Bacillota bacterium | reverse complement strand
GTATGCCGCGGAAACCTGCGCATTGCCGGACGTTTCCTTAGTCGGCCATGCGCTTCGGGTGGAGTTTTCCCTCTTGTAAGCGTGCACACTGCCGAAGTACTTAAAGGAGAGTAGTATGATTTATCAACCGTTTGGACAAACCGGGATTTCCTTGTCCGCCCTCGGGTTTGGCGCCATGCGCCTGCCAATGGCCGGGGAAGGGCATGTAGATGACGAAAAAGCCGTACCCCTGATGCAAAAGGCCTTTGCCCTGGGCGTCAATTACGTGGATACCGCACCTTATTATTGCGGAAAGGACAGCGAGCGAGCGGTTGGGCTTGCGCTCAAAGGCTGGCGCGACAAAGTATATCTGTCCACCAAAAATCCGGCCATCGATTCGGAAGGCGGCAAATGGAGAAAGAACCTTGAGAATTCATTAAAGAAGCTGGATACCGATTATATTGATTTTTATCATCTCTGGGGTATTAACCTCGAAAACTTCCGCAAGATGGAAATGCCGGGCGGCCCTGTTGACGACGCCCGCAAAGCCTTGCAGGAAGGGCTGATCCGTCATCTTTGCTTTTCTTTCCACGACAGTGCGGAAAACATGCTTCCGATCATCGATAGCGGTTTGTTCACATCGGTGCTTTGCCAATATAACCTCCTGGACCGCGGCAATGAAGAAGCGATCGCTTATGCAAAGAAGAAAGGCCTTGGCGTCATCATCATGGGCCCGGTTGGCGGCGGCAGGCTCGGCGCTCCGTCAGACGTGGTTAAAAACCTGCTGAAGACCGAAATCAAAAGCACCGCCGAAATGGCGCTGCGGTTTGTGCTTGCCAACCCGAACATAAACATCGCGCTTTCCGGCATGGAAAACGAGAAAATGCTGTTAGAAAACGTACAGGTTGCTTCCATCGGCGGGCAGCTCAGCGACGCCGAGGTAGAACAGGTGAAGGCAATGCTGGATGAAAACAAGCGCTTGATGGACCTGTACTGCACGGGGTGCAATTATTGCATGCCCTGCCCGCAGAAGATCAACATCCCGCGCCTTTTCCAACTGATGAATTATCATCGCGTATACAAACTGACGGAATACGCGCAGAAAGAATACAAACGCACCATGGTTCCGCTTGCAGACCGCAAGGACGACTGGCATAAGCAGCAGGGCCTGGATGCTTCCGTGTGCGTGGAATGCGGCAAGTGCGAAAAGAAGTGCCCGCAGCATTTACAAATTATTCACCAACTCCAGGAAACGCGCAAAGCGCTGGAAACCTGATAAATAAAAGAGCCGCGCAGATAGCGCGGCTCTTTTTATGCGGACTTTTTCACCGCCTGCCCTTGTCGTAGGGTATTCCCTCGGCCTTCGGCGCGCGGCTGCGTTTGCTGGTGAGGATCAATACGATCATCGTGACCAGATAGGGCATAATCAGATAGATATACTCGCTGCCCACGAGAGTATCAAACTTCGGCAAAAACGCCAACGAGTTGGAATAGAACGAAATGATACGGAAGAACGCGAAGAAGAAGCTGGCAAGCAGGATATTGAGCGGCTTCCAGTTACCAAATATCATTACGGCCAGCGCCAGGAAACCGTATCCGGCGACTGTGGAGGTAAACCCGCTGCCGGCCGCAAGCGTGTAGGCAATGCCGCCGACGCCTGCCAGAAAGCCGGAAATCCCGACGCCCAAATAGCGCATACGATAAACGTTTACACCTACGCTGTCCGCGGCTTGCGGATGTTCGCCGCAGGCGCGCAAGCGCAGGCCCGTTTTGGTGCGGTACAGGAAGAAGATGGAGAGAAGCAGCAAAACGAAAGCGATCGGCGTTGTGATAAACAAACTGTTGAACAGGAAGCGTGTGAATACATTATCGGCAGCAATGCCGAGGCTCTCCTTGGCGATGCGCACCCAGTTGGGGATCAGGATCGTGGTTTGCGCCGTTCCCTGAATGTTCCAGGTCACCACCACCGCCAGCGCAGGCGCCAGCATATTCAGCGCCGTGCCGCTGATCACCTGATTGGCTTTCAGCTTGATTGCCGCAAAGGCCAGCAGCATGCTGTACAGGACGCCGACCACTCCGGCAATCAGAACGCTTGCTAGCACAACCCATTGCTCGTACCCCTTGCTGAATCCCGAGGCGTCGGCAAAGCGCAGGAAGAGGCTTGCAGCCAGCGCGCCTACGATCATAATGCCTTCCAGCGCGATATTCACCACGCCGCTGCGCTCGGAGAACATACCGCCCAAAGCGACCAGCATCAGGGGAACCGCAAATAACAGCGTTGCGCCCAGAATATTGCCGATAATCATTTGGCGTCACCGTCCTCTCCTGATGATCTTGCACCGGCCGCGGTCAATGCTTCGGCTTCCTCGTCGCGCAGCGAAACGGCAGCCATGGAGCGGCGCGTGAGGAGCTTGCTGAACCACAGCTGCAGCAGCAGCGCGAACGCGCTGACGTAAATAATCACGCTGATGATAATGTCGATATTCTCCCGTACGAAACGCGGCTGCAGCGCATCGCCGCCCACCTGAATATAACTGATAAACAAAGCGCTCACGATTACGCCGATCGGGTGGGAATTCGCCAGCAGCGCAACGGGTATGCCGTTGAACCCGGCAGCCAGCAGCACTTTCAAGAACGTATATTGCCCGTTGCCGCTCAGATAGTATAAGCCGCCGCCAAGCCCCGCCAGCGCGCCGGAAATCATGAAGGATACGATGATGTTCCGTTTCGCGTTGATGCCCGCGTACTGGCTTGCGTCGCGGTTGTAGCCGCAGGCCTTGATTTCATAGCCGAACGTCGTTTTCTGGAGCAGTACCCAAACGATGACCGCAACGAGGATAGCTACGAAAATCCCGATATTTACCAAATCGCTGCTCATGAGCTGATCCAGGCCAAGTTTCGGAAGAACGGCATTCGCATTGGCGTCCGCCAGTACGGGCGTGCGGTCGCGCACGGAGGACTTACCCCAGAAGTCCACAACCAGCTTGGGGATGTTCGTAAACGCCAGGTTGACCGCAAATACACTGATCCAGTTGAACATAATCGAGGTAATAACTTCGTTAACGTTAAAAAGCGCTTTGCAGATGCCTGGTATCGCGCCCCAAATAGCGCCGCCGATCATTGCCACCAAGATTGCCAGATACCACGGAAGCTGCAGCTGAATACCGGCGAAAAGGGCGAAGAACGCGCCTACGGTATACTGGCCTGTTGCGCCGATGTTGAACAAACCCGTCTTGAACGCGAAGGCGACGGAAAGGCCGGTGCAGATCAGCGGCATTGCCTGATACAATACTTTGGCGAACTTTGTGGGGTCGGAAAAGCCGACGGTCAGTATTTTTGCCAGGCCCCACCAGGCGCGGTCCGGCTTGGTGATCAGCAACAGCACGTAACCGATCATCAGCCCGATCACAATCGCGCCGACTGCCGAAAGAATGGTGGTGAACAGCGCGGTGCTCTTGGTTTTCCCTTGTCTCACGTTATATCGCCTCCCCGGCCAATTCCGTTGGCGTAGCCCCGGCCATATACAGCCCCAGTTCCTGGCGGACCGCGCTGGGACCGTTCACTTCCGCAACGATTCTGCCCTCGTACATCACCAGAATACGATCGCTGATATTCATGATTTCCTCAAGCTCCAGGCTTACGAGCAGCACGGCGCGCTTCTGATCACGGGCTTGGATAAGCCGTTTCTGGATATACTCAATCGCGCCGACGTCCAGGCCGCGCGTCGGTTGTACGGCAATCAGCAAGTTGGGGGAGAGGGATACTTCACGGGCGATGATCGCCTTTTGCTGGTTACCGCCGCTCATGCTGCGCGCAGGCGTATCGGCGCCTTGGCCCGCACGGATGTCGAACCGGCCAATCAGCTCGTCCGCATGCTGCTGGATTTCCGGAAAGCGCAGGAAGCCATGAT
>JAEWTC010000229.1 GCA_023459675.1 Bacillota bacterium | reverse complement strand
AAGGTTTTATAGTCGTAGCTCAGGGCCACGCGCTTTTTTTCCACCACGGGGTTGGGGTGCGGAATGGCGGACAGCAGGCTTTGCGTATAGGGGTGGATGGGGTTGCGGAAGATTTCGTCCTTCGCGCCGGTTTCCACCAGATGGCCCATATGCAGCACGCCGATGCGGTCGCTGATGTACTTGACCATGCTCAAATCGTGCGCGATGAACAGGTACGCGCAGCCGGTGTTCTGCTGAATATCCTTCATGAGGTTGACGACCTGCGCCTGAATGCTCACGTCCAGCGCGGAGATGCACTCGTCGGCGATGATCAGCTTGGGCCGCATGATCAGCGCCCGGGCGATGCCCACACGCTGGCGCTGGCCGCCGGAAAACTGGTGCGGATAGCGGTCCGCGTGCTCCGGCGCGAGGCCCACCTGCTCCAGAATTTCGGAAATCTTGTCGTTGCGCTCACGGCGCGTAGCGCACAGATGGTGGATGTCCAACCCCTGCGCGATGATATCGCTCACCTTTTTACGCGGGTTGAGGCACGCCATGGGATCCTGGAAGATCATCTGCATGCCCGTGCGCAAATGCTGCTCGGTGGCGCGGTTCAGCTTGCCGCCGATATCCAGCCCGTCGAACGTCAGGCTTCCCTGCGTGGGCTGGTACAGGCGGATCACGCTGCGGCCGATGGTGCTTTTGCCCGAGCCGCTCTCCCCCACCAGCCCGTAGGTTTCGCCGGGGTAGATGTCAAAGCTCACGCCGTCCACAGCCTTCACGGTAAAGCTGCGGTTGATGCGGAAATGCTGCTTCAGGTTTTTCACCTGCAAAAGCGGGGCGCCCGCGCTCATAGCTCCGCCTCCCTTTTCAGGCGCTCGATGCGCGCCTTGAGTTCCGGCGGCATAGAAACCTTTGGCGCGTTCTCGTGCAGCAGCCAGGTGGCCGCGCTGTGCGTTTCCGTAATTTTGAACATCGGCGGCATCAGCCGGTCGTCAATATGCAGCGCGAAGATGTTGCGTGGCGCAAACGCGTCCCCCGGTCTTTCGTGCATGAGGTTGGGCGGGCTGCCCGGAATGGCGTACAGGCGGGTGTCGTTCGTATCCAGGTCCGGCATGGCGGACAGCAGCCCCCACGTGTAGGGGTGGCGGGGATCGTAGAAAATCTCGTCAATCCGCCCGCGCTCCACAATGTTGCCCGCGTACATCACGTTTACGTAATCCGCCACTTTGGCGACCACGCCCAAATCGTGCGTGATATAAATCACGCTGATGCCCAGCTCCTTTTGCACGCTCTTGATCAGCTCCAGGATTTTCGCCTGAATGGTGACGTCCAGCGCGGTGGTGGGCTCGTCGCAGATCAGCACGTCCGGATCGCAGGCCAGGGCGATGGCGATCACCACGCGCTGGCGCATGCCGCCCGACAGCTGGTGCGGGTAGTTTTTCATGCGTTTTTCCGGCTCGGGGATGCCCACCATCGTAAGCAAAGAGACCGCCTTTTCCCAGGCCGCGGCACGGCTGAGCCGCTCGTGCAGCACCATGCCCTCGATGATCTGCTGGCCTACGGACATGGTGGGGTCCAGCGAGGTCATGGGGTCCTGAAACACCATGGCGATATGGCGGCCGTTGATGGTGCGGCGGATGGCTTTGCGGTCCATTTTCAGAATGTCGACCGTTTTTTCCTTGCCGTTTTCCGTGAAGGTGTACAGGATTTCGCCGCCGCCGATCACACTATTGCGGTCCAGAATGCCCATAACGGCTTTCATGGTCACGCTCTTGCCGGAGCCGCTTTCGCCCACGATGGCCACGGTTTCGCCCTTGTACAGGTCCAGATCCACGCCGCGGATGGCGTGAACGCTGCCCCCGGAGGTTTGAAAGCTGACGTCCAGCCCGCGGATGGAGAGGATTCGCTGTCTGTCTTGCATCGGCTTATCTCTCCTTCATCTTGGGGTCGAACGCGTCGCGAAGTCCGTCCGCCAGCATGTTGAAGCACAGCATGAGCAGCGCCAGCACGATGACGGGGGGCACGATCTGGAAGGGGTGCGTGGTGAAGCTCTGGAACGCGTAGCTGATCAGCGAGCCCAGCGAACACATGGGCTCGGGAATGCCGAGGCCCACGAAGCTTAAAAAGGCTTCGGTAAAGATGGCGCTGGGGATGGAAAACATGGTGTTGGTAATCAGCTGCCCGATGATGTTTGGCAAAATCTCCGAAAAGATCACCCGGAAGCTAGACGCGCCCAGCGTGTGGCTGGCCAAAACGAATTCCTGCTCCTTGAGCTTGAGCATCTGCGCGCGCGCGATGCGGCTCATGCCGATCCAGCCGGTGATCATCAGCGCGATGGTGATGGTCGTAAGCCCCGGCTTCAAAATGAGCATCAAAAGCGTAACGATAACCAGCGTGGGGATGGAGTTGATGATCTCGGCGATGCGCTGCATGACCGAATCCACCTTGCCGCCGAAATAACCGGAGATCAGCCCGTAGCTCAACCCCAGCAGCATGTCGATCAGCACGGCGACGATGGCGATGTACAGGCTGACGCGCGTGCCCGTCCACGTGCGGGTCCAGATGTCGCGGCCCAGCGTATCGGTGCCGAACCAGTAATAGACGTCGCTTTTCTCCCCGGTCGTCTTATCGATCACGTACGCGTTTTTCTGCTTGGAGCCGGTGGAGGTTTTCAGAGTTTCGTCGCCGTCTAAGAAGCCCAGCTTTTCAATCCCCTGCACGCGCGGGGCCATGTTGGTTTGCGTGATATGCGTTTCCTGAAAGGTGTAGGGGGAGATCATGGGGCCGAAAATGGCAAGCAGCACGATCAGCATTATCACCGTGAAGCTGAACAGCGCGCCTTTATTCTTCCGGAAGCGCATATACGCGTCCTTCCAGAAGCTGTGGCTGGCGAAGTTCATGTCCAGGTTGGTGCTTTCCGCGCCCTTGAGCTTAAAATCGTCTTCCTGGAAAACGATCCCGGGCGTGTTTTGGTCAGTCATGCGGCGCCTCCTTGCTCAGGCGGATGCGCGGATCGATCACGCCGTAGAGGATGTCCACCACCAGCATGATGCCGATGTACAAAACGCTGTAAATAAAGCTCAGCACAATGATCACGTTGTAGTCGTTGGACTGGATGGCGGTTACCAGAAGGCTTCCGATGCCCGGGATGGAGAAGATCTTCTCCACCACCAAGCTGCCCGTCATCAGGCCCACGATCAGCGGCGCAAGCACGGTAACGATCGGGATCAAAGCGTTTCTGAGCACGTGGCGCAAAATAAGCTTCGGCCCGTAAACGCCTTTGCTTTCCGCCAGCAATATATAATCGCTGCCCAGCACCTCCAGCATTTCGCTGCGGGTGAAGCGCGCGATGGACGCAATGGTAAACATGCTCAGCGCGATGCTGGGCATGACGGAGGATTTGAGCGGCGCTTCCATCTGGTAGAGCAGCGGAAACCAGTTGAGCTCATACCCAAACAGATACGCAAGCCCCAGCGCGAACACATAGGACGGCACGCTGACGCCGATGACGGAGATCACGGTAGCGATGGTATCCCACAGGGTGCCGTGCCAGATGGCGGCGACGATCCCCAGAATCAGCCCGATCAGCGAGCCCAGCAGCACCGCCTGCCCGCCGATGCGCAGGCTGACGCCCAGCCGCGTTTGCAGCAGCTGGGAGATCTGCGTATTTTTACTGATGGTGTAACTGACGCCGAAATCACCCTTGAGCATGTTGACGACGTATTTGAAAAACTGAACCACAACAGGCTTGTCCAGCCCGTATTTTTCATACAGAACGGCGCGCTGGTCCGCGGTAAGCTTTTCATCGTTGAAGGGGGACCCCGGCATATACTGCAGCAGGGTAAACAGCAGCAGGATGATGACAAAAAGCGTGCCTACGGAGATCAGCAGCCGTTTGGCGATATAGCGCCACATCGACCTGGCTCCTCTCGCGTTGTTGTTGCTGGCACAGCCAAAAACCGCGCAGCGGCTGTTGCGGCCGCTGCGCGGCAATGGACGATGGGATTAGTCAGCCAGATAGGTATCCTTGAATACGCGGTTGAGCGCGATGGAGTGGCACTGCAGTTCCATCACAGACGCCTTCACCATCATCGCGTTGGCCTTCTGGTACACGGGGAGGATCACCATTTCGTTCATCACGATGGCCTCCGCGTCGTGCAGGGCGGCCCAACGGGCAACGGGATCCATTGCCAGGTCGCCGCTTACGGAGCGCTGGATGAGTTCGTCATACTGCGCGTTGCTCCAGAAGCCGTAGTTGTTGGAGTTGTCGGTTACCCACATGCCAAGGTACGTCATCGGGTCGGCATAGTCCGGGCCCCAACGGGTAAGGCAGGTGTTGTAGTTGCTGGTCTGGATATCCTGGATGCGCTGCTTCTTGGTTTCCACCTTCAGTTCGACGGTCACGCCGGACAGGGTGTTCTGCCATTCCTGCTGGATAAACGCCGCAATGTTCTGCGCGATGGCGTTGTCTTCCACAAGCAGGGTCAGCTGGAATTCACTCTTGCCCAGTTCCGCACAGGCGGCGGTGTAGAATTCCACGGCGCTCGCCTTGTCAAAGCCGGTATACACCGGCGCGGTGGCGCGGAAGTCCAGGCCGTCGGGGCCGGTGGCAAGCTGCTCGGGCACCGCGAAGTACGCGGGCGTGGAGCCGTCCTTGATGATGGACGCGCAGATGGCCTCGCGGTCATACGCGGCGGCAAGGGCTTTGCGGAAGTTGATGTTGGCAAGCTCCGGCACGTCCTTGGCGTTGACGGTGATGTACCACAGGTACCCGGCGTTGACGGTGGTGAACTCGGGATCGTCTTCCACAAGCTCCACCTGATCGCCGGACAGGGTCACAACGTCCAGATCGCCGTTCTGATAGCTGAGCAGGGCCGTTTGGCTGTCCTTGATCACCTGATAGGCCAGGCCGTCCAGCTTCACGCGGGCAGCATCGTAATACGCGGGGTTCTTGGCCAGCGTAAAGCTGGTGGCGGCGGGCTCATAGCTCGTGAGAATGAACGCGCCGTTGGACAGCACAGTCTCCGGGCTGGTGGCAAAGCTGTCCCCGCAGCTTTCGCAGAAAGCGCGGTTCACCGGGTAGAACGTGGGGAAGTACATCAGGCTGGTAAAGAAGCTGACGGGGCTCTCCAGTTCCACCTGCAGAGTTTTCTCGTCGATGGCGGTGACGCCCAGATCCGTTACCGGCAGCGTTCCGGCGTAAACGGCGGCGCCATTCTTCACCAAACCGATGTCGGTGATCATGTAGGCATACTCGCTTGCGAATACAGGATCGCAGGCGCGCTGCCAGCCGTAGACGAAGTCATCGGCCGTTACAGGATCGCCGTTGGACCAGAAGGCGTCGTCGCGGATCTTGAAGGTGTACGTCAATCCGTCGTCGCTGATGGTGGTTTCCGCAGCCAGTGCGGGCACCGCGGCGCCGGTGGCGTCCATCTGGTAGAGGCCGTCGGTGAAGTCCGCAATGACTTCAAACGAGGTACCGTCCGTCGCTACCTGAGGATCCAGCGATTGCACTTCCGTTTCGATTTGCACCTTGAGTACATTGTCGTCCGCGGCGGCTGCAACGCTGCCCAGGGACAATGCAATCGTGAGGCACAGCACGAGCGCGGCAAGTTTCATGCTTAGGTTTCTCATGAATTGTTCTCCTTTTTCATATTTCTTCACCTACTGGAGTATGAAGATCAGCGTTTGAAGATAGGGTAATTTTACATCGTTGCACTAACGTTGTAAAGCATTACCTGTACCGCCCGGCTGCGCTGTGCGCAGCCCGTAACCCTCCCGGCGGCACGCTCTTCCCGCTCCGCTTGGAAAGGGCCGGCGGCAAACGGCGGAGCGAACGCGTTTGCCGGCAATCCATGGTTCCCGGATCCGGGATGGCCGTGTGGAAAATACCGTGAATGGTTTCCTTGGGTTTCTCCGCACGGGCGGGGATGCCTTCCCCAGGCAGCCCGGCTTCAGGCAGCGCGCCCGCGGGCGGGGCGCTGCGCGGCTGGCGCGTTTCCTAGCGCACAACGCCTTTCATAGCGCTGCCGCGCTCACGGCGGGCAAGGCCGGAAAACACGCGGTTGATGACGTAGTAAATCATGGCGACGAGCAGGTACAACAGCAGAATATCTTCCGCGGTGACGATGGTGCGGTGCGCGGCCACGATTTTTGAGGTAAAGGAAAGCTCATACGTGCCGACCACCGCGCAAAAGGACGTATCCTTGATGGTGGTGACGAACTGGGAAATGAGCGGCGAGCGGATGCGGCGCAGCGCCTGCGGGATGACGACGTACCACATGGTTTGAATGCGGGTGAAGCCCTGCGACGTAGCCGCCTCCCACTGGCCCTTGCCCACGGAGTTCAGCCCGCCGCGCACGATTTCGGCCACAATGGCGGAGGTGAACACCGTCATGGCCGCGATGCCGCTCACAAGCGGCGGCAGCTTGGTTAAGAAGCGCATGGCGATGATGAACAGCGCCAGGGGAATGTTCCGTACGGTTTCGATGTAGAGGGTGGCCGTCCAGCGCAGGAGGCGTTCCTTGCTGTTTCGCATGAGGCCCAGCACCGTGCCAAACAGCAGGCTCAGCACGATGGACACGGCGGCGATATAGAGCGTATTGAGCAGCCCCTTCCCCAGGAAGAGGAGGATGTTCGTCGCAAATACGGAGGAAAACGCGTCCGCCCAGCGTTCAAACATGGCGCACGCTCCTCTTCTCCAGCCACCGGGCCAGCAGCGAAATGGGCAGGCAGATGAGGAGATACAATACGCCCGTCATCACGAACGTGGGGCCGTAGATGAGGTTGGAGCCAGACCAGCTGTCCGCCCGGTACATCAGCTCCCCGCCCGCGATGACCGCGAGCACCGAGGAGTTTTTGATGAGGTTGACGGCCTGGTTGGTCATGGGCGGCAGGCCGATTTTCACCGCCTGCGGCAAAATGATGTGCACCATGGATTGCAGATACGTAAACCCCTGGCTGGAGGCCGCCTCCAGCTGCCCGGTGGGCACGGCCTTGATGGCGCTGTGCACGATATCCGCCGCGTAGGCGCCGGTGTACAGCGCAAGGCCCAGCACGCCGATGGAAACCACGTCCAGCAGGATGCCCACCTTGGGCAGCACGTTGTAATAGATGAAAACCTGAATCACCAGCGGGGTGTTTTGGAAAAACGACAGATAGCCGCGGCACAGCGCGAGCACCAGCCGGTTTTTGCCGCACAGCAGCACGCCCACGATGACGCCGATGATCAGCGTAAACAAAAGCCCGAGCGCCGAGATGTACAGCGTGCGCAGGAAGCCTTCCGCAAAAAAGGTCCAGTCCGCAAACCAGGTTTGCCAGTTGTGAATGGAAAAGGGCCCAGACACTTTTTCACTTCCCCGCGGCTCAATTTAGGCAAGGTTGCCGCGGCGGGGCGGGCAAAGCCCGTTTCCCCGCCGCGGCGGCGATTGTCGAACGAATTTGAATGGGGTTACGGCGCGGTTGTGGGGTTGGCCGCAAGGGCTTCGGCGTCCGCCCAGAGGGAGTCGTACGCGTCCACCTCGCTCCACACCACGGGAGCCAGGTTGTTGGCGGCTACCAGCGCGTCCAGGGAGCCGTCGGCGCGCATGGCGGCGATGGTCTCGTTGACGAGCGCCAGCAGGCCTACGTTGCCCTTTTTCATGGCGATGCCATAGGGCTGCGCGGCGAAGCTGTCCGAAAGGAGAACGGTGGTATCGTCCAGATAGCCCATCAGGATGGCCTTATCCACGGAGAAGCAGGCAACGCGCCCGCTTTCCAGCGCGGCTTTGATGTCCGGATAGGTGGGGAACTCGGCAAATTCCACGGTCATGCCGGCGGCTTCGGCCGCGGCGGCAAGCGCGTCCTTGGTGGTGGCGGCCTGCGCAACGCCGATGGTCTTGTCCTTGAGGTCCGCAAAGGAGGCGATGCCGCTGTCTTTCAAAACCAGCAGGCCGATCGCGTCCACAAAATAGGGTTTGGAGAACTCATACTGCAGAATGCGGTCCGGCTTGATGGTGAAGGTCGCGATCACCATGTCCAGTTCGCCGGTATCCAGCAGCGGGCCGCGGGTTTTGGCGGTCACGGCCGTGAACTGCACGGCGTTGGCGTCGCCCAAAATAACCTCGGCAAGCTTGTGGGCAAGGTCAATCTCCAGACCCTGGAACTCGCCGCCCAATTCCTGATAACCGAAACCGGGCACGTCCGCCTTCACGCCGACCAGCAGCGTGCCGCGGGCTTTGATCGCCGCGATTTCGGCAGCGTCATCCGCAAGCGCGGGTACGAATACCATCAGCGCGAGCGTCAGGGCGAGAGCCAAACAGAACAGCTTTTTCATGTGTCTCCATCCTCCTCATATTCAGTGCAGTATTTTCCCAAGGAACGTTTGGGTACGCTCGTTCCTGGGATGATGAAACACCTCGCTGGGTGGGCCATCTTCAAGGATCACCCCGTCGTCCAGAAAAAGAACGCGGTCGGCGATATGCTCGGCGAACTTCATCTCGTGGGTTACGAAAAGCATGGTAAGCTCCGTATCCCGGGCTACGCGCTCCATAATGTCCAGCACTTCCTGGATCATCTCCGGGTCGAGCGCGGAGGTGGGTTCGTCAAACAGCATGATTTTGGGCTGCATGGTAAGCGCCCGGGCAATGGCCACGCGCTGCTGCTGCCCGCCGGAAAGCTGGCTGGGGTAGGCGTTTGCCTTTTCCTCGATGTTGACCTCGCGCAGGTTGTGCATGGCGCGCTCGCGCACGGCCTTTTTATCTTCCCGCCGCAGCACCGTAGGCGCCATGGTGAGGTTTTCCAGCACCGTTTTGTGCGGGTAGAGGTTGAAGTTCTGAAACACCATGCCGATATCCTGGCGCACCTGGCACAGCATGCGCCCCGGCATGGAGGAGATGGATTTGCCGTCGATAAACACGTCGCCCTTTCGGGGGCGCTCGAACATGTTGATGGTGCGCAGCAGCGTGCTTTTGCCGCTGCCGCTGGGGCCGATGATCACGGTTTTGGAATCGGTGGCGATTTCAAGGTTGATGCCCTTGAGCACGTCCAGCGTTCCGAAACTCACATATACGTCGTCAAAAACGATCAAGCCCGTTCCCCCCGTCATATTCAGAAAAACGCAAAACAAGCACATGGGCTCCGTTGCCGCGTGCGTCGCTTTACGCTTCACAATAGAATAATTGTACTGGAGCGCTAGGTTGAAGTAAAGGCGGAGGGGACGAAAAAACAGGAAGAATACAACCGGCATACGCAAAAACCGGCCTTTCGGCCGGTTTCTGACAGGGGTTTCCGCCGGGGCGCGGCACGCCCGGTAAGTACCCGGGCGGGTCACGCTGCCGGAGCGGCGCGAAAGGACCGCAACAACAAGCGGGCGATCCCGGCCGGTGGAATTTGTTCAACGCTCAAGCCTGCGGCGCGGGAACCACCAGCGGACGGATGCCGCGGATCAGCAGCCAGAGGAGGAACAGCACTTCGGCAACGGTGCCCGGGAGCAACAGCAAAGTTTCCAAAGAAACGTCTGCCAGAAGGAAGTGTACGGCAACGGACAGCAGCCCGCACACGGTCTCGATCACAAACAGCACGCCGAACACCTTGGGAATGAACTTCGACCGCCAGATTAAAAGCCCCAGCGGGAGCACCCACAGCGCGAAGAACACCTGCCCGATCATATAGCCGTGCCCGTACGTTGCATAGCTGATCATCGCCAAATCCTGCAGCTGCGCAGCGCTCAGCGCGCCGGACGGGCTACCGCCGAGAATATACAGCGGCGCAAACTCGTTGAGTATGTTGGAAAGCAGCAGTACGCTGCCCGCGGCGGCAAAGAGAACCATGAGCCTTGCCTTGTTTTGATCTACGGAAACGAGCAGCTTATACAACGTCAGCGCGGTGAACAGATAAGCGACAGACATGATGATATCGCTCAAAATTCCGGCGCGGTACAACAGCCCGTTTTGGAGAATATTGTTTGCGGCGACGGAGGCGTCGCCCACAAACAGCGCCTGCCGGAAGAAAATTTCGGCGAACATCCCGGTGACAACCATGGTAAGGAACAGCAGACCCGCGGTGCGCGCGGCTTTATGGGTAGGAACCATCAGATAACCCTTCTTTCATTTCATTTGTGTAAAGCCTTGCACAGGCTGGTCAAGAGTGGATTTGAACCATCGTTTTACCGTACGCGTGGCCTTGTTGAACGTATTGCATAGCCGAAGCGGTTTCCCTAAGCGGGTACGTCCGCCCGATTACGGGGGTGACGCCGCCGTCCGCTGCGAGCTTGAGCACGAATTCGAGATCGCCTATATCCGGCTTTGACGATAGGACGAAGAGCTTTTTCCCGCCAAGCGACAGCAGCGGCGAAAGCAGCATTCCGGAAATAATCAGGCGCAGCGGACCGCCTACGATGACCGCCGTTCCCTGCGGGCGCAGCGCGCGCCGATATGCAAAGAGCGGTCGGCTTCCGTTTACGGAAATCACACGGTCGTAACGCGCCGGACCGCCGAAGACGTTCTCACGCGTATAATCCACGATGAAATCCGCACCCAGCGTGCGCATGAGCTCCACATTCCCGGGGCCGCACACCGCCGTGACCTCCGCCCCGAAGCGCTTGGCGAGCTGCACGAGATACATGCCCACGCCTCCGCCAGCGCCGTAGACCAGCACCTTGTGCCCCGGCTTGATTTCCTCGCCTTTTCGCAGCGCTTGCAGTGCGGTGACAGCAGAAACGGGCAGCGCCGCCGCCTGTTCAAACGTAAGCCTGGCGGGCTTGGTGGCCAGTGCGCCTTCCGCGGCCGCCACGTATTCCGCAAAGCCGCCCATCCCACAGGCGGAGAGATCGCCCGCCACCTCGTCGCCCGGGCGAAACCGGCGGACGCCTGTGCCGACCGCTTCCACCACGCCTGCGACATCCGCACCGAATATCTTCCGTTTGGGAATGACGCCCAGCCGCATCGAGCGCCAATCCCCCGCGTTGACGGCCGCCGCGGCGATCTTCACCAGCACCTCGCCGGGCCCTGGTACAGGCTTTTCCACCTCGCGGTAAAGGAGTTTCAGGGGCGCGCGCTTGTCAAACACAACCGCTTTCATGGTATGTTTCCTCCTTCATCCGGTTCACCGAGATCAGTTCGACTCCCAAATCGTTGATTCTGCGAAGTACCCCGTAAAGCGCTGCCTGGTCCACAAGCCGCCCGCGTAGCCTCGTGGTGCGGTCGGGCAGGGTTTCAACCGTCAGCCCATCAAACCACGCCTCGCAGATATATCCGCCGATGACGATTTCATAACGCACGCAGTTCACCTCTCCCGCCGCGCCGCGAGAACGATCACCGCCGCGCTGCCCAAAATTTCCACGGCGGAGAAGAACGCATAGTGCAGCGTAACGCCGGAACCGACCGTAAACGACCCGAGCTGGTAGACGATCATCAGCATAGCGGCGCAGATGTTGACGATCCTGTTGGCCTTGAACGGAAGCACCGCGGACAGCAGGATCATCAGTACAGGAATCTCCAGCGTGATGCCAGCAAACAGCAGAAATCCCTCCGTGACCGGAAAACCCCCGGCGCTGTTTTCCAGCAATCCCAGAAGCGTTGCGGATTCCATGTTACTCAGCAAATCGCAAAGGATATAGTTCAACGACAGGAACACCCACAGCAGCGGTAACAATACATGCGGTTTCTCCGCCTTGTTTGCTTGCGGCGCGGGTATATGTGTTTTCACTAAAAACTCCTCCTTGCATGTTTCGTATCCGTTATCAGAATACGGGACAAGGGAGGATTTTTCTACCGACCAAAGTAGGTGCCGTAATTAAAAAAGTAGGTTCTTTTCATCGTGGCACTATACTAAACCCAGCTCTTTCGCCCGCGCCGCTGCCTGCGTGCGGCGGCTGACCCCGAGTTTGCCGAAGATATGCTGATTGTAGCTTTTTACGGTGCTGAGCGCCAGAAACAGCTTGTTGCAGATTTCCTCGTTGGAGCAGCCCACGATGATGAGCTCCAGCACCTCCAGCTCCCGCACGGTAAGCGGCTCGGGCAGCGCCTGATTGGCGTGCTCCCTTAAAAAGCTCTGCGCACGCACAGCAGCCTGCCGCGGCGGCATTCGGGCGCCTTCCTCTTCCGCGGCGTCAATCATACGCTGCGCGTCCTCCAAAGAGAAATCGTACGGCACAGGGTTGCGGTGGAAGCTCGCCTTCCCCTCGCGCACGCAATCGCGCGCCAGCTCAAAAAGCCCTTCCCGGGTGTAGATTCTCGCCAGCAGGAGGTTATACTGATAACGCCAGTCCATCAGCGCGGCCATTTGCCCATGCGCCTTGCTTTGATCCAGCAGCGCATACGCACCCGCGTTGTCCCCGCGCAGGAAGGCGATCTTAGCCAGGCCAAGATAAAGGCTCGCCAGTATGATGGGGGCCTGCTTGCGCTCCGTCACCCGCGCAATGGTCTGCTCAAGCTGCGCTTTCGCCTTGTCAAGTTCCCCAAGTTGAATGTTCAACTCGGTAATCACCAACTGGTAGGAATTCTCAAAAAACGGCGTAACGAGGCTGCGGATGCTTTTAAGGGATTCGGTAAGCACCGCGCCTGCCTCCCGCAGATCGCCCTTGCGCCAGTACGCGATTCCCAGCAGGATACTCACCATCCCGCGTTTGAAATACTGATCGGCCGGGATGAGCCGCAGCGCTTCCCGCGTGTAGGTGAACGTGCCCTCAAAATCCCCCGTTGCGGCGGCGATGTACGCGTAGCCGGATGCGATGGTGGCCGGAAGCAGCTGGAACTGGAGCTCGTCCGCTACCACGACACCGCCGTCCCCGGGCGTGGACAGCCGCCGGTCGTACAGCGCCCGCGCTTTTTGGAACCACGGCTGGCAGGCCTCGACTTCGCCTTTGTCAAGCATTGCCCACCCGAACCCCATGGCAAGCACGGGGCTTTGCTCAAGCATCGCTTCGGGCAGCTTCGAGGCCATGTCCAACCACTGGGCGGATTGGACGTTTACATCCATCTCGGCCCACTTGCGCTCAATCAGCCCCGCCGCGGCGGCCGCGTTCCCTTTTAGCAGATGATGGATAGCTTCCTGATCGCGCCCGTTTTTTGCAAACCACAAACCAGCGCGCAGGTGAAGCCCCTCCGCCTCCTCCGGCGGCCTGCGCTCCAGCCGCTGACGGAGCAGATCGCGGAACAGGTGATGATATCGGTACCAGCGATGCGGCGAATCCAGCGGAATGATGAAGCTGTTCGTCTTGACCAGCGTCTGGATGATCTCGCCGCTTGCGCCAGGCGCAAGCCGCAGCAGTTCGTCGCACAGGGGGGCGGAAAAGGATTCGAGAACTGATGTAGACAAAAGAAACGCTTTCACGCCCGCCGTGTGCCGGTCCAGCACTTCCTCCAACAGATAATCCATCATGTAGTAATCGCTCGACGAGAACATTTGCATAAACTGCCCGATGTCGCTGACGCCCTGCATGGAAAGCGCAGTCATCTGCAATCCCGCGGCCCAGCCCTCGGTGCGCCGGAGCAGCTGCATTAACTGCTCCTCTTCCAGCGTAACGCCCAGCTGCTTTATAAAGTACGCTTTCACCTGCTCGCCGGTGAACCGGAGGTTTGCAATGCGAAGCTCAAGCAGTTTCCTTCCTGCTCGAAGCCTCGCCAGCGGGAGGGGCGGGTCTTCCCGCGTGATGATGCAAAGCTGCATAGCCGGGGGAAAATGCTCGAGCAGGGTTTTGACGAGAAGGTGAATCTGCTCGTTGTCAATGAGGTGATAATCGTCCAATACCAGAATAAACGGCGCGGCGATGGTGTGCAGCTGGTAAACAAGCGCCCGCAGGAACGCATCGAACCCCACGGTGGAATAGGCGTCGAGCAGTTGTTCCAGCGCGCCGTAAGCGCTTTCGTCAAAGGTTTTGACCGCTGTCACCAGATAGGAAAGAAACTGTACCGGATCGTTATCCCACTTGTCCAGGCTGTACCAGCAATACGGCTTGTTCTGCTCCGACAGCCACTCGCTGACCGCTGTGGATTTGCCGGACCCCGCCTGCGCGCAGACCAACACGACGTTGGCCCAGCCGCAGTCAGCCGGCAGCTCGCGCCGGGCAACGAAACCGGCCGGAAGCTCCGGCTTGTGCAGTTTTCCCGTAAGTACGGAATACTTCATGGCACACCTTTCCTGTCCGCTTAAAACGGGGGCTATAGGATGACGGAAACACGTTATCTTCCATGAATATAGCGGAAACGTCGGGGTAATACAAGTCCCGCATAAACGTTCTTTGCCGTAGCCTGCGCAAAGCGCAGCGGCCGCCCGCGGCGGGTAACGCATAAAAAAGAACCGGTCGTCTGACCGGTTCTTTTTATGCCCGGTGTGAAGCCACACACGGATAAACCTTTCCTATCAGCCTACCTGGGTGGTGAGGAAGATCGGCAGGGTCATCTGGCTGATCTGGTCTTGCAGCTCCTCGATTTCGTCCAGGTGCTTGTCCTCGTCGGAGAGGATTTTTTCCAGCAGCTCGCGCGTGGCATAATCGCGCACCTCGCCGGCCAGAACGATGGCGTTGTTGTAGGCTTTGATGGCGTCGGTCTCGGCTACGAGATCGGAAGCCACCTGTTTGGGCACGTCGCTGCCGATGTGGATTTTGTTGAGATTGCTCACCACGGGCAGTCCTTCCAGGAACAGGATGCGGGCTATCAGCTTTTCGGCGTGCTTCATTTCGTCGATCGCGCGCTTCTCCAGCTTGCCGTGGAGCTTGCCGTACCCCCAGGCCTCGCACATTTCGCTGTGTACCATGTATTGGTTGACCGCCGTCAGCTCGTCCGCGAGCAGCGAGTTCAGGGTTTCAATCAGTTTGAGATCGCCTTTCATGGGTTCATTCTCCTTTCGGTTGTAGCGTTGAAAACAGCTCTACGCTCATTGTAGTGCATGAGGCGGCCGTAAATCAAGCCTTTTCATAGGAAGCATACCCGCGGCACAGCCGTTTGAAGCG
>JAEWTC010000228.1 GCA_023459675.1 Bacillota bacterium | reverse complement strand
AGTGTGTGCACTGTGTGCACTTCAGCGAAGCTGAAAACGAACCGAGGATGGGAGGTTTGACAGAGCATTGCGACTGGCAAGGAGCAAGGCGACAATCAAACCGAGTGAGGAATGGTCGAACGATTGCTTCGAAAATCTATGAATTGAAGGCGCAGTGTTCCTACAATTTCAGGTGTTGATACATTGAGGTTCCTGATGTTTCCATTCATTCGGCTGCGGAGCAGCCGTACCGCCATTGCCCACTCGCTTTTATCGTCGTACTGCTCCTTACCAGTCGCATTTCTCCGTAAAACTCCCAACTCCAGCTCGCTAACCGCTTTGCGGTTGTGCCCACTGGGCACACGCTCACTTCCGTTGCCCATTGCGCTCATGCGTTATCCATGCTTGTTGATAATCCTAGTCCGCGCTTCCCCAGTCTGTACGTCGATTGAGCGCACGAAAAGGCTGACGCGGTTCTCCGCGTTCAGGCTGTTCCACAGGGTATCCGCGAACACGGAAAGAGGCTCCGCGCCAAGCTGCACCTCCGCGGGCTCGCCCCGGAAGCTGGGCAGGGGGTTGCCGTCCGTCACATAGGTGCTCAGGAAATGCCCCTCGCCCGCCTGCGGCTCGGGGTATTCAAAGAAGCAGCGCCGCGCGCTTTCGTTCGCCCCCGCCTTCAAAATGGACAGCCGGTATTCCATGCCGCCGCCCTGTACCTGCAAAAGCCCGGAAATGCGCGGCGTGAAGTTGGGCGGGTCCGGCTCGAAGGTGCGGGTGCGAAGCGCGTCCGCAAAGGTTCTGCCCGCGGCAAGCGCGGCGTACACGGTATCGGTCTGGTCGCCGTTGGTGACGATGGTCGTTTCCTTGCCCAGCACGCGCACCGGCGCGTAAATGATCAGGCTGGGGTCGGCAAGCTTCGCCGGGTCGAACGCCTCGGTGATGATTCCCCCGTCCTTCTCCGTAAACACGCGGTTGCGGCTGTTTTCGCTCCGCCCCATGATGAAATAGGCGATCAGCGCGCGGTTGTCCTCCGTGCGCCCCAGCAATATGCCCCGGCCGGGATAGGGGTTGTGCTGCAGCAGGCCGTAGATCGTTTGCATCGCGGTACTCCTTTTCGTTTCATCCGGTGCGGGCGGCGCCTATGCTTTCTTGTCGCGTTTGCCCAGCGCCTTGGCCAGCTTTTCGGTCTGTTCAGGCAAAAGCACCCATTCGGCCTTTTCCATCACGCGCTTTTGCAGGCTTTCGGGCGTGTCGCGCTTTTTCACCTTCACAGCCTTCTGCGCCAGTATTTTGCCGCCGTCGGGGATCTCGTTCACCAGGTGCACGGTCGCCCCGGTCACCTTCACGCCTTTGTCCAGCGCCGCCTTGTGCACCTTCAGCCCGTAATACCCCGCGCCGCAAAACGAGGGGATGAGGCTTGGGTGAACGTTGACGATTCGGTTTTCATACGCGCGGATCACGTTTGCGTGCAGGATGAGCATAAAGCCCGCCAGCACCACCAGTCCGATCTCGTGCGCCCTAAGCAGCGCGATCAGCTTTTCGCCGTAAGCGGCGGGCTGCTCTTCCTTTTCCAGCACCGCGGTATCGATCCCGGCGGCCTTCGCGCGTTCCAGCGCATACGCGTCCGCCTTGGAGGACACCACCAGCGCGATGTTTCCGCTTTTAAGCGTCCCGGCCCGCTGCGCGTCCAGCAGCGCCTGCAAATTGGTGCCCCCGCCCGATACCAGCACCGCGATGTTTACCATAGCTCCACCCCGTCGCCCGGGGCGGTTTCGCCCAGAATGTAGGCGTTCTCGCCCGCGTCCCGCAGCGTTTGCACGGCAAGGTCCGCCTGCGCCGCCGGCACGACGGCCACCATGCCCACGCCCATGTTGAAGGTGTTGAACATATCGCGCTCCGGCACGCCGCCCGCCTGCGCAATTACGCCGAAGATCTCCGGCGTCTGCACGTCGGCCTTTCTGATCTTCGCGCAGAGCCCGTCTTTGAGCGCGCGGGGGATGTTTTCGTAAAAACCGCCGCCCGTGATGTGCGCCGCGGAGCGTACGGCGACCGTTTCCAGGAGCTTGAGCATCGGCTTTACGTAAATCTTCGTGGGCGTGAGAAGCGTTTGGGCGTAGTCGATCAGCGATACGCCCAAAGCCTTTCGCACCAGCGAAAACCCGTTGGAGTGCACCCCGGAGGACGGCAAGGCGATCAGCGCGTCCCCCGCCCGCATGGTTTCCCGGTCCAGGATCTTCGCCTTGTCCACCGCGCCTACGCAGAAGCCCGCGATATCGTACTCGTTTTCCGGGTAAAAGCCGGGCATTTCGGCGGTTTCGCCGCCGATCAGCGCGCAGCCCGCCTGCACGCAGCCCTCGGCCACGCCCGCCACGATCTGGGCGATGGTCTCCGGCACGTTCTTGCCGCAGGCGATGTAATCCAGAAAAAACAGCGGCTTCGCGCCGCAGCAGAGGATATCGTTTGCGCACATGGCAACGCAGTCGATCCCCACGGTGTCGTGCTTGTTGAGCAGAAAGGCGAGCTTCAGCTTCGTGCCCACGCCGTCGGTGCCGGACACCAGCACCGGGTGCGGCATGCCGGTCAGGTCCAGCTCGAACATGCCGCCGAACCCGCCGATGCTCCCGATCCCCGCGCTTTTGCCCGCCTCGCCCGCGAAGGTTCTGGCGATGTGCGCCTTCATCAGCTCCACGGCTTTGTACCCCGCGGTGATATCCACCCCCGCGGCCTTGTAGCTCTCGGAATGGCTTTTCATGCGTTCACCTCATTGCGGAAGGTAGTTTTCAAACCGGTCCTTGGCGGCCGCCCCGCCGGGATCCACGGGATATTCGCCCGTAAAGCAGCCCTTGCAAAACCCGCAGGCGGCGCCCGCGGCCAGCTTGTCCAGGCAGTCCACCGGCATGAAGCCCAGGCTGTCCGCGCCGATCATCTCGCACACCTCCGGCACGCTGTGGCCGGCGGCAATCAGGTTCTCAGTGGAATCGATATCGGTGCCGAAGTAGCACGGGTGCATGAACGGCGGCGCGGCAAGGCGCATATGCACCTGCGTGGCCCCCGCCTCCCTGAGCAGGCCCACGATGCGGGCCGCCGTGGTGCCGCGCACGATACTGTCGTCGATCAGCACCACGCGCTTGCCTTCCACCGTGGAGCGGATGACGTTCAGCTTGATCTTCACGGCGTTGGTGCGCTCCAGCTGCCCCGGCTGGATAAACGTGCGCCCGACGTACTTGTTTTTGATGAACCCAACCCCGTAGGGAATGCCGCTCTGGCGGGCGTAGCCGATGGCCGCGTCGATGCCCGAATCCGGAACGCCCACCACCACGTCCGCCTGCACGGGGTGCTCCAGCGCCAGAAACGCGCCCGCCCGAAGCCGCGCCTGGTGCACGGACGCGCCTTCGATCACGCTGTCCGGGCGGGCGAAATAGATGAACTCGAACACGCAAAGCGACGGGTGCGGCCGCGGGCCTTTCAGCTCCAGCGTGCGCACGCCCTCGGCGTCCGCCACCACCACCTCGCCGGGTTTCACGTCGCGCACGAACTTTGCGCCCACCGCGTCCAGCGCGCAGGTTTCGCTGGCAAACACGACGCCGCCCGGAAGCTCGCCCATGCACAGGGGGCGGAAACCGTTGGGGTCCCGCGCGGCGATGAGCTTCGTGGGGCTGACCAGCACCAGCGTGTACGCGCCGCTCAAGCGCTTCATGGCGCTGAGTACGGCTTCCTCAATGCTTGCGGTGCGCAGCCGCTCGTGCGTGATGGTGTAGGCGATCACCTCGGAATCGGTGGTCGTGTGGAAAATCGCGCCGCCAAGCTCCTGCTCCTCGCGCAGCGCCTGGGCGTTTACGATGTTGCCGTTGTGGGCGATGGCCATGCCGCCCTTCAAGTGGTTGACCAGCAAAGGCTGGGCGTTGGCCTGGTTCTGCACGCCGGTGGTGCCGTAGCGGCAATGCCCCACGGCGATGGAGCCTTCGGGCAGCTTTTGCAGCACGTCGCGGCTGAACACCTCGCCCACCAAGCCGATGTCCTTATAACAGGTGATCACCCCGCGCGTGTTCACGGCAATGCCGCAGCTCTCCTGCCCGCGGTGCTGCAGGGCGTACAGCGCGTGGTACACGGGCTGCACCACGCCCTTGGCGCCGTTGTTCAGGTAAATTCCGAATACGCCGCACTCTTCATGGAGTTTACTCATCCGATATAGTCCCTTTCGTGCCTTCCCGTTTTGCAAAATGTTGAGAATGCGGCGTGCCGCTTTACGCTATG
>JAEWTC010000227.1 GCA_023459675.1 Bacillota bacterium | reverse complement strand
TGCTTGGCAAGCTCGGTCAGCGCTATGCGGTATTGCGCGCTCACCTTGCCCTCGCCGCCTTCCCACGGGTGGAACGTGCGGCTTTTGAGCATCTCCAGCGCGGTGCGGTGGTTTTTTAGGCAGTTGTGCAGTGTAATAACGCGCAGGGTGAGGTCGTCGCGCTGCGAAACCTCGGCTGCGTGCCGCTGCAAAACGGCCAGCCGGTCGCGCGGGGAACAGGCGGTTTTCGCCGCCAGCTGATCCCGCTCCAGCCAAAACCTTGGATACTCCGGCATCAGCGCACAGGCTTTTGTCAGAAGTTCCATCGCCCGCGGCGCGTCCGCCAGCTTGTTATAGCAGGCGATGGACAGGTTCCGCAGGCACATGGGGAAATCAGGCTTCTGCCGCAGCGCGGCCTCCCAGTATTCGATGGCAAGCTCGTACTGCCTTTGATCGTATGAAAGGTTTCCCAAATAATACCGGGCGTGCGGCGCGGACGGGAGCGTGTCCGCGGCATATCGCAGGATGGCAATCTCCTCCAACTTGCTCGGATTGCATCCGTCCACTGGCATTGCCTCCGCTTTTGCAAGCCACGGCAGGGGATCGGCGGATACGAACCCCCGTATGTAGTAAACCAGCGGGTGCTCCGCCGGGCAGGCGGCCAGAATCCGTTCCGCGTCCGCGTTCAGCCCAAACTGCAGATACGTATGCGCAAGCTCGATATAGTTGAAGGCGGGCTGGCGCATCAGGGCCTGCCAGGCGGAAAAATCCTGCGCGGCCAAAGCCTTCTCGTACTGGATACCCATGCAAAGCGGGTCGATGGTTTCGCTGTCCTTCAGCCATGCGGCCTGCTGTGCGGGCGATGTCCGCAGCAGAGCGGCTTTCAGCGTGCGGGCGTTCATGTCGTGCCAGTTGCGCGTCAGCGATTGCTCGGCAAACTGAAGCGCCCGCGCAAGATCGCCCTTGCGCACGCACAGGCAGGCCAGAAAATAGAAACCGGCGCTCTGCGTTTCCGCGCTCCAGGTTGCCTTATAAAAAGCGTCGTACGCCAGCTCCGTTTCGCCGGTTAACATCAGGGCCAGCCCCAGGTGATAGAAACATTCCCCGTGATATGGGTTTGCGTTCTTCCAGGTTTGCTTTTCGATGGCGGCGCGGAAATACGGAATGCTCCGCTCCGCCTGCCCGCGGCGTATCAGCAGAAGCCCGTAGCCGTTGTTCAGCCGGATATCGGTTGGATCGCGGCGCAGCCCTTCCTCGTAATACGCCTTGGGGTCCCGCGTCGCGTGGCGGTACTGCTCCAGGTGCAGCGCCGCCAGATACAGCTCCTCCGTGGTGCTGATCTGTCCGGGTTCGGGCAGCGCTTGCGCGGGACTGGGCACAGGTTTTTCCGGTACAACCTCGTGCCGGTACGCGCAGAGCGTTTCGCCGTCCGCCAGGGTAACGGTCGTGCCGTTTGCAAGGCGCAGCCCTTCAAACAAGCGGGTGCAGCCGGAGGCGGGGGATAGGCTCACCGTTTTCCGGTACACGCTGCCGTCCGGGCCGGTCAGCACAACAGCCGCGTTCGCGTGCGCCGCGGTGGCGTACAGCCGCACTTCGACTCCCGCGTCCGTTTGGGAAACGCCCACTACCGCGTCCCGCGTGGCGTTGGATACGCGCCCCACGCCGTGGTAGGGCATGAAATATTGTTGAAAGGTTTTCTCCTCGTGCGGCTTCAGCCAGCTGAAATCCGGCTGGTTGTCGGTGAAAATACCGGTCATCAGTTCAATGTAAGGCCCGTCTGCGTCCGTCAGGTTGCGGTCCCAGGCGCGGCCGAAATCGGCGTTTCCCCAGGTCCATTGCTTTTTTCCGGGAGCGATATGGTGATCCGCCACATGCAAAAGCCCCGCGCCCGCCTGCTCGTCGTAATTGCCGATGAAATCAAACGCGGAGGAGGCCGCCATATAGGAGGTCGGCACCTTAATGTTGCGATACCGGGAAATGTCCACGCCCGCGGAATAATCGTACTTGTAATACTCGCCCGTCGCGATTGGGAAGGTGGATACCGCGCGCCTGCCGTGGTCCATCACGGCGCTGACGTCCGGCGGGAACACCGAATAGGTATGGTCGTTTACCGAAACGGCGGGGTTGGCCCACCACAGGAAGGTCTGCGGGAACGCGGTCGGGTTATACAAACGGCCGCTGATCTCGATATACGCCTTGCCGGGATACAGCGTGATCTTCGCCAGCCCCTTGGTTCCGAACATCGGGTCGGTCTCGCCGACGTATACGCTGCAACTCCCGTCCGGGTTTTGCGCGGTGCGGTGATCCACGCAGGCAAACGTGGTCGGGCGGTGGTGCTGCGGCCAGTTGAACTCAATCCCGCCTGAAACCCACGGCCCCGCCAGGCCTACCAGCGCGGGCTTGATCACGTGGTTGTGATATACGAAATCGTACCCGATGGTTTTGTCGTACGCCCGGTGGATCTTACCGCCGATCTGCGGTAGGATCGTCACCTCCAGATATTCGTTCTCCAAAATCAGCGCGTCATAGGAAACGTCCTTTTTCTCATCGGCGGTTCGTTCGATCACCGGCAGCGGATATACCTTGCCGCTGCTTCCCTGGTAGGCGCGCTTTTCAATGAACAGCGGCGCTTTTTCGGCGGGATAGGCGGCATAAGTGGGAATGACGATCGTCTCCCTGCGCACGGTTACGGGGTTTGCAGACTGCATATCGCTGCCTCCGGACGGCTGAATTTGCTTTCATTGTACCATGGGCGGATAGCCGGGGGAATAGCACATCTGCCGCAAAGATGGATTATATTACTCGTCGCCGGGACT
>JAEWTC010000226.1 GCA_023459675.1 Bacillota bacterium | reverse complement strand
ACGGCGCTCTTGCCAACGCCGGGTTCGCCCACCAGCACCGGGTTGTTCTTGGTGCGGCGGCTTAATATTTGAATGATCCGCTCCATCTCCTTGGCGCGGCCGACCACGGGATCCAGCTCCCCGTCGCGCGCGGCCTTGGTGAGATCACGGCAGTATTTCGCCAGGGGGGATTCCTCGTCGTCCTTCTCCTTCACCTTGGTGGGGCTTAATTCGGGGTTGACGTTATCGCTTTGCAAAAGCTTGGTCAGCATCTGCGACAGCGCTTCGGTATCGACGTCCAGATCGTGCAGAATGCTGACGGCGACGCTCTCCTCTTCCCGAAGAAGCGCAAGCCAAAAATGCTCCGTACCCACGTACGCGTGGTTAAACCGTTTGCTTTGGATGATGCTGGATTCCAGCAGCTTTTTGCTGCGCGGCGTGAGCTCCAGAATGCCGCGCGCGACGGTGTTCCCCTCCCCCAGCTCACGGACGCGCTCCATCACGGCCGCGTAGGTTACCTGCTCGGGGAGAAGCCTTTCCATGGTAGGGTCCGGATCCTTCAAAAGCCCAAGAAGGATATGCTCCGTGCCCACATATTGTTGTTTCAGGATCACAGACGCCTGTTGTGCGTAGGCGATGGTTTGCTGTGCCCGTTGTGTAAATCGTCCGAAAATCGCCATAATTATCCTCCTTGCGAAGCCGTGTTCTTTCTGGCAATCTGCATGAGCATTGCCTTGAGGATCTTTGCGCGAAGCGCATCCTTGATTGCCGCGTGAATGGGCAGCGTATAGCTTGCTTCCGCAATTGCCGCCAGCATCACGTTCGCCTCCGTGGCGGATACCACCTCGCGCTCCCTGAGTTGGGTGATTAAATGATCCGCCTTGAGCGACGAGATCTGGTCGCCAACCCTTTCCTCCAGCAAATAAACCAGCTGCTCGCACGTATCCTGATGCATGCGGAAAATGCGGATGTACCCCCCGCCTCCCCGGCGGCTCTGGATCAGGTACCCGTGATCCGGGGTAAAGCGCGTTGCAAGCACGTAATTGATCTGCGAGGGAGCGCAGTTGAAGTACTCCGCCAGCTCGTTGCGCTTCAGCTCAATTTCATTCTCATCATGCGTCAGCATGGTTTTGATAAACTGCTCAATCGTATCGCTCAGGCGCATAGAATTGACCTCCCCGTCAAAAACGTTGACCATCTTTGACCATTACATCATATCACGGCAATTTACAAAATGCAATGCCGTACATACGGCTGAGAAACAGAATTTACAGTTCGGTCGGCAGGGGCGGCTGAGCGCTTCGATTGTGCTTGTTCCCGCACGAATGCATATGATATAATGCAATCATCACCGCGGCAAAGGGGGCGTTTTTGTGGCTGCCAAACGAACGAAGGCTAAGAAGAACGGGCAGAAGCTCTTTGTCCGGATTATAACGGGGCTCGTCGTTTTCATTATGGTGGGCGGAATTCTGCTCGCCACCCTCCTGGCCAGATGATAAGGTAAGGAAAGTATATGGAAGCACCGAAGGCAACCCTCACGGCGCGCCCGAGAACGATCGCGGGAAATACGGATACCTCGATGCTGAAAATGATCGCGCTGGTATCCATGGTTATCGACCACATCGGCGTTGCCTACTTTCCGGCGCTGGAAATGCGCGTGATCGGCCGCATTGCGATGCCGCTGTTCGTTTGGTGCCTTGTGGTGGGCACGGAGTATACGCACAACGCGTTTCGCTACGCATTGCGCCTTTTCATACTTGGCGTTATTTCCCAGCCGCTGTATATTATGGTGCTGGGCGCAACGTGGACGCACCTGAACATCCTGTTTTTGCTGTGCCTTGGCGTGCTCGCCATTGCGGGCATTCAAAAGAAATGGTATTACAGCCAATACTGGGCGCCCGCGCTGTGCCTGTTGGTAACGCTGACGATCAACATCGATTACGGCTGGGAGGGCCTGCTGTTTATTCTTGCGATGTATTCCGTCCGCTACTCCAAGGGCGGCATTACGGCTACGTTCCTCGCCGCCGCCGTAATCTGGGGGTACTCCAGCTACGCGGTGCCCGGCTTATTCGGATATACGTTCACGTTCCTCAATCAAAATATCTTCGCGCCGCTTCTCAGGCTGTTCTTCCAGGTGCAATCCCTGATGTGGCTGGCGCTGCCGTTCATCCTCATCCGCACGCACTCCGGGTTAAAGCTGCCCAAATGGCTGGGCTACGGCGTGTATCCGCTGCATCTGCTGGCGCTGCTCATCGCAGGGCTTTTCCTGGGCACGCCGCTTCAAGCCTTCATCGACACGCTGAAAGTGCTGTAAGCTTAGCCGCAACCGCGTCCAGAAAATCCACGGAGTTCAGCGATTTCGCCTCGCCTTCGAACAGCAGCGCAAGGTCCTTGGTCATCAAGCCGCCCTCAATGGTTTGCAGGGTGGCTTTTTCAAGCGTCTTGGCAAAGGCGCATAAGGCGTCGTTTTGATCCAGCTCGCCGCGCTTATGCAGCGCGCCCGTCCAGGCAAAAATGGTGGCAACGGGATTCGTGCTGGTTTCCATGCCCTTTAGATGCTGGTAGTAATGCCGCGTCACCGTTCCGTGCGCCGCCTCGTACTCAAACTGCCCGCCCGGCGACACCAGAACGCTGGTCATCATGGCAAGGCTTCCAAACGCGGTCGCTACCATATCGCTCATCACGTCGCCGTCGTAGTTTTTCAGCGCCCAGATGAAGCCGCCTTCGCTGCGCATGACGCGGGCAACGGCGTCGTCGATCAGGGTGTAGAAATACTCGATGCCTGCTTTGGCAAACGCGTCCTTGTAGGTGTTTTCATACAGATCGGCAAACACGTCCTTGAAGTGATGATCGTAGATTTTGGAAATGGTATCCTTGGTGCAAAACCACAAATCCTGTTTGGATTCCAGAGCATAACAGAAGCAGGCGTTGGCAAAGCTTTCGATGCTCGAATCAAGGTTGTACAGGCATTGCACGATGCCTGCGCCGTCGAACGCGTGAATGGTCAGGGCGGCGTCCTTGCCCTGCGCGGCTTTGAAATGCATCTCGGCCCTGCCGGCGCCCGGCACGCGGAATTCCACGTCCTTATACACGTCTCCGTATGCGTGACGGGCGATGGTGATGGGCTTCTTCCACGTGCGCACGGTGGGGCTGATGCCCTTGACCAAAATCGGCTCGCGGAACACCGTGCCGTCCATAATGGCGCGGATGGTACCGTTAGGGCTTTTCCACATCTGCTTCAGGTGATATTCCTGCACGCGCTGGGCGTTGGGGGTGATCGTGGCGCATTTCACGGCCACGCCGTATCGTAGAGCCGCGTTGGCGGAATCAACGGTGATCTGATCGTCGGTCTCGTCCCGCCGGGCAAGGCCCAGATCGTAGTACTCCGTTTTCAAATCCACAAAGGGAAGGATCAGCTTCTCCTTAATCAATTGCCAGAGGATGCGCGTCATCTCGTCGCCGTCCATCTCTACCAGCGGGGTTGACATGGGGATTTTCTGCATGTTGTGCCTCGTTCCTTTCCCGTGTGTAAAATCAAAAAAGCGCTCCTATATTGTATAGGCACGCTCTGCGGTTGACAAGGCACGAACAGCAAAAGTACATTGACCGCGGATCAGGTTTGCTCAAGCTGCGCAACTTCCTCCTGGGTCAGTTCCCGCCATTGGCCGCGTTTGAGGTCGCCAAGCGACAGCGGGCCGAAACGCACGCGCCGGAGCATGCCCACCTCGTGGCCGACCGCCTCCACCATTTTGCGCACCTGGCGGTTGCGGCCCTCGTGGATGGTGATCATCATGTCCGTATATCCGTCTTCGGTGCGGATTACCCGCGCCTTGGCGCGGCTGGTGATCCTGCCGTCCACCGGCACGCCTTTCATCAGCCGGGAAAGCTCCTCCGGCGTAACCGTGCCCCAGACCCGCGCGAGATACGCCTTCTCCACTTCCTTTGACGGATGCAGCAAGCGCTCGGTGAGATCGCCGTCGTTGGTCAGCAGCAGCAGGCCCTCCGAATCATAATCCAGCCGCCCCACAGGGTACAGGCGCACCGGAAAATCCTTGAACTTGTCAAGCACCGTGGCGCGGCCCTCCGGGTCGCTGGCCGTGGTCACTTCGCCCGCGGGTTTATGGTAAAGCACGTAGCGCTTTTCCGCCTCCGGTGAAATCTGCCTGCCGTCCAGGCACACGGTCTGCCCCGGCTCCACCTGCGTTCCCATCGCGGTGATACGCTGGCCGTCCACCGTTACGCGGCCCGCGGCAATCATTTCCTCGCTCGCCCGGCGGGACGCAACGCCGCACAGCGCCATGTACTTTTGCAATCTCATACGATATACCCCTGCTTTTCCATCATTTCCAGCGTCCGGATCAACGCGATTTTCCCATGCTCGTAGGTAAGCCCACCCTGCAGATACACGGTGTAGGGCTTTCGAAGCGGCGCGTCCGCGCTCAGCTCAATGCTCGCGCCGGATACGAACGTACCCGCTGCCATGATGACCGGCTCCTGATAGCCGGGCATGTCCCAGGGCTCCGGCGCCGCCATGCTGTCCACGGGAGACGCGGCCTGAATGCCGCGGCAAAACGCCACGACGCGCTCCGCCGTACCCAGCTCCAGCGCCTGAATGACGTCGGAGCGCGCTTCGTTTACTCCCGGCGACGTACGAAGACCAAGGCCTTCAAACAGCGCCGCGGCCAGCACCGCGGTTTTCAGCGCCTGCGCAACTACGTGCGGCGCAAGGAAAAGCCCCTGGTAAAACGGCTGGTAGCCCGCGGCGTAACTGCCGATTTCCAGGCCGACCGACGGCGCGGTCAGGCGGCAGGCGATGCGGTCGATAGCCCGCCTGGACCCGCAGATGTACCCGCCCGTAGGCGCCAGTCCCCCGCCGGGGTTCTTGATCAGGCTGCCGACGCACACCTCCGCACCGAAGTGCGTGGGTTCCGCCTCCCGGGTGAACTCCCCGTAGCAGTTATCCACCACCAGATACGCACCCGGTAGCTTTGCTTTCAGAAGCGCGGCCAGCGGGGCCAAATCCTTTGGAAACAGCGTGGGCCGCGCCGCGTATCCCCGGCTGCGCTGCACGTATACGACCTTGGTTTCCGGCTTGAGTGCGTTTTCAACGGCTTGCAGATCCAGCCCCGATGCGGTCATTTCCACCTGCGCGTAACGGACGCCCATTTCGCGTAGCGAGCCCGCGTTTGCCTGCGTAATGCCGATGACCTCGTCCATCGTATCATACGGTTTGCCGGTGACGCTTAACAGTTCGTCCCCGGGCAATAGCAGCCCGAACAGGCACAGGGACAGCGCGTGCGTGCCCGAGGCAATCTGCGGGCGCACAATGGCCGCTTCCGTACCGAAAATATCCGCGTAGACCGCTTCCAGCGTATCACGGCCGACGTCGCCATAGCCGTAACCGGTGGTAGGCGCAAAGTGACGCGCCGCCACCTGCCGGGCGCGGAAAACATCCAACACGCGCTCGGTATTTACGAGCGCCACGCGGTCGATCGCCGCGAACGCCTCCGCGCAGGCGCGCTCCGCCGCCTCTGCCCGATCCCGTACGTTCATACTTCCCGTCCTTCCAAAAATTGACGCGCGATTTGCAGCGCTTCGGTCCGCGCGCCGGGCTGCGCCATGTTGAGCCAGCGCACCGCGCCGTTGCGCCGAAACCAGGTCCATTGGCGCTTAGCATAGCGGCGCGTGTTTTGCTGGATTTCCGAAACGGCCTCGGATAGCGGCCGCTGGCCCGAGAGCACGGGAACCAGCTCCTTATACCCGATTCCCTGCATAGCCTGCGCCTGTGGGGAAACGCCCGCCTGCAACAGCTGCTCCACTTCTGTGAGAAGGCCGTCCGTCATCATTTGCAGCACGCGCGCGTTGATGCGCGCATACAGCGCGGCGCGTTCCAGATCCGTTCCCAAAATGCAGAGATCAAACGGCAGTTCCCGTTCCGGCCGCGCCTGCGCGGACAGTGGAGCGCCGGTGAACCGGTACACTTCCAGCGCGCGGGAAACGCGGGTGATATCGTTTGGGTGCAGCCGCCCGGCCGAAACCGGATCCACGGCCGCAAGCATCGCGTGCAGCTTTTGTTTTCCTTCGTCGTCCTGCGCCATGGCTTTCAGGTTATCGCGATACGCCCTGTTGCTGCGGACGCCGCCCAGGGTGAGCCCCTGCGTAAGCGCGCTGAGATAGAAGCCTGTCCCGCCGACCAGCACCGGCACCTTGCCGCGCGCCGTGACTGCCTCCAGCGCCTGCAGCGCGTCCGCGGCGTACTGCGCCGCGGTATATTGCTCCCAGGGTTCCAGGATATCCACCAGATGATGGGTAATCTGCGCACGCTCCGCGCGCGTGGGCTTGGCCGTACCGATATCCATGCGCCGGTACACCTGCATGCTGTCCATGCAAACTATTTCGCCGTTCAGCCGCCCGGCAAGCTCCATACCCAGCGCGGATTTCCCGCTTGCCGTAGGCCCGGCGACGCAAAGCACTTTCGGTTTCATCACGGAATGCGCCGGAAGCGTTTTTCCAGCTCCCGCCGGTTCATTTCCTGCACGATGGGACGGCCGTGCGGGCAGGTGGGCTGCACGCCGCTTTCAAACATCTGCCGGAGCAGGCTTTCCACATCGGCCTGGGATAGCGGATCGCCGCCCTTGATGGCATGCTTGCAGGCCGTCTGCGCCACGCGCTGCCGGATACGGTCCCGCGCCGCGCCCGCGGTTTTCCCCCGCTGATCGTCCAGAATATCCACCAGCAACTCCCGCACGGGCTCGCTTTCCCCAAGGATCACCGGCGTTGCGCGCACGATGACGGTAGTGGCGTCCAGCACGTCCAGCTCGAACCCGCCTGCTTCCAGCTCGTCTTTTTTATCAAGCAAAGCGGCGACGTCCCTGGCGGGGAAGCTGAAAAGCATGGGCGTCAGCAGCCGCTGCGACAGGGCCCCGCCCGTGTAGCGCACCATCAGCCGGTCGAACAGCACCCGTTCGTGCGCCGCGTGCTGATCCACCATCAAAAGCCTGTCCCCCGCCTCAAACAGAAGATAGGTGTTAAACGCGGCGCCGATGAAGCGGATCGCGGCCGGTTCGTTCGCGCTGTGGAACGTCTCCTGCACGGGCTCGGGTATGGGGATGGTTACCGGTGCGGCCCACGCATCCGGCGCTTCCTCAATTTCCCGGGCCAGCAAAATTTCCCGCGCCGTTTCATGCAGCACGGGGCGGACGGGATCCACAGTAATGGGCAGCGTATACGTTTGCGGGTCCTGCGCAAGCGGAACGACTTCGATCTGCGGCTGCGCAGGCTGCGGCGGCGGTTGCGGCGCAGCCATTTTCCCAGCGACGGTTTCCGCCCGCAGGGCTTCGCGCACCGCGGTTTCCACGGCTTCCATCACGGCGGCGGGGTTTTGAAAGCGCACCTCCAGCTTGTTGGGGTGCACATTGACGTCCACATGCTCGTAGGCCATCGTCAGGTTCAGCGCGCAGATGGGAAACCGGCCGATCATCACATGGCCCTCGGCCGCGCTTTCCAGCGCCCGGCTGAGTAAATCGTCCCGGAAATAGCGCCCGTTGACGAAGAAACTCTGCTGCTGCCGGTTGCCGCGGGCAAGGTCCTGCACGCCCACTAGGCCGTCCACCGCCACGCCGCCCGAAAACCCGGAAACCTTGCGCATGCCCTGCGCGGTTTCCCTGCCGTACACGGCGTAGACAGCGCTTATAAGCTGCCCGTCCCCGGTGCTGCGGTACACGGTTTTCCCCTGGCTTGCGAAGCGGAACGCGATATCCGGCCGGCTCAGCATCAGCCTCATCAAGTAATCCGACACCAGCGCGGCTTCCGCGGCCGGTTTTTTTAAGAACTTCAAGCGAACCGGCGCGTTGAAAAACAAATCCTTCACGGTGATCGTCGTGCCCACGGGGCTTGCGGCCTCCGAGAAATCCAGAAAACGGCCCGCCTCCACCTGCGCCTTCATTCCATATTCGGCGTCGGCGGTTCTGGACACGCAGGTAACTTTAGCGATAGCCGCGATAGAGGCCAGCGCCTCGCCGCGAAACCCGAGGGTATGAATGCTGAACAGCTCCTCGGCCGAGGATAGCTTGCTGGTGGCATGGCGCGCGAACGCCATTTTCAGCTGGCCGGCCGGGATTCCGGTGCCGTTATCCGACACGCGCAGGGACGTAACGCCGCCGTCCGTCAGCTCCACGGAGATGACGGTCGCCTGCGCGTCGATGGCGTTTTCTACAAGCTCTTTCACGGCCGCGGCGGGGCGCTCCACCACTTCGCCGGCGGCGATCTTCCCCACGACGTCCTGCGATAACCGTGCGATGGGTTTGAGCAGCGGCGCGTTCACGACAGCTTCCTCGCCTTTTCACGCAGGCTGTAGAGTTGATTGAGCGCCTCCATGGGGGTCATTGCGTTGACGTCCAACCCCTGCAGATTTGCAATCAGCTCGTCATACTTCAAATGAAACAGATCCGTTTGCCGGTCCGCCTTCTTCTTCGTTTCCAGAATGTTGCTGCTGATGGTTTCCTGGTTGATGTCGCTGGCCTCCAACCGCGCCTGAATTTCATGCGCGCGGGAAACGACCTGCTGGGGTATGCCCGCGATGCGCGCCACGTGCACGCCGTAGCTCTTATCCGCGCCGCCGGGTTTGATCTTTCTTAGGAAGATGACGTCCTCTCCGTGTTCCATCACGGAGATGCAGTAGTTCTTCACGCCCTCATAGCGGCCTTCCAGCTCGCTGAGCTCGTGATAATGCGTGGCAAACAGCGTTTTCGCGCCGATTTTTTTCGGGTCCAGGATGTATTCCACCACCGCCCAGGCGATGCTCAGGCCGTCGAACGTGCTGGTGCCCCTGCCGATTTCGTCCAGAATGATCAGCGAATCCGCGGTCGCGTTTCTGAGGATATTTGCGGTTTCGCTCATCTCGACCATGAAAGTGCTCTGGCCGCCCGCCAGATCATCCGACGCGCCGATGCGGGTAAAAATCCGGTCGCAGACGCCGATCGAAGCGCTGTACGCGGGCACGAAGCTGCCGGTTTGCGCCATGGCGACGATCTGCGCTACCTGCCGCATATAGGTGCTCTTGCCGGCCATGTTAGGCCCGGTCACGATCAGCATGCGATGATCGGCCGTGTCCATCAAAGTATCGTTGGGCACGAAGCCCTCGTCCCTGAGCGTCCGCTCGACAATCGGGTGCCGGCCGCTGATGATCTCAATGCGGCCGTCCTCCGTAATCTCCGGCTTTACATACCCGTAATCCCGCGCCGCCTTGGCCAGCGACAACAGCACGTCCAGCGTCTTGAGCGCCAGCGCGTTTTGCTGGATCGCGGGGATTTCCTTCTCGATCGTCTGGCGCACGCCCTGAAAGAGTTCCGTTTCCAGCGCGACGGCGGATTGCTGCGCGCCGGTGATTTTGCGTTCGATTTCCTGCAGCTCCGCCGAGGTAAACCGTTCGGCGCCCGCCAGCGTCTGCCTGCGGATAAAGCGCTCCGGCACCAGGTTCAGGTAACTTTTGGTCACCTCGATGGCATAGCCGAAAACGCGGTTATACAGGATTTTCAGGTTCTTGATGCCGGTCTTTTCCCGCTCGGCGGCTTCCAGCTCCATCAGCCACTGCTTGCCGTGCAGGGCCGCGTTGCGGTAGCCGTCTAGCTCCTCGTGATACCCGTCGGCGATGATCCCGCCCTCGGTGATCGTCAAAGGCGCGTCCGGGTGGATGGCTTTTGCGATCAGCTCCGTAAGCGAGGGAAGCGGGGCGAGCGTATGCCAGAGCACCTCAATGCCGGGCACGGAAAACGCTTTGAGCTTCTCCTTGACCGGCTGTACGTTTTGCAGGGAGCGCATGAGCGCCAGGCAGTCGCGCGCGTTGAAGCTCTGGTAGCTGAGCTTGGACAGGAGCCGTTCCAGATCGAACACGCCGTCCAGAAGCTCCGCAAGCTCGTCCGCGGCAAGCTCCCGGTCCTTAAGCGCTTCCACGGCGGCAAGCCGCGTTTCGATGCGGTTTTTGTTGACCAGCGGTTCTTCCACCCAGGTTTTCAGAAGCCTTGCGCCCATCGCGGTTCTGGTATGATCCAGCAGCCACAGCAGCGACCCCTTGCGTTCGCCGGAACGCATGGTTTCGGTCAACTCCAGGTTGCGGCGCGTGGCGCGGTCCAGCGGCATGGTTTCCCGCCCCTGGCGGAAGGCGATCTGCGTGATATGGGAAAGCGCGTTCTTCTGCGTGTCGCGCAGGTAATACAAAAGCGCGCCCGCCGCGTTCACGCGCGTATCCTTGTCCTCAAACCCGAGCGCCGAAACGTGCGCGGCCTGAAAGTGTGCGGTCAGTTCCTTTTCGGCGTTCCTGCGGTCAAACGCGGAGGCGGTGACGGAGGAAACCGGCACGGCGCTCCCGATGGCGTCCGCAAGCGCCTGCTCGTCGTTGGTAAGCGCTTCGCGGGGGGCGATGCGCGCCGCCTCGTCCCGCAGGCGTTTGCCCGCGTCCGCGAGGAAGGTTACGCTGAACTCGCCCGTGGAAACGTCGGTATAGGCAAGCGACGCCCCTTTCCCCCGGAAATACACGCAGAGGATGTAGGCGTTCGTTTTTTCATCGAGCATGGAGAGATCGGCCACGGTGCCGGGGGTGATCACGCGGACCACGTCCCGCTCCACAGGCTGCTTGCCCTTGGTGGGCTCGGTCAGCTGTTCGCAGATGGCAACCTTGTATCCTTTTTCAATCAAACGCTGCACATACACGTTCACCGCATGATGCGGAACGCCGCACATAGGCGCGCGTTCCGCTAATCCGCAATCCTTGCCGGTCAGCACCAGTTCGAGCTCCTTGGAGGCGATTTTCGCATCCTCGAAGAACATCTCATAAAAATCGCCGACACGGTAAAACAGGAGGCATTGTTCATACCTCTGTTTGATGTTCAGGTATTGCTGCATCATGGGCGATATGGGCATGCTTGTACCTCTGGGGGTTTAGTGGCCGCAGGAACCTCCGCAGCTATCGCAGGAGCCGGAGCAGCCGCCCGCGGGCTCCCCGTTGATAATCTGGCCGATCACGGCGTTGACCTGCTGCATCATATCCGTATAATCGCTGCTCTTCTCGCGCATCACGCTGATCAGCGGATGGGCGGCGATCAGCGCTTCGGTTTCCTTCACGGCCTCGCCGGCCTTCGCCATGGCCTCGTGGTCCAGCGGCTTCTGGCTCATGGCCTTTTGCAGCGCCTCCTTGCGCTCGGAATACGATTGAATAAGCTGCTGGGCCGCGTCGTCGTCGATCACAGCCTGCTCCGCCAAACGCATGGAGATATATTCGTCACTCGCGAGAATCGCCTCGCCTAAAAGCTCCGCTTGCAGTAAAACCTTGTCCATTTCCTAAATCCTTCTTTCTCCCCGCAGCGTATTGACAGCTGCCGAGGTGATCTTCACCGGTATTAGTTTACCGATATCCCGCTGATCTCCTGCAAACGTGACGGTGATATTTCGCCTTCCCTTGCCGGAAACCATGTTGTTTGCCCGCTTGGATAAACTCTCCACGAGCACTTGTTCCTCCTGCCCGACCATGC
>JAEWTC010000225.1 GCA_023459675.1 Bacillota bacterium | reverse complement strand
TGATGCACGCGGACGCCGAGGACGACGTCAAGCGCCTCGAAGCCCTCATCCGCGAGCGCGTGCCCAACCTCGGCCCCGTCAAAACCGTCCTCATCGGCCCCGTCATCGGCGCGCACTGCGGGCCGGGCACGGTCGCCAGCGTGTTCATGGGGAAAGAAAGAACCCTATAACTTGGATTGCGCCTGTTGAAAAAGCCCAACCTGCTTCTTCGGCCCCGCCCAACGTTTTGCTTGGGCGGGGCTACGCCGTTCGCTTCTCCCGGAAACTCGGCGGCTAGTCGGGCTGCGCTCTCCCTTATCGGGTTGGCAGTCGGCATCACTTACGCAACGGTAAGCAATCCGTCCGTTTTGTTGTCGCAGGCTTCACTCCTGTTTGCCTGCTCTGCAAAACGTCTCAACCTCCGTTCGCTTTGCGCTTTGCGCAAGCACCACACGGGGTGCACGCTTACTTTGGTTGCCTCCTGCCACCCTAGCTTCCTAACATCTTGGGCTTTTTGAACAGGCTAGCGTTACTCCATGGTTAACTCATGCGTTTATTTTAAGCGTATCCATATGGATACGCTTTTTCAATATTTATCATGTATTACCAAACTATCTCACTCCGGCGCAATCGGCTCCACGTCCCCCGGTTTGGGTTTGCGCAGGAGGGGGAGCAGGGATTGCAGGGTGACCGCGGAAATCACCAGCACGAAGCCCAGGATCGCAAGCGTGCCGGGCAATTCCCCAAGGAACAGAAACACCCATACGGGGCTCATGATGGGTTCCACCGTCAAAATGATGGACGCGGAAACGGGGCGGGTCAGCTTCACGCCCTTGGCAAACAGAATGCTGGGCAGCGCGTACTGCAAAAGCCCCAGCGCCAGCATCGCGGCGGCGGCGTCCGGCGCAAAGGTAACGGCAGGGTCCGTCAGCAGGAACGGCAGGCCGAACAGGAAACTCGCCCCGCAGCCGATAATCTGCCCGTCCTCGGCTTGCGTGTTCTTATTCTGGCTGAGCAAAATCAGCGCGGCGAAGCAGAACCCCGCCAGGATGGCCAGCGTATCCCCCAGCAGGCCGTTGCCGCCCAGCTTATCCGAAAACGCAAGCACGCAGCCCAAAAACACCAGCACCGTCAACAGGATTTCCGCCTTGGAAGGCCTGCGTTTCTGCACCAGCGCCGTAAACAGCAAAATAAGGATCGGGGCGATGTATTGCAGCACGATGGCGTTGGCCGCCGTCGTCAGTTTGTTGGCCGCCAGAAACAGCGCCGAGGTCGCAAACATCGCAACGCCCGCGCCTACGTTATACCGGGTGAAGCGCACGGGCCGCGCCTTGCCCCGGCGGATTTTCCAAACCCTGAGCGCCAGCAAAACGGACACGGTAATCAGCCCGCGCAGCGACAGGATGGACAGCGACCCCCATGGAATGGATTTGATTAAAACGCCGGCCGTGCTCCAGAGCAGCGCCGTTGCCAGGATAATCAGATTTCCCTGTATCTCGGGGCGCGTTTTCACGCCGGTGCACCTCGTTCTTTGCGTAGTGACCATAAAACCATTGTCCCGGCCCGCGCCGCGGGGTGTAAACCCGGCGGAAACGCATACCGATACGGGCGTTATCCCTCTCCCGGCCGCGTTAATCCCCCTGCGTCAGGTCGATCCCCAGCTGCGCGGCAAGCTCGGTCGCCCGCGTCTGCGCGTCGCGGTAGCCCGCCAGCATGGAAAACGCCTCGTATGCCCCCTGCAGGTCGTTCGCGGCGATTTTCGCCTCGGCGTCCGCATACGTTTGGTCCAACAGGAAGTTTTTGCAGACGCGCGCCAGCTCCGGCGCGTCGTATTGATCGCCCAGCAGGGTAAACAGCTGAAACGCCTTCTCGTACGCCTGCGCGTCCTTGAACTCCGTGGCGCGGGAGTAGATTTCAAAGTTCAACGCGTCCAGCCGCGCGGCGGCGTCGGCATAATCGCCCGCGTCCTTATAGCCGATCAGCGCGGCCTCGTAATCCTCGCGCTCCACCGCGGCGCGCCCCCGGCAATACGCGGCGCGCAGGGGCGCGTTCTCAAACGCGCCCACGCCATCATACCCAAGCGCCGCGTCCGCAAACTGCCCGGCGGCTTCCAGCACGGCGGCGTGACAGTACAGGTAGCGCTGCTCGCCGTACATGAAGTTGCGCGTCTTTTCGAAAAACGGCTCCGCCTCCGTATACCCGCCCTGCTCCCAGTAGGTCAGCCCCTGCGCGTAGGCCGCGTAGGTTTCGGCCTCCAGATAATTGCCGATCTTCGTAAACGCCTCGGCGGCAGCCGCGTAATCGCCCGTGCCGAAAACGGCCAGCGCCTTGTCGTAAGCGGCGCTCTTGTCCGTACAGCCGGTGACAAGCGCCAGCAGCGCGGCGACAAGCACCAGCGCCGCCGCGCGCCTTGCGGCATTACGCATGCGCATGAAACTCCTCCTTCAGCACCGCGTACAGCTCCATATCCCGAAACTCCCCTTTGTTGAAGAGGCGCTTCTTCAGCGTGCCCTCATGATGCATGCCCACGTGGCGCATCACCGCGCCGCTGGCGGGGTTATCGGTCTCGTGCTGCGCCTCCACCCGGTTGAGCAGCAAATCCTCAAAACAATACCGCAGCATCCCCTTGAGCGCCTCGGTCATCAGCCCCCGGTTCCAGTACGCGCGGCTCAAGGAGTACCCCACCTCGGCGGAGCGGTTGGCACGGCTGAAGTTCATCAGCCCGATGGTGCCGATCACCCGCGCCTCCTCCGTAAGCTCGATCACATAGGTAAACGGCGGCGCGTAATGATAATCCCGGATCATGTGCCGCAAAACCTGGCGCGTTTCCCGCAGGGACTGGTGGGCGTCCCACAGCACGTGCAGAGCTACCTCGGGGTCTTTGGAGTACTCGTACATATCCTCCGCGTCGCGCATACGCGCGGGCCGCAGCAAAAGCCGTTGGGTTTCGATCACGCTCAGGTCAAACAGGGGATCATATGGCATCGGGTTGCAATCTCCTTTGATGGAATCTCAAGGCGTTTTGGATCGTTGTATCAGCAGAGCTTCCGGTACGCCATCAGGATACCGACCGCGGTTTTCGCGTCCGCAAGCTCTCCGCGCATCACCATGTCCGCCGCCTCTGCAAGCGGCATGCGCTCCACGGTGAGGAACTCGTCCTCGTCCAGCCGCATACGGCCCTTGCTTAACTCCGTGGCAAGGTACAGGTTCACCACCTCGGTGCAGTAGCCGGGGGTGGGCGTAAGCCGGGTGAGCAGCTCCATGCGCTCCGCCGCAAGCCCCGTTTCCTCCATCAGCTCGCGGTGAGCGCAGTCCAGCGGGTTTTCCTGTGCGGTATCCAGCTTTCCGGCGGGAATCTCCAGCGTTACCGCGCCGATTGCGGTGCGGAACTGGCGTACCAGCGTCACCCGCCCCTGCGCGTCCACGGGCACCACGGCGGCCGCGCCCAGATGGTGCACAATCTCACGCGGAGCCTGTCTGCCGTCCGGCAGCCGCACGGTTCGCTCGCCTACGCTGAACACCCTGCCCCGGTAAACCTCCGTCTCCCCAAGCGTACCCTCTGCCAGGTTGTCGTACTCCGCCATGCAAGCGCCCCCTTCCAACCGTCCCCTTGCTATTCTACACCCGCGCGGAAGAACCCTTGTTCCGCTCTCCCATCCTTTGCAACGCGCCCGCGGCAGCCGAATAATATTGACAATCTGTTACAAAAGCATTACACTCTAGACATCCGAGGATAGTCCATTCCGGCAGATCCAAAAAGGAGGAACTCCTGTGATGAAGATACAATCAACTCCCCGCCTGCGCAAAGCCCTGTTCGTTTTGCTTGCGGCTCTCCTGCTGCTCTGGCAGACCGCCGTGGCTGCGGAGCTTACCCCGGAGGAGCTATTAACCATGCCCACGATCAGCGTCACCTACCGCCTGCAGGCGGACGGCGAAGCGCTGACCCTGCCCGCAACCCCCGCCTTAAGCCCGCAGGGCAAGGCCTATTGGCTGATGCTCCCGCCCGAGGCCTTTGCGTACCCGATGACCCTTACCATCACCGCCAGTGAAACCGCGCCCTATACCTTCACGCCCCAAAGCGGCGAAACGCTGGTTACCGATATCAACACGCTGGATTTTGAAGGCTGGTCCACGCTGATCACCGCCTACCAAAACGAGGTCATGATCGACACCTACCGCCTGTACGTCTCCACCGCCGAGCTTCCCCTGATCGTTGCGCCCGCCGAGGTGCCGGTGTACTACGTGGACGCCGAGGACAATGCCAACGTCCTGCATTACGAAGTGGTGCTCGCGTATTTTGAGCAGCCCAACGTGGTCACCGCCGATACCGGGCTGGTGCCCGCCAATTATACCCTGACCGGCGAGGCGTCCCAGACCGTCACCGTGGACCAAACCGGCACGGCAACGCCCGCGTGGGTGACGTTCTATTTCCAGAAGCAGGCCGTGCAGGGCGCCTTGCAGATCAACTATACCGATCTGTCCGGCACGCCGGTTGCCAGCGCGCAAACGCAGATGCTTGACCCCGGCGCCTATACCGTGACCCCCGCCCCCGCCGATTTGGCCGCGGGCTACGTTCTCTCCGCCGACGGCCCCGCGCAGGCGGACGTCACCGTGGACGAGCAGGGAAACGTTACCCCCGCAAGCGTTACCTTCCTGTACGAACCGCAGATCGTCACCGGTTATCTGACCGTCAACTATACGGACGCAAACGGCGCGGCGCTGGTTGCGCCCGAGGTGCTGGAGCTTGCCTCCGGCACGCATACCATAACGCCCAACCCGGCCCTTGTGCCCGAAGGCTACACGCTCAGCGGGGAATCCCAGCAGAGCGTAACGGTGGACGCATCAGGCAACGTGTCCCCCGCGTCCGTCACGTTCGTTTTCGCGCCCACGCAGGTAACCCCCGCCACGGGCACGCTGGCCGTGTATTATACCGATCTGGCCGGCACGCAGCTGACCTCGCCCGAAACCCGCACGCTGGAACAGGGGCAGCACACCGTTACCCCCACGGCCGCCCTCGTGCCCGCCGGGTATACGCTTGCCGCCTCCTCGCCCGCGGAATACACCGTAACGGTGGATGCGTCCGGCGCGGTTTCCCCGGCCTCGGTCACCTTCCAGTACGAAGCGGTTGAACAGCCGCCCGTCACCGGGACGCTGACCATCCTCTATCAGGACGAAAGCGGCGCCCAGATCGGCGACGCGAAAACCGTAACGCTGCCCGAGGGCGCCAACACGGTTTCCATCGATACCTCCACCATTCCGGAGGGCTACGCCCTCTCCGCGTCCTCCCAACCGTCGTTCACCGTCACGGTGGACGCGTCCGGTGCGGTTTCGCCCGCCACGGTCACCTTCGTGCTGGCGCAGACCGCCGCCCAAACGCCCGCGCTCTCGCCCGTGGAAAGCAACGCCGTCACCAACACCACCGCCGTTAACTTCCGCTCCTCGCCCAGCACCGTCAATACCGAAAACATCGCCTTCCCCGCCGTCAACCAGGGCACGCAGGTGTGGGTCTACGGCACCTTCCTTAAGGACGACCGGGAATGGGCCTCCATCCGTTATCAGGATACCGATTGCTACGTCTGGTTCAGCCTCATCGACCTGGTTGCGGAAACGGCCGCGCCTCAGAACGGAACGCTCACCGTGCGCTACCTGGACGGGGGCGGCGCGCCTATCGCATCCGACCAAACCCTGTCGCTTGAGGCCGGCGCTTACACCGTTGTGCCCGACGCGGCCCACGTGCCCGCGGGCTACGTGCTGGCGGCGGACGCCGCCCAGCAATACTCCGTAACGGTTGCAAACGGCGTGGCAGCGCCCGATACGATCACATTCACCTATACGGCCGGCGAAACGGCCCCGCCGTCCGCCGCGCCTGAAACGGTCAGCCCCTCGCCCTTGCCCTCCGAATCCCCCGCGGGCGAACCGGCGGATATCTCCGCCCAGCACCCGGATTACACCGTCGTCGCCGCCACCGCGGTCACCAACAATACCGCCGTGCGCTTCCGCTCCGAGCCCAGCTCCGCGTCCGATCAAACCATCCTGTTCCAGGTGGTGCAGGGCACCGAGGTGTATGTCCACGGCTCCTTCATGGTCGGCGATACCCAATGGGCCTATATCCGCTATCAGAACACGGATTGCTATGTATGGCTGAGCCTGCTGACGCTGACCAGCCCCACGGCGTCTCCCACGACGGCGCCCACGGCTTCCCCCACGGAAAGCCCGGCGGACACGCCCAGCCCCAGCCCGTCCGCAGCGCCTACCGAAACGATCACCCAATCGCCTGCGGTCTCCCCCTCCGGCACGCCCGCGGGAATGCCCGGCGCGGATGATCAGCCCGCCGATATCTCCGCGACCTATCCGGGTTTCACGGCGGTCGGCAAGCCCGCCGTGACCAACGATACCGGCGTGCGCCTGCGCTCCGCTCCGGACAGCGCCTCCACGACCAACATCGTATTCCAAACCACCAAGGGAAGCGCCGTGTGGGTGCACGGCACCTTCGCCATCGGCGACCGCACCTGGGCCTACGTCCGCTACGCGAATACCGATTGCTATGTGTGGCTGAGCCTGCTGACCGTGGACGAAACCTACGTCACCCCCTCGCCCTCGCCGTCGCCGTCGCCGTCTCCTTCGCCTTCGCCGTCGCCCTCGCCCTCCAGCGCGCCCACGGCCAGCCCCACCAATTCCCCCTCGCCTTCAACCGCGCCCACCGCAACGGTCAGCGCTTCGCCCTCCGCAAGCCCAAGCTCCATGTACGTGGGCTTCGCCGTTACGCTCACCCAGGTGGCCCTGCGCGATAACGCCAACTTCAACGATAATTCCATCATCAAAACCCTCCAGGCCGATACGCTTTTGTACCTGAACGGCCAAACCGACGTCGGCGGCACCGTATGGACCGGCGCGCAGACGTATCTGGGCGAATCGACCATCGGGCTGCTGCCCTTTGCCTCCGTACGCACCCTAACGCCCGGGGAAGCGCAGCTGTACATCGACGCCTATAATGCCGCGCACGCCACGCCCACCACCGCGCCTTCGCCCTCGCCTTCGCCGACGCAGCACTCCGGCTATTACCTCACCCTGGGCGACGACGTTCCGCTGCGCAACGTTCCCGGCTCCCAGGCCTCCATCGCCGCGTGGCTCAAGGAAGACCAGGCGGTGTACGTAACCGAGCAGGTGTTCTTCGAAGGGTATACGTGGAACGTCAGCTACTACGGCACGCAGTCCGGCTATATCCGCGACGACCAGATCCGCCCGATGTCCGCGCAGGAGACCGCCGCCTATCTGGCCAGCGCCGTGCCCACCGCAACGCCCGTGGTCACCGCCGCGCCGTACGATCCCAACGCCGCGTCCAGCTACGGCTACATCACCAGCGGCTCCGTCAACTTCCGGCAAACGCCGGGCGGATCGCGCATCGGCGTGCTCAACCAGTATGCCTTCGGCCTGGTGCTGGGCACGCAGACCATCAACGGCGTCACCTGGTACAACATCAACCAAAACGGCGTACAGGGCTGGGTGAGCGGCTCGTACTTCAAGGTATTGAGCCTTGCCGAGCTTCCCACCTTCCTGAACTCCAGCAATTACCTGCAGGGCATCCTGAACTCCGGTTCGAGCACCTCCAACACCTCCTCGTCCTCTTCCACCGGCTCAGCCACGCAGGGGCAGGTATCCGCCGTGGAAGACTGGAACGTAGGCACGTGGCAGAACCCCTCCGCGAACCTGAACGTATCCTACGCGCCGTTCAACCCCTACGCCACGCCGACCGCGCCTTTGACCAGCGAATCCCCCACGCCGGAACCGACGGCCACCTTCGCGATCGGCACCATGATCCCCATCACCTATGAAGAGGAAACCAAGGAAACCCAAACCGGCAGCAACTGGGTGGGCCTGGTGCTGGGCGGCATCGTGCTGGTGGGCGGCGCGGGCGGCGTATACGCCTACGCGCTGACCCAGAACAAGAAGCGCAAGGCAGCCCAGCGCGCCGCGGCCGCAAGGCAGCGCTCGCAGCAGCAATCCGCCGCGCACAACCCCTACGCCCGCCGCGCAGCGGCCGCGCCGCCCACGGCGGCAGGCCAGCAGAAGGACGGCCAAAACCCCTACCAGCGGCCCAACCCCTACGCAAAGCCGCCGCAAGGCCCGCAAACGCCGCCCAACCCCTATCAGCAGGCCGAGGGCCGCACGCCCAACCCCTACGCACAGCGGCCCGCGCCCTTCTCCTCGCCCCAGCAGCAGCCGCAGGCGCCCCAGCAGCCCGCCAACCCCTACGCAAGGCCGCAGCAGCAAGCGCCGGACGCCGCAGACCGGCAACCCGGCGAAGCGCCGCGCACAGGCCGCCGCTCCACCCGTTATGACCGCCGGGACGACGATAACGCGTAAACCGCCATCCCCATAACGAAAAGCAGTTCCCCCGCAGTTATTCTCCGCTTTGGCCGCGCCTCGCGCGGCCAAAGCCAAGTCCGGGGACAACCGCCTCCCAAATTCACTTGAACAGGAGCCCTCCCATGGCCAAAGATCTGTTCGCTTCCTACCCGTATCTCCAATCGGATACGCTCATCCTCCGCAAGATTGAGAAAACCGATCTGGACGGCATGGCCGAAATCTACATGAACGAGAACCTGTTCCGCTATACGCCCGGAAGCGCGCGCAAAACGCGCGAGGCCGTGGAAAACATCATCGGCCACTTCGAGCGCGATTTCGGCAAGAAAAAAACACTGACGCTGGGCATCTGCCTGGCAAACGATCCCAGCCGGATCGTGGGCATAGCGGAGATGTTCGACTACGAGCTCGTGGCGCGCATGGTGACCATCGGCTACCGCATCCACGAGGCCTACTGGGGGCGGGGCATCGCCACCGGAGCCGTGCGGCTGATGACGAACTACCTGTTTACCGAAATCGGCGTCAACCGCGTACAGGCGTTCGTGATGCCGGAAAACACGCGCTCCCACGGCGTGCTGCAAAACAACGGCTTCACACGGGAGGGCACCATCCGCCAGGGTTATCTGTGGGCGGGGCGCGGCGTGGTGGATTTAACCCTGTACAGCCTGCTCCGCTCCGATTTGAACCTGTGACGGCTTTCCCCATTCCCCCCGATTCAACCGCCGCTTGAGATAACCCCCGGGTTCCGGCGGCATCGCCGCGGGAGCCCGCGGGGTTTTTCTTACGCTGCAAGCGTTTGCGCCGTTTCCGCCGTAAAAATGCGCCAACTCAACGGCTGCTTGCTGTACGCCTGCCCGCCTCCGTTTTATGCTGTTCGTGCTGGGGAGGCACGCCATCCCCGCGGAAGGGGGGCGGCGATATGCGCCGGATCCGGCAGTGGTTTGCAAGGCTTGGCGCAAGGCGCACGGCATGGGCGGGGAAGCGCGCCAGCCAGGCATGGCGTTCGGCCCGCGCCTTGAACGCATGGGACGAAACAAGCCTCCGGCAGGCCCAGGCATTCTGGACAGACACACGGTCAATGAAGTAGGAGGGGAACATCCATGTTTGACATGCAGCACGTCAGCAGAACCATCACATCCCTGCGCAAGGCGCGCAATATGACCCAGATGGAACTCGCGGACCGCCTGAACATCAGCTTTCAGGCCGTCAGCAACTGGGAGCGCGGGCAAACCATGCCCGATATCGGAAAGCTTGGCGAGCTTGCCGAAATTCTGGGCGTCACCATCGACGAGCTGCTGGGCAACGAACCAGCCGCCGCGGTGGTGAACAAGCTCATCCACGACGAACCCGTGGAAACGCCGCTGTCAGCCGAAGCGTTTCTGGACGTCGCCCCGCTGGTGAAGCCCAATCAGGCCGAAAAGCTATGGGAAAGCGTACAGGACGTATCCATGAAGGAGCTCATCATGGCCGCGCCGTTTTTGAGCGAAAGCACGCTGGACGCGCTAGCCGTGCGGAGCATGCGGCGCGAGAAAAGCTTTCAGGGCTTGACGGGGCTTTTGCCCTTCCTCAGCAAAGCCGCCGTGGAGGAATGCCTCTCCCTTGCGCTGGAAGACGGGCTGGATATGAAGCTGATCATGCCAGCTGTGCCGTTTCTGGGCAAGAAAGCCGTCGCCCGTCTGGCCGACGTCGCGCTCCAGAAGGGCGGCGTTCACGAGCTGGTAATGCTCGCCCCCTTTCTGAAAAAGGAGAAGCTGACCGAGGCAGCGGCCGCCTGCGTGGAGAAGTACGGCTTTTCGAAAATCCTTCCCCTGCTTCCGTTTCTGGATCAGACCCTGCTGGACGGTTTTTTTCAGAACAAATACAAGCCCTCGTAAACGAAAACGAACAAATGCCGTAACTATTGCGGGGGACAGCCGCAACAGACGGCCTGCGGGAAAAGGAAGCGCCTATGCGCTTCCTTTTTATTGACGTTTCCGCCGTTTCTCGAAAGTCGTTTTGCGACATGTTCCCCGCTTACGGCAAACTTCGTTTACCGCCATCTCCCGATGTTTCGGATTCTGCAATCGTTTGTATTGGGCTTTTATGGCGTTTGTCTTTCTCCGCCATATCCCGCAGCACCCGTACCCTGGTAATCGTTTTGCGCCCACGTCTCCGTTTCACCGCTCCTTCCACCACGCAGGGGCGGGCTTCCCCCGGTTCGCATTCTAAAATACAGCCGCGCCGCGGCTTGCGCGCCTCCGGGGAGCGCAGCGAACAGACACAAAGGCCGGAAAATTTGCCCGCAGGCATTGACAAGCGAACATATGTTCGCTATTATGAACGGGCACTCTCCCTTTCCGCCCGCCGAAACCCGCCGCCGCGGCGCACCGACCCCCGGAGGCGCCAGGTGATCCGGCAGTACGCCGGGCGCGGCGCCCGCCCGGATCCGTATGCAAATAAAGCCCGCGCGGGAATCGCGGGCGGTGTGCCATGGTCCGGTCCTGCGCGGGCGGCAGCCCGTCAGGGGTTATGCTCGTGCTGCAGGCCGCGCATGAAAGCCTCCATCGCCTCCCACGCTTCCTTGGGAAGCTCGGCAAGGCCCTGCAGAAACGCCTTCATAAAGGCGTTGTCCCCTTCCAGGATTTTCGCCAGTTTTTCCGCTTCCGTCGCTTCCCGGCACGCATCCATTTCCCCGGCCCCGTATTTCAGCCATTCGTAACCGACGGCGCACTCCCTGCTGATCAGCCGCAGCATCGCTTCCGAAGGCTGCACGCGGCCGATTTCCCAAGAAGCCACAATGTCGCGGGATACGCCGATCTTCCGCGCAAATTGCTGTTGGGTCAGCTTCATGGTTTTGCGGATTGTTTTCAGCCTTTCCTGCAACCCTTCCACCTCCGTTTTTCTCATTGTAACACAAACAAATGTGGAGGTCTACACAAATTCATTGCATAATTGTGTTGACATACACAATCTCATTCGCTATAATGTGTACACAAACACACCACCGGCCCATATATGGACTGATGGTACACACAAAGGAGGCCGTATGAACGTAAACACGCGAATTCGCTCCAGGCAAGCCCGCAAGGCGCGGCGCAAGGCCCTGCGCATGGCCCGCGCGCTGCCGCCGGACAGGCAATCGCTCGCCGCCGTATACGCCCTGGGCATCCGCGACGGTTTGCAGATCGCCGCGGATATCCTGCACAGAACCGACCCCGCCAAAGGAGAAACCTGATGCAGCCCGAACAGGAGCGGTCGCAGGCCGCGAAACACTGGCTTTCGGATTACCGCGATCTGTGCTGCCGCCGCGACGCCCTCCTCGACGAGCTGGACACGCTTCGCGCCGCCACCACCCGCGCCACCGGCCACCTATCCCAGGCGCACATCCGCCTGGCCGGCCACGGCAGCTTTGAAGAACGCTCCCTGGACTTCATCGAGGCGCAAAACCGCCTGCGGCAGCTGCTCGATCACATTTCGGAGTCCCTCGCGGTGCGCCTGGCGCTGATCGAGCAATTATCGGACGAACGCTTCCGCCTCGTGCTCACCCTGCGCTACATCAACGGCCTGGAGTGGTTCAAGGTCGAACACGCCATGCACTACGAGCGCCGCCAGGTGTTCTACTTCCACGCCGAAGCGCTGAAAGAGGTCGGCAGGCTGATGGAGGAAGGGCTCACGTGACAGGTTAATGAGGAATGAGGAGTGAGGAATGAAAAATGGTGGTGCGGTTGCTTCGCAACCGAATGATTTCTTTGAATCAAAAATGCTGTTAGCAAAAACGAGCATAGTTCATTGGAGGTTATACGCATCCACTCACCTCCTTAGAGCATCAGTCTTGTTTTTAATAACTGCGAAATGTACAACAAAGTGTGATACGAAGTTTTAAGGCTTAATATGGAATCTATGGTGCCAAGAACACCCGAATTAGTCAAGCTAATTCAGATTATTTTCGTAGAAACAATAATTGGTAAAGACCTGTCTGAGGATGACCTCTGCCGGAAAGTGCAACAATAATAGAGTTCAGATGGGAATTCGATTTTTTCGAAGGATTCTATGGTTGAATCAATTCAGCACCTGTTGTGTTTTTCCTGTGAACATAGAATACCTCATTGAAAGGTGCGCATCCAGATGACTCAAAAGGGTTGAATTACAAGGCATTGAAGGAGAGCGCGCTGCCTTTGGCAGCTTCGACGAAGTCGAAAGCGAAGCTTCAATGGGAGGTTTGACAAAGCTGGCAAACGGGAGTGAAGCCTGCGACAATCAAACCGAGTGGGGCAAAAAGCGGTGAAGGTCTGAGCTTACACGTCTGTAAGTGATGCCTTCACCGCTTTTTGCTGACAACGCAGATTGTACGTTCCCAACACACTCATCGCCGCATCCAGACGGCTCAAAAGGCGTGAGATGCTAGGAAGCAAGGGTGGCAGGAGGCTGAGCTTACTCGTTGGTAAGTGATGCCGACTGCCATCCCGAAGCTGACACCGCAGGTCATGCCTTTTCAGCCGTCTGGCAACTCCGCGTTGTGCCAAACGTTCTGCACATCGTCATTATCGTCCAGCATATCGAGCATCTTTTGAATCTTCTCGGCGTTTTCGGCGTCCGGGGTTACGTAATTCTGCGGCACCATCTGAATTTCGGCGGAGA
>JAEWTC010000224.1 GCA_023459675.1 Bacillota bacterium | reverse complement strand
GGGCAGATCCTTATAATGATCGTCGCCGACGCGCTGATCTCCATCATCGTCGCCTTCACCATCGGCCTGGCATCGACGGACTATATCGAGGCGGCCGGCAGCGTGAAGATGCTGATGATGCCGATGATCGCCTCGGTGGTGGTGTACGAGCTGGTCGATCCCGCCTGGCATTTCACCGTGATGTGGAGCCCGTTCTACTGGGCGTACCGAGGGCTGACCGAGATCGTGCAGGGTACGGCGGGCTGGGGCAGCACGCTGTTGTACGCCGCCGTCATCCTTTTACTCTCTACCTGCGTGTTCCTGCTGTGCATGAAACGCATCCGCAGGCTTATGCGTTAGCCGTATTTGGCGGCATATGCCTGTGCCGCGCCTTGCATTCCCCCCAAACGAACGCAAGCCGCCTTGGAAGGCGGCTCCCCAAACAGGAAATATAAGGAGGTTTTTCCATGGAAACCGGATATTGGGTCGGCGGCGTCGCCTGCGCCGCGTACGGGTTGTTCTGCCTGTTCATCGGCGTGTTCGCGCCGCAAAGCCTGATGAAGTTCGTCAAGCAAAAGCTTAAAATGTTTACCGGCAGCAAGGAGCCAAGCGACAAGGCCACCGCGATCACCTGCTACGTGTTCGCCGTCCTTGCCCTTGCGGCGGCGGTGATCCTGTTCGTGGCCGGGGCGGCGAATATGTAACCTTTACGGAAAGAAAAAGGCTGCGCCGCCGCTGGTTTACAGCGGCGGCGCAGCCTTGTAATCACGGAATGATACAACCCAGATTCATGCCGCGCCCTACGTTACGGCTTTATGCGACTTTGCGCTTATACGCCAGCAGCGCGAAGCCGTAGGCAATCACAAGAATGCCTAAGCACCATGCAAGCGCAATCCACAGATCGTTGCCCACCGGCTGACCGGAAAACAAGGCGCGGATGGCGTTTACAATCGCGGTTACCGGCTGGTTTTCCGCAAACGCGTGGACGAATGAGGGCATCGACTCGGTCGGTACAAACGCAGAGCTGATGAACGGCAGGAAAATCAACGGATAAGAAAAAGCAATCGCGCCGTCCATCGATTTTGCGGACAGTCCGGCAATGACCGCGATCCAGGTCAGGGCCAGCGTAAACAGCGTTAATATGCCTGCTACGGCGAGCCACGATAACAACCCCGCCGACGAACGAAAGCCGATTACGAGCGCAACGAGAATGATGACGGCAACCGAAATGGCGTTGGAGATAAGCGAGGTCAGCACATGCCCCCACAATACGGTGGAGCCGGCGATCGGCATCGAGTGGAACCGCTCGAATATGCCGCTTTGCATATCTAAAAACAAACGGTATGCCGCGTAGGATACTCCGCTTGCAATCGCAATCAACAGGATGCCGGGCAGTTGGTAATTCACATAATTGCCGGCGCCGGTTAGAATCGCGCCGCCGAATACATAGACGAACAACAGCATAAATGCGATGGGCATGAGGGCAACCTTAATAATGGTATCCACGCTGCGGCAGACGTGGCGCATCGAGCGCCCGAGCATCACGCGCATATCGCTGAAATAGTGTTTTTGTATCGCTTCCATTATTCTTCCTCCTTTTGGCCGATGAGTGCGAGAAATATCTCCTCCAGCGTCGGCTGTTTTTCGATGTACTCCACCTTCGCGGGTGGGAACAGCGTTTTCAGCTCCGCGAGCGTACCGCTTACGATAATCCTGCCTTGATGCAGAATGCCGATTTGGTCGGCAAGCTGCTCGGCTTCCTCCAAATACTGCGTGGTCAGGAATACCGTTGTCCCGCCTTCGGCAAGTTCTTTGATGGACTTCCAAACCTCGTTGCGTCCTTCGGGATCAAGTCCGGTCGTCGGCTCGTCCAGAAAGATCAACTGCGGCTCTCCCACAAGGCTCATGGCAATGTCGAGCCTGCGGCGCATGCCGCCCGAGTAACCGGCCACCTTGCGGTCGGCGGCGTCGGACAAACCGAAGCGTTTCAGCAAATCGTCAGCAACCTGGCGGGGATTGCCAAGGTGCCTCAGCCTGGCGATCATGATCAAATTTTCCCGGCCGGTCAGCACTTCGTCTACGGCGGCAAATTGCCCGGTCAGGCTGATGGACTGCCGAACATTGTCGGGTTTTATCGCTACGTCAAAGCCGTTGACGACGGCGGTTCCGCCGTCCTGCTTGAGCAGCGTGGCGAGGATTTTGATCATGGTCGTTTTGCCTGCGCCGTTTGAGCCGAGCAGAGCGAAAATACTGCCCTTTTTCACCTCGAAATTGACGTTTTTCAGAACTTCCGTAGATTTGAATGATTTTTTCAGGCCTTTCACTTGAATTGCGGTCTGGGTCATTTTGAAATCTCACCTTTCCCAAGCTTTTTGCGTATGTCCCGGTTGAGCGCTTCGCGCCAGTTTTCTGTGTATGTATGAGCGTTGTGCAGTAGCTCTTCGCAGAAAGCGGCCACATCCTCGCCGGTAATCTCCAATACAGGTTTGCCATTCGCCGCGCCGGACTCGAATAGTTCGATCAAGTCGTATTGGATCTTCAGCATGTCATAGCCGGCTCCCGATGCGAACATCCACATGTGGCTCTGGATTTTCTTGAAAACGTATTGATAGTCTTCGGGCAGAGCCTTCACCCTTGCCATCTTCCGCCTGTACTCGCGCTTGACCGCGAACATTTTCTTGAGATTGAAATATTGATCGAGAAAATCAGACATTCGCTTGCTCCTCCTTTAGTTGGTTGATTTTCGACGCTACAAATTCCCATTTCTCCCAAAATCGCCGCAGCTCTTCGCGCCCCGCGTCGTTGAGCGAGAAAAACTTGCGCGGCGGCCCTATATCGGAAGGCTTTTTCACGATCTCTACCATCTTGCCGCTTTCCAGCCGAATCAGGATTGTGTACACCGTTCCTTCCACAACGTCCGTGAAGCCCAGGGCGTTCAGCCGCCGTGTAATTTCGTAGCCGTAGGTTTCTCCGCGGCATATAATTTCCAGGACGCAGCCTTCAAGCACGCCTTTTAACATTTCCGTCAGGTTTTCCAGCGTAATCGCTCCCTTCTACTCCGTAGGACTGGTATGCAGTATCACTCACTACTGCTATATAGTAACACGCAGTAGTAAGCTTGTCAACAGTATGTATTCGATTGTCAGAAATTACTTTTTCGAAAGATGCCCGGCCATCGGAGATATTGCTTCGCGGCCGATCCGCCGGCTATCGTCGCTTTGTGAACGGCTTGGAAAATGAAAAACCCGGAGGCGGAGACCCTTCGGAAATGTTAGTTTGGTATAGTTGCAAAAATGCTGCGGTTCGATCGTCTTCATATGCGGGCCTGGCTCATGAAATGCATGCCTCGGCTATGATTTAACCCAAGTTTCATTTGGCTGTGATTGCGGATTAACATACAGGATGTAAGATCAAACCGTGATCGAGGGCTTCCTAGATCGAACCTGCCGGGGCCGAGCGATTCGGACGCCGTTCCGGGTGGGTTGCCGCGAGGCAGACACAGCGTGTCTGCCTTTTTGGCAGCGGCGTGAATTGCCGCTACTGCCGTATGAAGTGAACGATGCGCGTGCAGACGCCCTGCCCGTCGAGTATAAACTGCAAGATCAGCGGCTTGCTCTTCAGCGTCGTGGTGGAATACTGGATGGTGCGGGTGCCGTCCTCGTTTTTCAGAATCACGCCGATATCCGGGTCGGCATAATACAGGTTACGGCTGCCGTCCTGGTTTGGCGGCATGCCGAAATCCTTAAACGCCGCGGTGATGGCCGCTTCCGAAGAGCCGATGCCAACGCCGCGCGGCGGCTGGGAGATCGCCTGGTTCATATCCACGCTTGTCAGCTGCCACTGGTTGCCCGCAAGAACGAACGCCGCCGTTCCCCAGGCATAGGTCAGCTGCTGGGCCTGCCCGTCGTAAAACATGTACTGGATCGGATCGGTGGACGCGGGCTGGCCGAAAGCCGCCGTAAAATCGGCGAGCAGCGTTTTTTCCATATTAAAATCGGCGAAGGTATCTTCCCGGGAATACGGGTCGGGCAGGTAGGGCTTCACGGTGAATTTATAGCCGATCTCCATTGTGGAGGAGCGTTTTCCGTAGCCGTTGACCACCATCGCCCGCAAAATGACGCGCCCGGTGGGCAGCTTGATGGGCGTTCCATCGTAAATCGGGCTGATATCCGGGTTGGGCTGGGAACCGTCGAAGGTATAGTAGAAGGTCAGGTCGTCTTCCTTGGCCTTTTGCTCTTCGGTTTTGGTTTTGTAATTGGAGGTTTTCTCGCCCGCCCGCAGGCTGACTTCCTGCAGCTTGTTGTAGGTGTTGGGCGCCAGGTTGGCCTTGGGCGCGGACGGCGCGGAATAGTAAACCGTGTACTGCGCGGAAAACTCGTCCGAATGCAGATCGCCTACCACGCACACGGCGCGCAGCTTATACATGCCCTCGGTTATCAGCACGCTGCCGTCGGTCAGCAGGGTGCCCCCTTCGGGCAGCACCGCGTTATCATCCAGCGTGTAGTATATATCGTAGCCCTGGGGCGACGTAAGGCCGATGTGCTGCTCCAGCTCGTAGCGGCCCGCCACCTGCTGGGCGTTCACCTCCGGCTTTTCGGGAATGAAGCTGTCGCGCTGGATGCGGAACGTTTCCCGCCCCGTGCTTTCGTACGCCAGCTGCATTAGGTCCGCGGCTTCCGGGGCGCGCTCGTGGCGGATGAGCAGGGAAATCAGCGCCGTATAGGCCTCCGTTCGCGACGGGCTTACGGTTTCAATCAGGCCTTTGTATACGGTCTCGGCCAGATCGTCCTGGTTGGAGAGCTCGTACACCGTTGCCAGCAGCAGGAGCCCGTCGTAATTCTCGGGGTCCAGCACGTCCGCAATCCGAAATGCCTTGGCCGCCTCGGCCATATCGCCGATATCCATATAGTCCTGCCCCACCAGCCAGTAGGTCTGCGCGGGGACGGATAAAAACCATGCGAGGGTTTCCTCCTGCTCCACGCGCACGGCGGGGTCCTGGCTGGCGGCAAGCAAAATCTGGTCCTCCGTCGCCATCAGCACTTGTTTGCGGGCGGTGATGCGCTGGCCGTCGTCGGTGACCTTCATGAACACGAAGTAACCCCCGGCGGCAAGCGCCGCAAGCGCGGCGACGATGACCAGCAAAAGCATCCAGTTGAAGTGATGGTGGCGCATCCCCTTGATTTTGCTCCGGTCCGAAGCTACGAAGCGAGTCATGACGCTGCCGTGTACGGGCACGCCGCTGCGCGCTTCCGGGCGGCTGTAATTGCCATCGGCCGCGCCGGAGTTCTTGCGGCGCACGTCCCGGTGCAGCTCCGGCGGCAGGGGGGACATTTCGTAATCTCCGTATTCGGGAACGCTGTCACGCTGCTCGTCCGGCAAAATCTGCGGGGGCGCGTCGCCTCGGCGGCCCTGGCGCATGCCGCGCATGCCCGGGTCGCCGCCGTCTTTGCGGTTGGTTTCGCCGCAGATGTCGCACATCACGGCGTCGTCCGGCAGGTAATTCCCGCACCGTTTGCAATACATGCTTACAGCGGCCTCTCGCACGCCTCGGGCGCTTGGTTGTTCACCGGATGCCCGTTGATTTCCAGCTCGAATTCCTGTTTTAAGAACCGCGCGGCTTTTTCGCACATCAGGATGCGGGGCAGATAGATGGACAGGTATTCAAGCACGGAACTTGATTTATCCATAATCAGCGACTGTTTGATGATGTGGGTTTTGCGGTTGATGATCACTTCGTTTTTCTGGATGGCGAAATTCACGCGGTCGTGGATGTCTCCCAAATCCGGGGTGCCGTTGCGCACCCGGCTTTTGTGCGCGTCCGATTTATCGGCGATGATCAGCGCCGCGCTGACGGCGGAGGACGCCGTTCCGCTTTCCTCCTCGTGGTTTCCCACGGCGGTGATGATCTCGATGGCATCCTGCAGGTTCATGCCCGCATCCTTCAGGATGGGGAACAGCATCACCGCGCCGTTGGGGCCGTGATCGTGCCGGTTGATGGAGTTGCCCACGTCGTGCACCCAGCCCGCGATGGCCGCAAGCTCAATCTCGCGCTCGCTGTAGCCCAGCTGCGCCAGAATGTTGCTGGCCGTGCGGCTGACGTAGCTTAAGTGCCGCGGGCCGTGATCGGTATAGCCCAGGTGCTCCAGGTACCGGTTCCCCGCCTTGATCAGCGCGCGGATGCTTTCGTCTTGCTTGATATCCAAAAGTGTGATCATGCCGTCCTCCTTCATTACCGTACCTGCAGCCGCTGCACGGCAAGGTAGGTGGGATCGTCGGAAAAATCGCGGAAGGGGGCTTCGCCGCCCAAACGCTCGATGGCGTTGCGGATCTCGATGAAGTCGATATAGGCGACGTCCTTCTGCTCGGCGGCCGCGAGCAGGGGCTCCAGCGCGCGGTCGTCGTCGAGTTTGCCCAGGTAGCTCGCGTACAACGCCCGCTTATCCGGGCATGCCTGAAAGCGGCGGATGGCGAAGTTGAGCACGTCGTCGTCGCCCGGCTTGTTGCACAGGATGTCCAGGAGCGCTTCCTTGCCCGTATCGTCCGCCGCGGTGAAGGCGATCTTCGCCGGGCCCAGCGCCTTGCTTCCCATGGCGGCGAGGCTTTCCAGGGCGGCGTCCAGCAGCTCGTCTGGCAAATTGCGTTCCGCCTGCCAGCCGATGTAGGCAACCATCGGCAGCTCGCTTTCCAGCTCCCGCAGCATGTCGATCGCGTGCATCCGCGCCTCTACGGGCGCGTCGGCGTTCGTCGCGAGCGCAAACAGCGCCTCCGCGTCCGCAAGCTCCCGCAGGCGGACCAGCAGCGGGTCGGGCACGGGAACGCCCTGCGCAAGATAGTCCAGCAGCTGGCCGATCAGCTCCCCGGCGTTTGTATAGCGCGTAAAATATCCGGCGGGCGTTTCTCCGTCCAAAAAATCCGCAGGCGCGTTCAGCCACTGCGTGTAAAACGCCGTCGCCGCGTCTTCCAGCTCGTCGGCGGTTTTATAACGACCGCGGTTTTCCTCTATCCAGCGGCCGAGCGCGCTTGAAAACGCCGCGTCAAAATCAATCGGTTTCATGGGTTCTCCTCTCTGTTTGCGGAAAGCCATAATCGGGGCGCCGCCTGCCGCTGCGCCGGGGCAAAGCGGGCAAGCATCCGGGTGAGCCGTTTCACATGGCGCACGCGGGGAAACGCGGGCGTAATCGCGCCGGGCGCGGCGTACAGCGCGTAATGCAGCCGGACGGCCGCCCAAAGCGAACCGCCGCGTTCACCCGACAGCCGCACGCGGATGCGCTGCGGCAGCCTGTGAAACAACCCCAGCGCGTACGTCGTCAGCCGTGGATCCAGGCCCGCGCGGCCCAGCAAAAGCTCCTTGAGCCGCAGTTCCGCAGCGGTTTGGCCGCCGCTGCCCGGCTTGATGAACGACAGCCGCCCGCCGTGCCACAGCACAAACGGCTGGGGCTTGTCCTGCGTCAGTACCCGAATGGCGAGCTGCTTTTCCGCAAAGCCGCCGTCGGGCTGCAGTAAAATCTCCCGCATCATCCGCACGGTAAAATTCTCGCTCAGGAAGGGAAAACCCTGTTCCAGCAATCCGGAGATATCGGTATGCGGGTTGTGCGCCTGGTACAGCGCCAGCCGGTAGTAGCTCTCGTCGCTCTGCAGGCGCAGGGCGAACGCTTCCATCCCGCCCGCGAGCGGCTCCATAAAGGCGCGGTAGCAGGCTTCGCTGTCCCGGTCGGAAAGCGCGGGGTACAGCCGCAGACCCTTGGCGGCGGCCTGCGCCTGCGCGGCCGGCAGAGCCGCAATTTCCTGCGCCGTGCGGCGCAGATAGCGGCTGGGCACGTCCTGCGGATCCAAATCGCGGCACTGCTCCAGCGCCTGCAGCGCGTCCTGCGTTTTTCCGGCCAAAAGCAGCAGCACGCCCTTGTTATACAGCGCCTGCACGCGGTTTCCGGCGCGGGCGAGCAGCGGCAGGGGAACGGCGTACAGCTTCAGGTTCACCGCGGTTTGGCAAACATACTGCTCGTCCGCCGCGGTCAGCGCGCGGGCGGCGGCCAGCAGCAGCGCGGCGTACGCCTGTTTGTGTTTTCCCATGGCGCCGCTGAGCTCCGCAAGCACGCACCAGGTACGGCTGCTTTGCGGGGCAAGGCGGCAGGCGGCGACCGCTTCCTGCACGGCTAATCCGGGCTGTTCCAGCGCCTTGTAATACAGGGCGCGCAGCGTGTGGCAGCGCTCGTCGCCCCGGGGAATGTCGCAGGCGCGCTCCAGCGCGTAGGCTACGGCGTCCCATTCGCCGGCGGCCAGATCTTCCGCGGCGTAGTCCACCAGAATACGGTAGCGCGCGGCGGTTTCCGCGGGCGGCGTAAGCATTGCTTCCAGCCGGTCCAGCTGCCCCGCGCAGGCTTCGTCCATCCCCTCGCCCTGCGCGTACAGCACGTGGGAAAACGCGTCCGCCGCCTCTTCCAGATGGCCGAGCGCCATTAGGTTATAGGCGATCAAACTGATGGTGGAAACGTTGCGCGGGTCCAGCGCAAGCGCCGCGAACGCCTGATGGTTGCTGGCTTCCCAGCGGCCCATGTCCTGCAGCACCCGCGCGTAGGCGAGCTTCAGCGGCACGCTGTCGGGCGTCAGCGCCACGGCCTGCCGGTACAGAACCTCGGCCTGCCGCCGGTTGCCGCTACGGTAATGCAGCGCCGCGCGCCGCGCCCACCATGCGGCGGGCCGCGCCATGCGCAGCACCTTGCCTGCCTTTTCTTCCATATCCGCTCCTACCTAGCGCGGTTCAACAGCCGCAGCAGATCCGGGGTGGTAAAATGATACTTCGTATTGCAAAAGTGGCACACAAGCTCCGCGCCTTCCACCTCGTCGGCAATCATGCGCTTGAGCTCTTCCTCTCCCAGCGCGATCAGCGCTTTTTCCATGCGTGTTCTGGAACAGGTGCATTCGTAACGCAGCTCCCGCGTTTCCAACAGCTCCGGCTGAAGCCCGTTAAACCAGAGGTTCAGCAGTTTTTCCGGCGGATCGTACAATAGCTCGTTGGCGACGTCGCCCAGGATGGGGGAGCGCATTTCCAGCTGGTCGATGGTCTGGTCGTCGCAGCCGGGCATCGCCTGCAGCAGCACGCCGCCCGCGGAGGTCACCGTTACGTCCGACGCGATCACGCCCAGGCTGACCAGCGAGGGCGTCTGCTCGCTCTGCACGTAGTAATACGCAAGATCGGCGGCGATTTCCCCCGAAATCAGGTTCACCTGGCCGATGTAGGGGCTTTTCAGCCGCAGGTCCTTCACCACGCTCAGCCGCCCGTGGCGGCCCACGCCGCCGCCGATGTCCAACAGCCCGTCCTTGAGCGGCAGCTGCACGGTGTGGTTGTGCACGTACCCACGCACGGCAATGGCGGGCAGGCCGCCGGTCAGCACGGGGCTTCCCACGCAGACGATCTTTTGCAGCGGGCCGTCCCCGTCGATGGTGAGGGTCACAGAGGAATCCTTTTCCTTGAGCGTGGACGCAAGCATCGCCGCGGCCGTCAGCCCGCGGCCCAGCGCGCCCGCGGCAACGGCGCTGGAACCCTGCAGCTCCTGCGCCCTGCGCGCGCTGAGGGTGGAGTGGATGATCAGCCCGCGCACCGCTCCGCCCTGGAGGGTGAAATGCAGCATGGTGTCCATGGAAACGTTCACTCCTTCCGGGTGGCGGCGATGTGCCAGCGTTTTTCCGCGGGCTTGGGCGCGTCCGTGGTGCGGTCGCCGTGCACGGTAACCGCGGTAAAGCCTGCTTGCAGCAAAAGCGCCTTCAGCGCGGCCTGGGTGTAGCCGTACTGCACCTGGTCCTCGATAATCCTTCGGTACAGGGTTCCCGTTTCGCGCATGAAAATGCTCAGGTGCATTTCCACGCGGCAGTTTTTGGGGTAAAACCGGTTGCTCCACAGGTAGCTGATATCCGGGGCGTCCTCGCACAGATCGTGGTTGCCCAGAATATGCTTGAGCTTGTAGGGCGTGGATACGTCGAAGATCAGCGCGCCGCCGGGCTTGAGCGCCTGGTATGCCGCGTGGAAAAACGCGGACACCGCCTGCTCGCTTTCCAGATAATTCACCCCGTCGCAAGTGCATAGCACCGCGTCCACCGGGCGGTGCAGCGTAAAGGAACGCATATCCGCCTGCACGAAGGGGATGGAAAGCCCGGCGCGGCGGGCTTTTTCCTGTGCGGCAAACAACATGTCGCCGGAAATGTCCACGCCGGTGATCGCATAGGTTTTGGCAAGCGGCAGGGTGAGGCTTCCCGTGCCGCAGGCGCACTCGCACACCGCGCCGCAGCTTACGCCCCGCAGGCGCAGCAGCTCGCGGTAAAACATGGCCCAGGCGGAATAATCCACATTGGCCATCAGACGGTCATACACGGAGGCGAAGGCAGTATACAAGCCGGTTACCCCCGCTCGGTTTCCTGTGCGTCGTCATCGTCGTCCGCATCGTCGTCCGCCTGATGCAGGCCGCGGTTGGTCACCGCGCCGTCGATCTTTGCGTTGATGTATTTGTCAAACACCGCGTTGGTGAAGCTTGCGGACACGAAGCGGCTGAACGCGAACCCGAACAGCACGTAGTACAGGAAGCAGATGATAACCGCCCAAACGTAATACGGCGTCAGCATCGCAACCGCCAGCGCGATCAGCGCGGGCACAAGGGAAATAAGCTTGAATAAAACCGTCTGCGGCAGCCGCCCCAGCGTGAGCAGAAGGGAGTTGCGCAGAAGCTGGCTGTACTTGAGCTTGTAGCTGACCATCAGCGGATAGGTGAAAATCAGGCTCATCATCCAAAGCAGCGCCACCAACAGCGTGAGCATCTGCGGAATGACGTACAAAACGCCGTTCTGGCTTGCCAGCGAACCGTAAAAATCCCAGCACACATAGGCGACCAGCGGCACCAGGCCGGTGATGAATCCGGTCAGCAGCCCGTGCTTCCAGTTTTCCTTCACGGCGTCTTTATAATCGCTGAATATGAAGGCGTGCTCGTCGCGCGCCCAGTTGCGCGTCACGTAGCAAAGCCCCGGCGTAAACGGCCCGGTGAGGGTGATGGCCGGCACGAGCATCAATAGACAGAACAGGGCGATGGACTTGATCGTATCCACGCCGTTTGCAATCTGCTGGCTCAGCTCCGCCTGCGCAATGCTGCCTTGGTCGAACAGCGCGGTCGCGTCCGCCATGCCGCTGAGCGCCGTGTACACCAAAATGAGGTGGTACACGATAATCAGCATCGCGGGCAGCCAGCTGAGCATGTACAAAAGGTTCAGTCGGGCAAGCCCGCTCAGCCGCACGCGCAGCATTTCGCGGAACAGCTGCCCCCGCGTATGGGGAAGATCGTCCTTGGTATAATCTCCCTTGCCGGATTTGCCGTATAGATAGTTGTTGACGAACTTGCCGAACATAACGTATCCTCCCTTATCCAATCAGCGTTATTATACCATATTTATCCGCTGCGTGTGCGGGCCTGCGCCGAGGTTTTACACACGCCCGGCCAGCGGGGCCTGCCGCTCCTGGAAACCTCAAAACGATACGCCAAAGATATGCGAAACGACAGCGTCCGCGGTAGCGCGGGCGCTGTCTTGCGCGTCGTATGTACAGGATACCCGCGGACGCTTATTGCGTCAACGGCCTGCGTTTGAACGCCGGGGGAGAAGGTTTGAAACGTCAGATCTGGTGCTTGATGCGGTCCTTTTCCTCGGCCTGCTTGGCGTCGTTGAAGCGGTTCAACGTTCCCACCAGATAACCGGTAATGCGGCGGATGCGGTCGAATGCCTGCCCGTCCTCGGCGCGGCCGCAGCCCGGGCACACGTCGCCGATCACGCCGTTGAAGCCGCACACGGGATCGCGGTCCACGGGGTGGTTGATGGAGCCGTACCCGATGCCGCTGTCGTGCATGAACCGCACGATCTTTTCAAACGCTTCCAGGTTCTGGCTGGGGTCGCCGTCCATCTCCACATAGCTGATGTGCCCGGCGTTGGTCAGCGCGTGGTAGGGCGCTTCCAGCGCGATCTTCTGAAACGCGCTGATGTCGTAGTATACGGGAATGTGGAAGGAGTTGGTGTAATACTTGCGGTCGGTAATCCCTGGAAGGGAGCCGAAACGCTCCCGGTCCAGCCGTACGAAACGGCCGGACAGGCCCTCCGCGGGCGTGGCGAGGCAGGTGAAGTTCAGCTGCGTTTTCTCGCTCATGTCGTCGCAGAATTTGCGGATAAAGCCCACGATCTCCAGCCCCAGGTTTTGGGAGGCCTCGCTTTCGCCGTGATGCGCGCCGCGCAGGGCGACCAGGGTTTCCGCAAGCCCGATGAAGCCGATGGACAGCGTTCCGTGCTTCAATACCTCGCGGATGCTGTCGTTCCAGCCGAGCTTCTCGCTGTCCAGCCACACGCCCTCGCCCATCAGGAAGGGGAAGTTGTGCACCTTCTTGGCGGCGACGATTTCAAACCGCTCCAAAAGCTGCGCGGTGACGAGGTTGAGCATCCGCTCCAGCTCTTCGAAAAACCAGGCGACGTCGCCCTTGGCCTTGATCGCGATGCGCGGGAGGTTGACCGAGGTGAAGGACAGGTTTCCGCGCCGCGGGGCAATTTCGCGGCTCTTGTCGTGGACGTTGCCCATCACGCGGGTGCGGCAGCCCATGTAGGCGATTTCGGTTTGATAATCGCCCGGCTTGTAGTACTGGAGGTTGAACGGCGCGTCGATAAACGAGAAATTGGGGAACAGCCGCTTGGCGCTTACGCGGATGGCGAGGCGGAACAGATCGTAATTGGGGTCGCCCGGGTTATAGTTCACGCCTTCCTTCACGCGGAAAATCTGGATGGGGAAGATCGGCGTTTCGCCGCCGCCCAGCCCCTCCTCGGTTGCCAGCAGCACGTTGCGCATCACCATGCGGCCTTCGGGGGAGGTGTCCAGCCCGTAGTTGATGGAGGAAAACGGCACCTGCGCGCCCGCGCGGGAGTTCATGGTGTTCAGGTTATGCACCAGCGCTTCCATGGCCTGGTGGGTAGCCTTCTCGGTTTCCGTTTCGGCATGCGCGCGCGCAAACTCCGCCATGCGTTCCAGCTGCTCTTTCTTCGCGCCGCTTACAAGCGAAAGCTTTGCAAGAACGGCGGCGTCAAACCCGGCGTCCGCGGTCAGCGCTGGGGCTTTGCCGGTTTCCGCCTCCACCTCCTGCAGCAGCGCCTTTGCCTTATCCTGCGCGTCGTCCACGCCCAGCATCAGCTCCATCGCGCGGGCCAGGTTGTCGCGGTAGCGCTTCCGGTACGTTTTGGTTACGCCGGGCGCCATGCCGTAGTCGAAATTCACCACGCTCTGCCCGCCGTGCTGGTCGTTCTGGTTGGCCTGGATGGCGATGCAGCACAGCGCGGAATAGCTGTAGATGTCGTTTGGCTCCCGCAGCACGCCGTGCCCGGTGGAAAACCCGCCGCGGAACAGGTGCAGCAGGTCGATCTGCGTGCAGGTGGTGGTGAGCGTATAGAAATCCAGATCGTGAATGTGAATGTCGCCGTCGTGGTGGGCGGCCGCATATTTGGGGTCGATCACAAACATCTCGTAAAACTGCTTGGAGCCTTCCGAGCCGAACTTGAGCATCGCGCCCATGGCGGTGTCGCCGTTGATGTTGGCGTTCTCGCGTTTAATGTCGGAATCCTTGGCGTCCTTAAAGCAGATGTCCTCGAACGTCTTCATCAGGCGCGTGTTCATTTCGCGCACGCGGCTGCGCTCCGCCCTGTACAAAATGTACGCCTTGGCGGAACGAACGAAGCCCTGCTCGATGAGGATGCGCTCCACGGTGTCCTGCACCTGCTCCACGGTGGGAACGCTGGGGATGGCCTCGTCGTTCTCCACGGCGGTGATTACCAGCTCCGTCAGGTGGTGGGCGGTTTCCTTGCCCTTGCGGCTGCCGCAGGCCAGAAAGCTCTTTTCAATGGCCTGTTCAATTTTCAGCGGATCAAACGGCACAACCCGGCCGTCGCGTTTTGTAATGGATGCGATCATTTTGATGCTCCTTTTGCGTCATGAAGCGGAACGAGGAGAAGGCAAATGAACCGCCGCGCGCGCCTTTACTGGCGTTTGGGCAATTCGGTGCGGCTCTCAAGGCTTGCGCCTCCCGTTCCGCCGGGCAGGTTTTTCATCAGGTCTTCGTCGGTTGGAAACGAAGTAAGGTCATTATATGGTGTTGAATGAAAAACGTCAATACCAGATATAGTGAAAAATGGGTCTCCCGGTCGCCGCCCCAACGGCGCGCGCGGCGCGCAATCCTTTCGCCCGCAAGCGATCGGGAGAATTATCCTCGAACGCTCCACAAAAAGATTTTTTCTTTCCATAGGGTTTTCCACTGGGTTTTCCACAGCCGCGCGGCGCGCCGGAAGGCGTTCCAGAAACTGTTTGGCAAGGGGATGCGCATCCGCTATAATGGAACGGGGAGGGAATGCCATGCGGATTGCGGTGATCGGCGGCGGCGCGGCGGGGTTTGCGGCGGCACTGGCCGCGGCGCAGCGCGGCGCGGAGGTTACGGTGCTGGAGCGCAACAAAAAGCCGCTCAAGAAGCTCGGCGTCGCGGGCAACGGGCGCGGCAATATTTTGAATGCGGGCGAACCCGCGTATTTCGGGGACGCGGCCTTTGCGCGGGAAGCGCTGCGGCGGGTAAGCTACGAACAGCTCCGGGAATTTTTCACGTCCCTCGGCGTTCCCCTGCGGGAGGAGCAGGAGGGCTGGGTATATCCCGCGGCGCTGCAGGCCGCCGTGGTGCAGGACGCGCTTTTGCTGCGCGCGCGGCAGCTTGGGGTTACGGTTTTGTGCCTGTCGCGCGTGGAGAGCCTCGCGAGGGACGCGAAGGGGTTTCTCATTTCCGGCCTGCGGGCGGCGCCGGGAGAAGAGAACCCGCAGAGCGGAACTCCCTTTACCCTGCGGGCGGACAAAGTTATTGTTGCCTGCGGCGGCGCCGCGGCGCCCGCCCACGGGACGGACGGCACCGCCTACGGCCTGCTGACCGCGCTGGGGCATACGCGCACGCCGCTTTTTCCCGCGCTGTGCGCGCTGCTCGTGCCCAAAACGCGTATCCAGGGGTTGGAGGGGCAGCGGGTGCGCGCCCGCCTGCGCCTGATGGACGGGGATACGCCTGTGCGGGAGTCCCGCGGCGAAGCGCTGTTCGCGCAGGACGCGGTCAGCGGCATCGCGGCCATGCAGTTGGGCCGGTTTGCGCGGGAGGGCATGGAACTGGTTTTGGATTTGCGAGACGAGCTGAACCTTCAGGGCGGCGCGCTCGCCTTCCTGCGCTCCCTTGCGGAAAAGCGTGCGCAGCTGCCGATGGCCGAGCTGTTAACAGGCGCGCTGACCGCGCCCGTGGCGCGTTTCCTGCTGCGCGAGGCCGGGGTGCGGGACCCGCAAACCCCGGTGGATCGCGCCGGGGCCGGGCTGCTCAACGCGCTGGCCGAAACGATGGAGAACCTCCGCCTGCCCGTGCTGGGCACGCGCGGGTTTGCGTTCGCGCAGGTGACCGCGGGCGGAATCGAAACGAAGGATTTTCACCCCGCTACCATGGAAAGCCGCCTTACGCCCGGCCTGTACGCCGCCGGGGAAATATTGGATGTGGACGGCGATTGCGGCGGCTTCAACCTGATGTTCGCGTTTGCCAGCGGCCTGCTTGCGGGCATGGCAGCGGCAGCCTGTTGAAAAAGCCGCATCTGCGTTGTCACCTGCGCGATGGCGCGGGTATCACGTACGTCCGTGTACGCTCAACCGCGCGCCACGCTTGGCTTCTAGCATATGCGGCCTTTTGAACAGGCTGCCATCCCATATTCGAACATGGCATGGCAACGGCCGCGCAAAGCGCGGCCGGTTGCGGGGAAAGCGGGGTTCGCTTTCGCCCGGTTACTTCCGTTTGAACAGACCCGTGATCCACAACAGCAGGCACGCGCCGCCCAGCGCGATCAGAAAGCTGCCCAGGTTGAAGCCGGTAACGGTACCCAGGCCCAGCAGCGCGGCCGCCCAGCCGCCCACCACGCCGCCGACGATCCCCACGATGATGTTGGCGAGCAGGCCCATGGCCTGGTCCCGCTTCATTATTTTGCTGGCAACCCAGCCCGCGAGGCCGCCCATGATGATCCATGACAGTATACCCATTGTGATCCTCCTGACGTTTGCTGCGGATGCGGAGCGCGTCACCCGCGTCCGTCCGCCGTTCTCCGCCCGGTTAACAATCGGCCGGGCAGAATGGTTTCAACAGTTGTATTATAGTATTGCGGCCAGCCGGCCGTAAAGCGTTCCAGCAGATTCTAATCAACCTCTAACGCTTCTCACAGGCGCCCCGCAATATACGCTCTATCTGCAAACATACCCAAATGGTTATGGGAGTGAAACGGATGCATCGGATTCTCTTCGTCTGCTTCGGCAACATCTGCCGCAGCCCCATGGCGGAATTCGTCATGAAGGATTTGGTAGCCAAACGGGGCCTGCAGGGGGCGTTCCATATCGAATCCCGCGGCACCAGCGCTTCGGAGGTCGGCAGCCCCGTGTATCCGCCCGCCCGCGCGGAGCTTTTTAAGCACGGCGTCGGCTGCGAGGGCAAACGGGCCATGCAGCTGAGCGCGCAGGATTATGATGAATTCGACCTGCTGCTCGTCATGGATTTGTACAACGTGCGCGCGGCGCAGCGCATCGCGGGCGGGGACCAGCAGCATAAGGTGCGCTTGCTGCTGGAGCACGCGGGCGGCGGCGAGGTGGCCGACCCCTGGTACACCAACCGTTACGACGTCGCCTACCGGGATATTCTGGAAGGCTGCGAAAGCTGGCTTTCCCAGCTCTTGGCGGCGGACGCGCCGCGCCATTGACAAGCGCCCGTCCGGGCATATAATGTCAATTGTTACATTCGTGAATGGGAGGCATCGGGTTGGATCTCAAGCAGACGATCACACGCCATCT
>JAEWTC010000223.1 GCA_023459675.1 Bacillota bacterium | reverse complement strand
TGCGGCCCAAACACTTTTCTTATTCTACTATTGTTTGCAGTCAAACGCAATATATTTGAAAACGTTTCTCAATATTCCAGTGAACCGCAGGAAACCGATCAACACGGACGCATGGCGCAAACCATTGTCCCGTACCGAATTCCGGCATATTGTGGGGTTGCCATAGACAATAAATGATTAAAAAGTTCCAAAACTTACATATAACTGTTGACAAAGGAAGCGGCTTACGCTATATTGTAGAAAAGAAAACGTTTACAAAAGGTGAGGTGATTGCGTTGCATGGAGCACGCTTTCGAAACGGTGAAAGCGCGGCGGTTTCCGTTCCGGCGGATTTAAGAAAACATGCGCTTTGGAGAAATACGAAGCAAAGCAAAACGCTGCTGCTCATGTGCCTGCCGGCGATGCTGTTCTTTATCGCGTTTTTCTACATCCCCATGCCGTTCAGCTATATCGCTTTTACGAAGTTCAATTATGTGAAGGGCATTTTCGGCAGCCCCTTCGTCGGCCTGAAAAACTTCACGTTCCTGTTTACGTCCGGGCAGTTGATCCTTTTGCTGCGCAACACCATTTTGTTTAACCTGGCGTTTATCCTGTTGGGGAACTTCATGCAGATCACGTTTGCCATCCTGCTCAACGAAGTGCAGTCCAAGCGGTTCAAGAAAACCACGCAGTCGATGATGTTCCTGCCTTACTTTATCTCTCCCGTACTGGTGAGCCTGCTGGTGTATAACCTCATCAACTATGATTACGGCTTCATTTCCGCCGTCGTGCGTTCCATGGGCTCCGATATGCCCAAGCTCTACTCCCAGCCCGGCGCTTGGCCGTTTATCATCGTGCTGGTCAACCTCTGGCAAACCACCGGGTACGGCACGGTGATCTACTTCGCGGCCATCACCTCCATCGACGAATCGATGATCGAAGCCGCCACCGTAGACGGCGCAAACGGCTTCCAGCGCATCCGCTATATCATGCTTCCCTGCCTGAAACCCACCGTCATCATCCTGCTCCTGTTTGCGATGGGCGGCATCATCCGCGGCAATTTCGGGCTTTTCTACAACCTGGTCGGCAATAACTCCGTGCTGTTTAAAACGACGGATATCATCGAAACCTACGTGTACCGGGCGCTGATGAACAACTTCAACTTTTCCCAGGGCAGCGCGGTAGGCTTGTTCCAGTCCGTGGTCGGGTTTGCAATCGTGTTGGTCGCCAACACGGTGGTCCGCCGCATTGACTCCGAATACGCGCTGTTCTAGAAAGGAGAAGAACGTGACAAGCAAAGCAAACGCCGGTAAGTACCATCATCTGAAACTGGATTGGACGGACCGCACCATCCGGGGCGTCACCTATGTGTTGGTCAGCATCTTCGCGATCGCCTGCATCATTCCGTTCTGGCTGATCTTCTCCTCTTCGTTCTCCGATGAGGCCGCCATCCGCCGCACAGGGTTTGCGCTCTGGCCCTCGGTCTTCTCCCTGCGTTCGTACAACCTGATTTTGAGCAACCCCGATCTGCTGATCGGTTCCTACGTCGTCACCATCGCCATGACGGTCATCGGCACGATCATCGGCCTGTTTATCGTAGCCATGACCGGGTATGCCCTGCAGCGCAGGGACTTCCAGCTGCGCAATAAGATTTCGTTCTTCATCTACTTTACCTCGCTGTTTACCGCGGGGCTGGTTCCCTTATATTACGTCATTGTAAAGTTTTACGGCCTGAAGGACAACTATCTGGCCGTGCTCCTGCCGCTGCTGATGAACCCCTGGCTGATCATCCTGATGAAGAATTTCGTCAAGGCCATTCCGCACGAAATCACAGAATCCGGCAAGATCGACGGAGCGGGGGACTTCACCATCTTTTGGAAGCTCATCATGCCGTCCATGACTCCGGCGCTGGCGACCATCGGGCTGTTTATCGCGTTGGGTTACTGGAACGAATGGTATTACTCCTCCCTGTTTCTCACGACGATTGTGAAATACCGGCCCCTGCAATACCATTTGTACAATATCGTCAATACCGTCGCGTCGCTGAAAAACTCCGTCGCCTCCTCCAACGTGGTGGTTCAGGATCTTCCGGCGGAAACCCTGAAAATGGCAACCGCCGTGCTCGCCACCGGGCCGATTATCTTTGCTTACCCCTTCGTGCAGAAGTACTTCGTAGCCGGTCTCACCGTCGGCGCCGTGAAGGGGTAACGTCCATGCGGTATTTTGTGTCGTGTGAAGACACAAGATCATATATTTGTTAAGGAGGAAACCTCAATGAAGAAACTTGTTTCGCTACTCATGGTTCTGGCGATGCTGCTGTCCATCGCGCCCGCAGCGTTTGCCGAATCAACCGCCACAGACTACGCAAGCTGGTTCCCGGGTGTGGATACCAGCGAGCACGTTGTCATTACCATGCTGGTAACCGGCAACGTCCCCACCAACAAAACCGATGAAGTGCTTGCAGCTTTTAACGAAAAGCTGACCGCCGCCATCAACGCGGAGCTGCGGATTCAATGGATCGAATGGGCAGACTGGCAGACGAAGTATCAGCTCGCGCTGGCCATGCAGGACGGGTCCATCGATCTGGTCGGCACCGCGACCGACTGGCTGTACGCGTGGGACAACGCCCGTAACGGCGGCTTTATGCCCCTGAGCGAGGACATGCTGGCCAAATACGCGCCCAAGACTTACGCATCCGTTTCGCCGGCGCACTGGGATATGTGCAAGTACGACGGTCAGATCTACTTTGCGCCTGAGGACAACTATGCGCAGTGGACCAACCACGGCTTCATGTACCGCGGCGACTGGGCGACTGCGGCCGGCATCCCCAATGGCGACGTCATGGGCTGGGATGACATGGGCAAATATTTGCAGTATATCAAGGATACCTATCCCGACGTCATCCCGTGGGACGCGGACGGCAGCGGTTCTTCCTATTCTCCGCAGGTGGCCGGCGGCTACATGGCGGACAAGGAAGGCATGATCAACATCGAAGGCCTGCCCGTTTCGCTGTTCTACGGCACCAAGGACGCTCCCTATACGCTGTCGCGCGCCTTCCTCGAGGGCGACACGCTGGTGAACTTCGCCGTGCAGCAAAAAGCATGGGCGGACGCCGGCTACTGGCGCGAGGACGTGCTCAACTACACCGGCGACCAGAGAGACCTTATGGAGACTGGCCTGTCCGGCGTGCAGCAGCACCACACCCAGACCTGGCGCACCAACCGCACCAGAATGGCGACCCGGCAGCCTGGCAGCGATCTGCGCTTCTACTGGTTCGGCAAGGAATCCGGCGCGCTGGTATCCCTGAACATCACCCACGGCGCGATGGCTGTCGCCGGCCAGAGCAAGAACCCCGAGCGCGCGCTGATGGTGTACGACCTGATCCGCAACGACCCGACTTTCTATGATCTGTTCAACTACGGCATCGAAGGCGAACAGTATATCGTCAAAGACGGCTTCCTCGCCCGTCCGGATACCTATAAGGACGACACCACCGACGGTGTAAGCTTCGACTACTGGTGGGGCCGCAACGACGATCTGGAAATCAGAAGCTCCGAAGTGGACTGGGTTGCGTATGACGCGCTGCTTGCCAACGAATATGATCCCGTCAAGATCGATTATCCGTACGGCAAACTCGTGTTCAACATCGATCCGATCTCCTCGGAACTGGACAACGTAACCAACGTCTACAACACCTATATGCCCGTGATCACCTTCGGCAAGGCCGCGGATCCCGTTGCCTACGTTGCGGAATTCCGTCAAGCTCTGCTGGACGCCGGCATCGAGAAGGTTATGACCGAAGTGCAGGCCCAGATCGACGCGGTTTACGGGAAATAATTCCTCGGAAACGAACGATGCAAAGGGGCTCGCAAACCGGGCTGCGAGCCCCCGGCCTTTTGACAAGCCCGTTCTTCGTGCCGCTTTCACACCGGCAGCACCGCCGCTTGCAGGAATGTATGCGCGGGCATTGTCCGGCTTCCGGCACATCCCATGCATGTTTTCCGGTTTTGCGCCGGCAACGCGCGTGGTTTGACACATCAGGGGCTCGCCAACTGGGTTGCGAGCCCCGATTTACACAAAGGAGCTTTACCCATGAGAACATCCATCTGCCTGAACCCCGACTGGCGGTTTCATTTGGGAGAACAGCCGCAGGCATATTTCAAAGGCTATGACGACGGCGCGTGGAAGCGGGTCACCCTTCCGCACGACTGGTCCGTTGCGCTGCCGTTCGATCGGAACTGTTCAAGCGGCACCGGCTATCTGCCCGGTGGCGTCGGCTGGTACCGGAAACATTTTTCGCTGTCCGGGCTGGGAAAGCAAAAGGTGTTCCTCACTTTCGGCGGCGTGTACCGCAACGCCAGGGTATGGGTGAATTCCAACTATCTGGGCTACAGGCCTTATGGATACGCAACCTTTACGTACGATATCACGGAGTTCGCCGTCGAGGGCGAAAATGTGGTTTGCGTGCGCTGCGAGCATACGGAGCTTGCCGATTCGCGCTGGTTTACCGGCAACGGCATCTACCGCGACGTTACCCTTACCCTCTGCCAGCCCGCGCATCTGGTACCCGAGGGCGTATTTGCCTATACGAAACGCGTGGAAAACGGCGTAGCCGAAATTAGCGTATCGGCGGAAACCACCTTGGGCGCGCAGGCAAGCTTTGCCTTGCGTACGGCCGACGGTGAAACCGTTGCCCGGGGCGCGGATATGCTGATGATCGAAAACCCCCGGCTCTGGTCGCCGGATTCACCGTATCTTTACACGCTGGTGGTTACGGCAACCCTTCAAGGAGCGGAAACGGACAGGATCTCCATCCCGTTTGGCGTCCGCACCGCGCGGTTTGACGGAAACGAGGGTTTTTTCCTCAACGGGGTTTCCATGAAAATCAAAGGCGTGTGCATCCATCACGACGCGGGCGCGCTGGGCTCGGCAGCGCCCAAGGAGGTATGGAAGCGGCGGTTTTTAAAGCTTAAGGAAGCGGGGACCAATACCATCCGTTTCAGCCATAACCCGCCCGATACGCACCTTTTGGATTTGTGCGATTCGCTGGGCTTCCTTGCGATTGATGAAACCTTCGACGAATGGGAAGGCTGCAAGAATAAATGGTGGCAGGGCCACAACGTGTACCCGCCCAAACTTTACGGTTACTCGGACGATTTCCCCGTCTGGCACGCGCGAGATCTGGCCGATCACGTGAAGCGCGACCGCAATCATCCCTGCGTCATCCTCTGGTCCATCGGCAACGAGATCGACTATCCCAACGATCCCTACGTACACCCGCTGTTTGAGCGTACGGAAGGCAATAACGACCGCGCCAAACCCCCGGCGGAACTGGTGTATAATCCGGACAAGCCTTTCATCGGGCGTTTAGCCACCATCGCAAGGGAGCTCGTGTCCATCGTCAAGGAAAACGATCCTTCCCGCCCCGTAACGGCGGCGCTTGCGATGCCGGAAATCAGCAACCTCATCGGCTATGCCCAGGCGCTTGACGTGGTCGGGTATAACTATAAGGAAGAACTGTACAAGGAAGATCACGCCGCGTACGCCGGGCACGTGCTGCTGGGCACGGAAAACCGCCACGAGCCTGAAAACTGGCTGATCGTCAAGAACAATCCCTATATCTGCGGGCAGTGCCTGTGGACGGGCGTCGATTTTCTGGGCGAGGCCTACGGCTGGCCTATCCGCGTTGCGCAGCCGGGGCTTTTGGATACGGCTGGTTTTCCCAAACCGCTGTACGATTTACGCAAAGCCCTGTGGACGGAGGAACTGACCGCGAAGCTTGCGGTGTTTCAGGCGGATGAATTCTGGAACGCAAGCTATATCTGGGCGGGTAAGGAGGGCGAGCTGAAGGACGTGCTGGTGCTGACCAACGGAAGTTGCGCCACGCTCTCCCTCAATGGGAAAACGCTGGAAACGCTGCCCGTGGATGAAACGTGCATGGCCGTGTTCCACATTCCCTTCCGCGCGGGCACGCTCAAGGTTGTCTGCGGCAGGGGAGAGGAAACCTGCACAGACGCCCTGTTCACCCCGGGCAAGGCGGCCGCGATCGCGGCGGAGCTTTGCTCCGGCGCGGAGGACGGCATGCGCCAGATTGAAGTCTGTTTAACGGACGCGGACGGCAAGGTTGCCGCGACCGACGACCGGGAACTCCGCTGCGAGGTGTTGGGCAGCGGGGAGTTCATGGGCATGGAAAACGGCTGTCCGCACGACCTGACCAGCTACGCAAGCGATACCCGCTCCACGTACCGGGGCCGGTTGATCGTCTATATCCGCAAAGGCGGTACGGCGTCGGCGCGCCTGAGCGCACCGGGGTTGCAGCCCGTAACCGTTTCGCTGTAGCCTGCCCGTATACCGCTTGATGCCGGAGGTAAGGTATGATGACGCTGCCGATTACCCGGGAACGCTTATTGCATGCCCAAATCGTGAATACGTCCGGCGGCGGCGCCACCCTGCGCATTCCCGAAACGGGCGGAGGGCTGAACGTATCGGAGATCGCAGGCTATGCGGACCGGTACCTGGTGTTTGACGCCCAATGCGAGGAAGAGCATAGTTTAATCCTGAATCTGAACGTGTACGAGAAGGCGGAGGATGCGCAGCCCGCCTTCTTCATGCGCTTTGGGTTGCTGCCGCGGTTCCGGGCGAAAATCTGCCTGGATCTCCAGCGCCTGAACGCCGACGTTCTGTTTCCCGAATCCAACCCCGGACAATTGAAGGTGGTCTGCCACGGGCGGCGCGTGGAGCGCGCGGCGGCGGAAAAAATTACGCTCACGGTACCACCGTGCTTCCACTCCGTTTCCCTGACCCTGTCCGATTTTACCCTGACGGACGCATACCCCGATGCGTTTCCGCTGCCCGGCGGCAAGCTGATCGACGCGCTGGGGCAGCTGAAGACGAAAAACTGGCCGGGGAAATCAATGGATTTGGACGCCATGGGGCAAAGCCTGCGCGGCGCGCTGAACCTGCCGGACGCGTTTTCCACGGACGGCTGGGACACGTTTGGCGGCTGCGCGGGCAGGAAGGTGCAGGCTGGAACGGGCTTCTTCACCAAAGCGCGGATGGACGGCCGCTGGACGCTGGCCGACCCTCTGGGCAACGCGTTTTTCAGCGTCGGGCCGGATTGCGTGGTGGTGCGCCCCGATTGCCGGGTTGACCGCCTGGAACACCTGCTGGATTGGCTTCCCCCGGAAACCGATCCCGAATACGGCGGCATGTACCGGCACGCGCAATGGCCGCTTCACGGCGCGCCCAGCCACAGGGATTGCACCCTGTTCTCCTTCCCGCAGGCCAACCTGTACCGGGCGTTCGGCGCGGACTGGCATGGGCAGTGGCAGCGCCTGATGAGCCGCCAGCTCAAGCGCGGCGGGTTCAACACCCTGGGCAACTGGAGCGACCCGGAAAGCCTTGGCGTACTGCCGCTTCCCTACGTTACGATGCTTGCGGAATTCCCGGATACCAAAATGCATATCTTCCGCGATTTTCCGGACGTCTTTGCGCCGGAGTATGAACAAAACGCGCTGCGTTGCGCGCAAACCCTGAAAGCCCGGGCGAGGGATCCGCTGATGATCGGCTATTTCCTGCGCAACGAGCCGGAATGGGCGTTTGTGGATGGGCTGATCCTGGCGGACGAGGTTTTGTATAACCCGTACCCCAGCGTGTGCAAGCGGCGGCTGATCGCGTGGCTTGCGGAAAAATACCAGGTGGCGGAAGCTTTGTCCGATGCGTGGCAATTGCCGCTGGAGGATTTCCAATCGCTACAAAGGCCGATTCGCAGCGCGTCCGCGCTCTCCCCGCAGGCGAAGCGCGATTTGAAAGCCTTCTCCGCGCTCATGCTGGAGGCATACGTCGGAATTATCTCGGCGGCCTGCCGCGCCGCGGATCCCAACCATATGAACCTGGGCATGCGCTGGGCTTGGATCTCCGACCAGGATCTGATCACGGGCTGGCAGCATTTCGACGTGTTTTCTATCAACTGTTACGCGGCCGATCCTTCGGCGGCGCTTGACAACGTGATGAAGCTCGGCGTGGATCTGCCCGTGATGATCGGCGAATACCACTTCGGCGCGCTGGACGCGGGGCAGACGGCCACGGGGTTGGAAGCCGTGGAAAACCAGCAGGCGCGTGCGGACGCCTACCAGTACTATACCGAGCGTGCGGCCAAACACCGCGCCTGCGTCGGCTGCCACTGGTTCCAGTGTTACGATCAGTTCGCGCTGGGCCGTTTCGACGGGGAAAACTATAACATCGGGTTGTTCGACATCTGCTCGCAGCCCAACGAAACCATGATGCGCGGTACGCGGGCGGCCGCGCAAAGGCTGTACCCGGTCATGTTCGGCGCGCTGGAACCGATGGCAAACCCGCCGCGTTCCATTCCGATGATCGCGTATTAGCCACGGTTGTTGCATTCCGCCGCGCTGCATGGCAGGAACACGGCCCTCCGCCTGCGGCAATGGCCGGAGGGTTTCCATCGGATACGAAACGGTGCGCCATGCGGCGCACCGTTCATTATTTCTCCGTCAATCGGCGGCGGGCGGCCGGTTGGCCTTCGCCGTCATCTCCTCGACCGTCAAACGGATACAGCACGTAGCGGCAAGCGCTTTGGGCGGAAACTCCCAGTCCTGCTTGCCGGTGTAGTGCGCCATGATAACGCGCAGCGCGTGCCGTTTCTCCGCGTCGTCCTGCAATAGCTTGATGTTCCCGTACCCGACGACGCTTTCGTAATAGCAGGAAAACTCACACGCTTCCGCGCCCGTTTTGATTTGGCACCCGGTATCCGCCTCAAACGATGCCTTCCCCAGCGCTTCAATCAGCTCAATCTTTTGCCCCGCGGGCGCGCTGTGAAAGTACAGGCAAAGCTTGCCGCCCTCTCTGGCAAAGCCGAAACTCATGGGCACGATGTAGGGTTTGTCACTGTCCGCAAAGGCCAGCCTGCAGCAATCCGCAGCCTGCAGTATGGCTTCGGCGCGGGCGGGGTCCAACAACTCACGGTCTTTTCTTCGCATATCGATCTCCTGCCGGTCGTTTTCCCGGGCGTCGCCGCGGTCCGCGGGCAGCGGCTGGCGGCGGTCCGGTTTCTTTGATTGTAATCCATCGAAACCGTTTTGCCAACCGTGTATATTCATCTTTTCACAATGGAAATAATGGTGTACAATGCATACATATGATCAATGAATAGCAGATGATGGAAGGGGGCTGGACATGGAACGCAACGAGAGGAGGAAACACAGCGTTTTCTTTGCGGCCGATTTCACGTTAATGCTGACGGCGCTGACATTCGTTCAATATAATCTCACACGCGGCAACATCCTGCTCGGCTCGCTGCAGCTCGCCGGCGGCGTCTTGTTTATTGCCATCGGTCTGCTGGTGTTGATCAAGAAGAAGTATCTGCGCCTGGCAAGTTGGATATTGGTGGTTTCCACGTCCGGCTTTATGCTGACGATGATGTTTCTCACCACGCTTCACATCACCAACCTGGTCTGGATCGCGATCCCGTATTTCCTGTCCATGTTCCTGCTGGGGTTAAAGGGCGGCACGGTGGTCAGCATCGTGTATCTGGTTGGAACCTTGGTGGGGATGCTGACGCGGCTTGTGCTGCAGGATCCCTCCATCGAGCCGGTTCACGAAATGAACATCATCTTCGCAAACGCGTTCGCGTTCGCGTTTGCCGCCAATTATGAGAAGGTCCGGACCGATAATGAAAGGGAACTGCTGCTGAAGAACCGTGAGATCGAAATCATGTCCCATCAGGACGGCCTGACGGGCCTTTTCAACCGCCGGTTTTTCGACCGGGCGCTGCACCAGGAGTTTCACCGCGCCAAGCGCGAGCAGCAGCCGCTTTCGCTGATTCTGCTGGATATTGACTTTTTCAAGAATTTTAACGACGAGTTGGGCCATGTGCTGGGCGACGCGTGCCTGGGCGATGTGGCGAAGGTCATCCGCGCGGCCATCACCCGCAGCACCGATACCGCCACCCGGTACGGCGGCGACGAGTTTGCCCTGCTTTTGCCCAATACCGATCTGAAAGGCGCGTCCGTGATCGCGCAGCGGATCCGCAGCGGCATGGAGGAGCGGGCGATCGCGCATCCCCTGTCCAGCGTGGCGGGCATCGTTACGGTGAGCGCGGGCGTCGCGCTTTTCTCGCAGGAGGAGGACCGGGAGCCGGCCGATCTCATCCGGCGCGCCGACCGCGCCCTGTACGCAAGCAAGGCCGAAGGCCGCGACCGGGTTACCTGCGCGTAGAAGCGCTTATTAAAAGGCCGGAAGCTTTAGCTTCCGGCCTTTTTCGCTTGGTCGTTATTGCGCTAATATCCAGGCGGCGATATCCGCGATCAGCGCCTGCGTCACGGTGCTTCCCGCCGTATAATCCGTCTGATCGCCCGCGGGCTCGCCCTCCATGTCGCACAGCATATGGTTCATGTTCTCATAGGTCTTGTACGTTACGGCGAGCGCCTTGTTCAGCTTTTCCTGCCACGCGTCCATCCCGTCGGCGGGCGTTACCTGCCAGTCCTTGCCGCCCTGGGTGATGAACAGGGGTTTACCCAGCGCATTCGCCGTTTCCGCCGGATCTACGGCCATCTGGTTCTTCTGATAATAAGCGCTCAGCCCGAACAGCGTTTCGGCCTGCAACTGCTCGTCCGTCATCTGGGCGAGCGTCTCCGCCTTGGCCGCCTCCTGGTCAATCAGAATTCCGGCGGCTTCACGGTACATTTCCTCCATTTTCGGCACCAGCGCCAAATTCTGATGGTACTGGATCTCCCAAAGCGGCAGGGGCGAGCCTTCCAGAATAACGCCGCCCGCAATGGAATCCGCGCCGATTTCCCGCATCACAAGCGGCAGGCTCATCCCGCCTAGGCTATGCCCCAGCAGATAGATAGAGCCGATCCGGCTGTCCGCCTGCAGGAGCGCGAGCGCCGCCTGCGCGTCCGGTATGTACTCCTGCTCCACGGTAAACGCGGCGGCCCGCGCCGGGTCCGCCTGCAGCAGATCCCCGTGGGCGTAGGTATACTTGTCGTAGCGGATGCTGGCAACGCCCAGCAGCGCAAGGCCTTCCGCCAGATCGCGGAAGGGCGTGATTCCATACGCCGTTTCCTGCATATCCGAAGGCCCGGAGCCCTGCATCATGAGCACGGCGGGGAAGGGGCCTTCGCCAAGCGGCAGGGTCAGCAAGCCCTGGGTTTCGTCCGCCTCGCCCTTGCGCAGCACAATGGGCTCGGTCGTGAACTGCGTGGCGTCCGCCTTGCTTTCCGGCGCCTTCTGCTCAACGCCCGCAACCGTCAGCCCCGCCAGTTTTCCGTCTGCCGATAGAACTACGCTGAAGGTGACGTTCGCCAGAGAATAGGAGCACACCACGGTTCCCACGAGCATCCCCGCCTGCTCCTGCGCGGAGGCGCTTACAATGTTTTCGTACTCCCCAAACGTCATGGCGAGCTGGGCCCACATGGCGGCCAGGGAATCGCCGGAACCCAGGCCCTTTTGCACGTCGGGGGTGGATTGGTCGAACACCTGTTGGTACTCGCCGGCATACAGCAGCTCGATCACGGCCCGCGGCGCGGCAGCCGGATCGGCCTGCGCGGCGAACGCGGCGCCGTGCAGCAGCAATACCATTGCGATCAGAACTAAACCAATGCGTTTCATACTGTTTCTCCTTCAATTGTCGTCTGCGTTCTCTTTCCGTGTACAGCCTTATCCTACCACAGCGGCGCGCGGCGTTCAAGGCGCTAAACGCGGCTGTCATGCATGTTACGGTTGTATTTGCGCGGTTGACATTCCGCAAATTCCCATGGTATGCTGAACCATCCGCAATTGTACTTTGAAGACATTGAGGCGATGAAAATGGGAAGCAACCGGGAACAGCTTTTGGCGATCGCGATGCGCATCCGGGACCTGCGCGATATCGCCGGTTTCACCGCGGCGGAGGTGGCCGCGAAGGCCGGCGTCGATCTTGCGGATTACGAGGCGTATGAGGCGGGGCAGAGCGATTTCAGCTTCTCCCACCTGTTCAATATCGCGGGCGTGCTCGGCGTGGATATCAGCGATCTGCTGACGGGGGAAAGCCCCAAGCTGCACGGCTATATTCTCACGCGCGCCAACGAGGGGCTGGAGTTCCACCGGCGCGATCAGTACGTTTACCACCATCTCGCCTATAATTTCAAGGATAAGCTGGCCGAACCCTTCATCGTCACCGTATCGCAGGACGAGAGCGACGCCCGCAAGCAGGCCCACAGCCATGAGGGGCAGGAGTTTGATTACGTGCTCGAAGGCACGCTGCGGATCATACTGGGCGGTCAGGAGCTTTACCTGAAGCCCGGCGACAGCATTTATTACGATAGCGCGCTTTCGCACGCTATGTACGCGCCGCAGGGCGATTGCCGCTTTCTTGCCGTCGTCGTGAAGGAGGGTGTCAAATAACGATGCAGCCGCTATACCAGCATTACCTTGACTGTCCGCTGACCTATGCGACGTACGATGATTTCAACAAGCGCTTCTCCATCAAGCGCCCCCAAAGCTTCAATTTTGCGTTCGACGTCGCCGACCGGATCGCCCTCTCGGAGCCGGACCGTCTCGCCGTCCTCTGGACGGACGACAACGGCGCCTGCGAACGGTATACGTTTGGTATGCTGATGGCGGAATCCAACCGCGCGGCGAATTTCTTTGTGTCGCTTGGCATTGGCAAGGGCGATAAGGTTCTGCTCATCCTGCGCCGCCATCTGCAGTTCTGGCCGATTTTGATGGCCCTGCACAAGCTGGGCGCGGTGGCCGTGCCCGCCACCCATCTGCTTACCGAAAAAGACATCAAATACCGCGTACAGGCTGCCTCCATCAAGGCTGCGGTCATTACGCACCGCAACCCCCAGCTGCTGGATGCGGCCGCGCATGCCAAAGCCGAATGCGAAACGCTGCAAACGCTGGTCGTGCTCAGCGGCGAGGCGGAAGGCTTTCACAGCTACGCCGGGGAAATGCCGGCACATTCCGCGGCGTTTGCGAAACCGCAGGGCGATCAGTACGCGCATAATGAAGACCCCATGCTTTTGTACTTTACCAGCGGCACCACGGGCATGCCCAAAATGGTGGCGCACGATTTCTATTACCCGCTGGGGCATATCGTAACCGCGCTGTACTGGCAGCAGTGCATCGACGGCGGATTGCACCTGACCATCAGCGAAACCGGCTGGGCCAAAAGCGTGTGGGGCAAGCTGTATGGCCAGTGGCTGTGCGGCAGCGCCGTGTTTGTGTATGAGTTTGAGCGTTTCGTTGCCAAAGACATTCTAAAACAGCTGGAAACCCACAAGGTGACGTCGTTCTGCGCGCCGCCGACCATGTACCGCTATATGCTCCAGGAAGATTTCGGCGGCTACGATCTGTCCGCGCTCAAGCATTATTCCATCGCGGGCGAGCCCCTGAACCCCGATATGGCCGCCGAATGGCTGCGCCGCACCGGCATCGAGCTGCGGGAAGCCTACGGCCAGACCGAGCTTGTGGTGACCCTTGCCACGTTCCCGTTTATGAAGGTCTGCCCCGGCAGCATGGGCAAACCCAGCCCGCTGTTCAACGTGGATATCGTGGACGACGAGGGCAATTCCTGCCCGCCCGGCGTGACCGGCGAAATCGTTCTGCGCGCCGAGAAGGGCAACCTCCCCGTGGGGATGTTCTCCGGCTATTACCGCGACGACGCCCTCACCAAAAGCGTGTGGGACAACGGCGTGTACCGCACGGGCGATACCGCCTGGCGCGACGAGTGGGGCTACTACTGGTACGTCGGCCGCGCGGACGACGTGATTAAATCCAGCGGGTACCGCATCGGGCCGTTCGAGGTGGAAAGCGCGCTGCTGGAGCATCCCGCGGTGCTGGAAACCGCCATCACCGCCGTGCCGGACGAGCTTCGCGGGCAGGTGGTGAAGGCGACCGTGGTTTTGAAACCCGGTTATACGCCCAGCGAAGCGCTGAAGCTGGAGCTGCAAAACCACGTCAAGAAGATTACCGCACCGTATAAATACCCGCGCATCGTGGAGTTCGCGGACAGCCTCCCCAAAACCATCAGCGGCAAAATCCGCCGGGTGGAACTGCGCGAAATTGACAGAAACAAACACCAGTGACCGATCTTTGGAGGTACGCATGCTGCGAAAAACCGCAATTCGCCGTTGGATTGCATTGCTGATCACAAGCGTTCTTTGCATGTCGCTTGCGCCTTTTACCGCCGCTTCGGCCAAAACCGTGGCGCAGTGGCTGGAGGGCTACGATACGGGCGAGGTATGGTTCGGCGAAGACTTTGCCTACGATATTACCGATACCCAGGCGGTGTGGGAGCTTCTCATGAAGCCGATCACCGTGCTGGACGTCGAAGAAGTGGAAACCGTGTATCCGCTGGTGACCCCGGGCGGAAAGAAAGTGAATAACGACAAGCTGGGCGGTTTCATCAGCGGCGCGTCCGCCGCGGTGCACGTGCTGGGCCCCGACGAGGACGGCTGGACGCTGATCGAGGGCATCGACTACTATAACCGCGTGATCCGCGGGTATGTGAAAACAAGCCTTTTGAAGGAAGTTACTCCCAACGATCATTTCGGCATCGTGGTGGATAAGCTCACCCAGAGGCTGTATATCTTTGTGGACGGCGCGCTGTTTTCCTCCGTTTTGGTGTCCACGGGCCTGCCCAACGATAAGCAGCCCTACAACGAAACCGCGGCGGGGGAATACCTGCTCATCAGCTGGAGCGGCGGGTTTGACAGCGAAGGCATGTATTGCGATATGGCGATCCGCTTCAACAACGGCGACAAAATCCATCAGGTGCCCGGCATCCTCCGGGCGGACGGCACCTACGATTATTCCCGCTATGAGCCGCTGCTGGGGCAGAAGGCAAGCCACGGCTGCATCCGCGTGGCGCGCGTCGCCAACGAGGACGGCGTGAACATGCGCTGGATCTGGGATCACCTGAAGCGCAACACCAAGGTGCTGGTCTGGGACGACCGCGGCCGCGAGGTGCCCTACCCCGCCGACGATATGATGCTGTACTATAACCCCACCGGCGGCCAGTATTACCATGCGGACGAGTATTGCAGCTCCGTCAAGAGCAAGTTCCTCCCGCTGACCGCGTTTACCTACGCCGAGCTGGATAACGAGCCTTACGCGAAGCTCACGCCCTGCCCCTTCTGCACCAACGTGAAGCGCAAGGATGAGATCGACCTGGACAACTTAAACCGCGGCGCCATCACCCAGGAGGAATACGACGCCCTGCAGGCGGCGCGCAAGAACGGCGTGCCCACGAGCACGCCTGCCGCGCAGAACGCTTCGGATCCCGGGGAAACCGTAACCGGCGCGCCCGCGTCGCTGGACGATATCGTCATCACCATCAATACCGTAGGGAACTGAACAACCCCCGCCTTGCAACCGGCAAAGCGCGGACCCTGCCGACTGCCCCCGCCTGAAGGGAGGGAGTGCGATGAATCAACTGCTGGAAAAAATCAATAAGTGGAACGAGCGCATGAACGGCTTGCCCCGGATCGCGTTTCTGATCGCGGTCACGCTGTTTTGCACGTGGGTGTTCGTCATCATCATGCCGTACACCTGGCCGTTCATGCTTGCGTTTCTGCTCTCCCGCCTGTTGGTGCCGCCGGTACGGTTTGTGATGAACCACATGAAGCGCGTCAAGGTGCCGCGGGGGCTGATCACGCTGGTTTTGATGCTCCTCCTATTCGGTACGCTGGGGACCGCCGTTTTCGTGCTGATCAGCCGCATCGTGCGGGAAATGATCCAGCTTTTGCAGAATATGCCGTCGTTTGTCAACTGGCTTTCCGATACGGCGCTTCCGTATATCCGCAATCTCTATCAAAGCTACTCCAATATCCTGCCGGCCTCAGCCATGACCTATGTGGATGAAACGATCGCCACCGTATCCAAAAATGCGATCGAGCTTGCGGGCTCGGTTTCCGCATCCGTTACCGGCGGCGCGTTCCGCACGGCGGCGTCCCTGCCGACCATCCTTCTGTCCATCGTACTGACCGTGATGGGCACGTACTACATGACGGCGGACAAGGAACGGATCTACGGTTTCTTCCGGCGCACCATTCCGGAGCCGGTGCGGGCGCACAGCGGGATCCTGAAGAAAAACCTCGTCCATTCGCTGTTTGGGCAAATCAAAAGCCAGCTGCTCGTATCGTCCATCATCATGGTGTTTTTGATGCTCGTATTCGTGCTGTTCCGGGTTCGCTACGGCTTGTTCCTGGGTTTCTTCATCGGCCTTGCGGACGCGCTGCCGGTGATCGGCGCGGGGCTGTTTCTTATCCCGTGGGCCTTGTTTGAGCTGGTGATGGGGAACTACGGCATGGCGGCGTTTTTCGGCATATCCTATGTGTGCGTCATCGTCATCCGCCAGATTGCCGAACCGCGCATCGTGGGGTACAATCTGGGGCTTTATCCGCTGGCAACGATGATCGCCATGTACGCGGGCTTCCGCCTGCTGGGCTTCCTAGGGCTGATCGCGGGCCCGGTTCTTTTAAACCTCCTGCGCGTCGTTTTGGAGGCAGACGCCGCCGCGCGCAAGGCGCAGCTGGCGCAAACGGCCGCCGTGAAAGAGTAAAGCGCATATAACAAAAGAGCCTGCCATGCTGGCAGGCTCTTCGCTTTGCTTATCCCTGGCGGGAGTAGTTCGGGCTTTCCTTGGTGATGGAAATGTCATGGGGGTGGCTTTCCTGCAGCCCAGCGTTGGTGATGCGGATGAACTTGCCGTTCCTGCGCAATTCCTCGATGGTCTTGGTGCCGCAGTAGAACATTCCGGCGCGCAGACCGCCCACCAGCTGGAACACGGTCTCGGCGAGCATTCCCTTGTAGGGCACGCGGCCTTCCACGCCCTCGGGCACCAGCTTGGGGCCGTTCTCCTGAAAATAGCGGTCGCTGGAGCCGTAGTTCTGCTGCATCGCGCCGATGCTGCCCATGCCGCGGTACACCTTAAAGCTGCGGCCCTGGTAAATCTCCATCTGCCCGGGGCTTTCATCCACGCCGGCCAGAATGCTGCCCAGCATCACCGCGTGCGCTCCGGCGGCGATGGCCTTGGGAATGTCGCCGGAGTATTTGATGCCGCCGTCGGCAATCACCGCGACGCCCAGCTTCTGGGCTTCCGCCGCGCAATCGGCAACCGCGGTAATCTGGGGTACGCCCGTGCCGGTTACCACGCGCGTGGTGCAGATGCTGCCCGGCCCGATGCCGACCTTGATGCAGCTTGCGCCCGCCTGAATCAGCGCGCGGGTCGCCTCGGCGGTCGCCACGTTGCCGGCAATCACGGGGATCTCCGGGAAAGCCTTGCGGATGGTTTTCAGCGCTTCGATCGCGCCTTTGGTGTGCGCGTGCGCCGTATCGATGGAGAGCACGTCCACCCGGGCGTTGATCAGCGCGGCCGCGCGCGCCATATAGTCCGAAGTCAGGCCGATCGCGGCGCCGCACAGCAGGCGGCCTCCGCTGTCCTTGGCGGAATTGGGGTACTTGGTCGTCTTTTCAATATCTTTTATGGTAATCAGGCCGCAGAGTTCAAACTGATCATTGACGATGGGCAGTTTCTCAATGCGATGCGCTGCCAGTAGCTTCTTTGCCTCTTCCAGGGTGGTGCCCACGGGTGCGGTCACGAGGTTTTTGGAGGTCATCACCTCTTCAATGCGGCGGCTGTCGTCGGTTTCAAAGCGCAGGTCGCGGTTGGTGAGGATGCCGACCAGTTTCTTGCCGCGCGTGATGGGAACGCCCGAAATACGGTAGCGGGCCATCAGCGCTTCTGCGTCGCGGATTAAATGGTCCGGAGAAAGAAAAAACGGGTCAGTGATGACTCCGTGCTCGCTTCGTTTCACTTTATCCACCTGGGCAGCCTGATCCTCGATGGACATGTTCTTGTGAAGGATTCCAAGGCCTCCCTCACGGGCCATGGCAATGGCCATACGTGCGTCGGTTACGGTGTCCATCGCCGCGGAAATCAGCGGAATGTTCAGTTTAATGGTTGGCATGAGCTGTACCGACGTGTTCACCTCGCGCGGAAGCGCTTCGCTTTCACTGGGGATTAACAGCACGTCGTCGAATGTTAATCCCGTCCGGATGTTTTCTTCCAGCATATTCGCTCACCCTTTCTGTCTATATGTTACCGATCATTGTATCAGCGCCTCCGATCGATGTCAACGGTCATTTTTGCCGCCGCCGGACACATTTTACGTCTCCGGCGGGGTGTTCGCCTTGCCCGCCCCGGCGGATTGAAGTATACTGGGAAAAAGAACTTTCGGAGGTACGTATGGCTTTTGCCCACCTGCACCTGCACAGCGAATACAGCCTTTTGGACGGCGCCTGTTCCATCAAGCCGCTGGTCAGGCGCCTGAAGGAGCTGGGGCAAACCCACTGCGCCATTACCGATCACGGCGTGATGTACGGCGCGGTGGATTTCTATTCGGCCTGCCTTGCGGAGGGCATCCAGCCCGTAATCGGCGTGGAAGCCTACATTTGCCCCGACCGGTTTGACAAAACCCATATCAGCCGCGAGTATAGCCACCTGATTTTGCTGTGCGAGAACAATACCGGCTACCAAAATCTCATCCAGCTGGTGTCCGCCGGGTTTACGGAGGGCTTTTACTACCGCCCGCGCATCGATTACGAGCTGCTCAAACAGCACGCCGAAGGGCTGATCTGCCTGAGCGCCTGCCTGTCCGGCGATCTGCCCAAGCTGCTTTTGCAGGGCAGGCGGGACGAGGCGAAGGCCTATGCGCTGATGATGCAGGAGATGTTTGGCAAGGGCAATTATTTCATCGAAATCATGGATCACGGCATCCCCGAGGAAAAGCAGGTGATCCCGGACCTGATCGCGCTCTCCCGCGAGACGGGCATCCCGCTGGCCGCGACCAACGACTGCCATTACCTCCTTAAGAAGGACGCCGCCGCCCAGGAAGTGCTCATGTGCGTGCAGACGGGTAAGACGTTGGAGGACGAAGCCCGCATGCGCATGGAAACCGAAGAGCTGTACGTCAAAAGCGAACAGGAGATGCGCGCGCTGTTCCCCGGCGTGCCCGAGGCGATTGAGAACACGGCGGAAATCGCCCGCCGCTGCCGCATGGATTTCGATTTCAAAACGCTGCACCTGCCCACGTACGCGATCACCACGGGCGAGGAACCCTTTGCCATGCTCACCCGCCTGTGCTTGGAGGGGTTGCGCAAACGCTATCCGGCGCTGGCGGACGATGAATTGAGCGAACCCCGCAAACGCCTGCACTACGAGCTGGGCCTGATCCGCCAGATGGGGTATGTGGATTATTTCCTGATCGTGTGGGATTTCATCGATTTTGCCAAGCGCAACGGCATCATGGTAGGGCCTGGGCGCGGCAGCGCCGCCGGGAGCATCGTGGCGTACACGCTCAACATCACCATGCTCGACCCCCTGAAATACAACCTGCTGTTCGAGCGGTTTCTGAACCCGGAACGCATTTCCATGCCGGATATCGACATCGACTTCTGCTACGAGCGCAGGCAGGAGGTGATCGATTACGTCACCGCCAAATACGGCGCGGATCACGTGGCGCAGATCATTACGTTTGGCACCATGAAGGCCAAAGCCGTGGTGCGGGACGTGGGCCGCGTGCTGGGCATGAGCTACGCCGCGGTGGACGCCGTTGCCAAGGCCATTCCCTTTTCGCTGGATATGACGCTGGAAAAAGCCATGGAAGTAAGCCCGCAGCTGCGGGAGATGATCGACCGCGACGTTGAGGTTTCCCGCCTGATCGAAATGAGCCTGACGCTGGAAGGGATGCCCCGCCACGCGAGCACGCACGCGGCCGGCGTGCTGATCACCGCGAAACCCGTGACCGAGTACGTGCCCCTGCAGTGCAACGACGACGTCATCACCACCCAGTACCCCATGGGAACGCTGGAGCACCTGGGCCTGTTGAAGATGGATTTCCTCGGCCTACGCACGCTGACCGTGATCCGCGACGCGCTGGATTTGATGAAGGATATCGGCGTGGACATGCGCCCCGAGGATATCCCCATGGACGATCCCGCGGTCTATGAGATGATCTCCCAGGGCGATACCGACGGCGTGTTCCAGCTGGAGTCCGATGGGATGCGGCTGTTCTTGCAGAGCATGAAGCCCGAATGCTTTGAGGATATCATCGCCGCGGTGTCGCTGTACCGCCCCGGCCCCATGGATTCCATCCCGCAGTACGTGGCGGGGAAGAAAAACCCGGCGTCCGTGCACTACCGCACCCCCATGCTCAAGCCGATCTTGGACGTCACCTACGGCTGCATGGTGTACCAGGAGCAGGTCATGCAAATCGTGCGCGATCTGGCGGGCTATTCCCTGGGCCGGAGCGACCTCATGCGCCGCGCCATGTCCAAAAAGAAGCACGACGTGATGGAGAAGGAACGCGAATACTTCGTTCACGGCATGACGGACGCGGACGGGAAGGTGCTGGTGGACGGCTGCGTGCGGCGCGGGATACCCGAGAAAATCGCCGAGCAGATTTTTGACGATATGGCGTCGTTTGCAAGCTACGCGTTTAATAAAAACCACGCCGCCCCCTACGGCATGATCGCCGTGCAGACGGGCTGGCTGAAACGGCATTACCCTGTGCAGTTCATGGCCGCCATTATGAACAGCGTCATGGATTCGGCCGGGAAAATCGCCATGTACGTGCAGTATTGCCGCACGCACGGCATCCCCGTCATGCCGCCCGACGTCAACCACAGCGGCTGGCGCTTTACCGTGGACCGGGACGCGAAGGGAAA
>JAEWTC010000222.1 GCA_023459675.1 Bacillota bacterium | reverse complement strand
TCGCCCTGTACGTGGGCTGCATCGGCATGCTCTTGCTGTTTACCGGCAAGGACCGGCTGGCGCTTGTTTTCACCGTTGCCGATCTGCTGCTGTATCTCGTGCTGTGGATCTTCGGCGGGCAGTGGCTATGGCAGTCCCCGTATTTCCTGTACGCGGGCCTGTCGGCGGCTGGTTTCCTTTGGATGCCTTACAGGGCGCTGCGCGGGGAGACCGCCTGATGCCGGTTTCCGCGTTGAAGAACCGCCTGTACGCGGCGGCGCTGCCGGCGTTTGGCAAGCGCTGCCGTTGGCAAACGGGTACGGCGTCCGGCGGCAGCCCGGAAACGCTGAATGCGCTGGAGCGCGTCTGGAAGCGCCACCATACGATCGGCGGCTGCGTTTGCGTGCTGCGTGCCGGCGTTCCGGCGGAAACCTATGCCGCCGGGTATGCCAGGCTCTCGCCTTTGCTCCCCGCGGGCGCGGATACCGTGTTTCGCACCGCGTCCGTTGCCAAGGCGGTCTGCGCGCTTTTGGTGATGCGCCTCCAAACGCGGGGGCTTTTAAGCGTGGAGGAAGATATCTCGGCGTTTTGGCGCCGCCCCATCCGAAACCCTTACCATCCGCAAACGCCGATCCCGCTGGGCGCGCTGCTGAGCCATACCGCGGGCATCGCGGACAGCCCCCTGTACTTCCGCGCGCTTTCGCAGCCCATTGCGGCGGACGCGTTGCTTGCCGATGCGGCAAGCTTCACCCCGCACCCGCCGTACCGGCAGTTTCTGTATTCCAACTTTGCCGCGGGGCTGATCGGGAGCTTGCTGGAGTACCGGTTTCACGCGAGCTTTGAAGAGCTTATGCAAACCGAGCTGTTCCGCCCGCTGAATGTGGAGGCCACCTTCGATATTACGATGGCCGACCCGCAGCGCCTGGCGGATTGCATTCGCGTACTGCCTGCGCGGCGCGGCCCGGCGTTTGATTCCCTGCGACGGTACCGTGAAGCCGCGCCCGTGGGCGCGCCGGATCCGCAGCGTCATTTTACGCTCGCATCCGGCAACCTTTACGTCACCGCGGGCAATTTGGCCAAGCTCTGCGGCGTAATGGTTCATGGCACGCACGAGGGCAAGGCGTTTCTGGACGAACAAGCGCTGCACAACCTCCGCTTTCCGGACGCCGATACGAGGCCCGTGCCGGGAATGCGCCACGGCATGGGGCTGTTCTCGCTCTGGGAGGAAACGGTGCTGCCCAGGCGGGTGTTCGGGCATCAAGGGTTTGCCTACGGCGCGGTGAACGGCTTCTTTTTCGACGAACAGGGGAACGGCTTTGCGTCCCTCACCAGCGGGGCAAGCGAGGGGCGCATGGGCCGGCTCAGCCTGTTGAACCGCGATTTAATCCGCGTGCTGCTTGGGGAGGACCGGGGATGAAAGACGCCGTTACCCAGGTGCGGGAGCTTGCAAACGGCTTCCGCGTTACGCTCAACGACCGGAGCTCGCTGCGCCTGACGCGCGCCGATCAGCGCACCCTTGCCCTGCGGGAGGGGGACCGGGTGAACGAAGCCGAGCTTCGGCACACGCTGCTCCTTTCGCAATATCCGGCCGCGCTCAACCGCGCCGTGCGCCTGCTGGCGGTGCGCGCACGAAGCTGCTACGAAATTGAGAAGCGCTTGGCGGACGCCTGCTATCTGGACGATACCGTGGAGATGGTGCTGGAAAAGCTCAGGGGCGAAGGTTTCGTAAACGACGCCGCCTTTGCCGCCCAGTGGGCGGGAGACCGGTCGGCACGGCAGATCGGCAGCGCGCGCATTCTGTACGAGCTTAGGCAGAAGGGCGTGGACGAGGCGATCGCCCGGCAGGCGGTGGAAGCGCTGGAGGACAAGCGGCAGGCGGAAAGCGCCGCCGCCCTCGCGGCAAAGCTGTGGAAGCGTTACCGCGCCTACCCCGCGGCGGACGCGCGGCGCAAAGCCATGGCCGCGATGCAGCGGCGGGGATATGCCTACGCCGAGGCGGAACGCGCGCTCCACTGCGCTACGGACGCGGACGGCGCGGACGGCGCATACGACGACGAGGATCTTTAATATGTCCCGCTGACCGGGTATTTTAGTATGCGGAGGGTTTCCCTATGAAGAAGGCGGCGCTCTTTCTCCTGTTCTGCCTGGTGTTTTCCTGCATTTTCGCGCAGGCGGATACGACGATCCTCTACCTGATCACGCTCAACGAAAACCCGACCACCGGCTACCGCTGGTACGCCGTCGTCAGCGACGATACGGTGCTGGCCGTTACCGATCACGGCTACAGCGCGCCGCAAAGCGGAGATAGCCAGCCTGCGCTCGGCGAGGGCGGCGAACGCTCCTGGACGGTCGGCGGGGTGGGAGAGGGCGTGGCGAGCGTCACCTTCACCTACCTGCGCCCGTGGGAGCTGCAAGCCAGCGATTTTATCTATACGTTCACGTTTACCGTGGACGCGGGCAAGAACCTCTCCCTATTGTCCACCCAGCGCGTGCCGGACGAATATGAACCGGGGAAAGCGATGGTGCAGTTGCTGGAAAACCGCTCCACCGGGTATCACTGGGAGCTGACCATGGAGCCGCAGGGCGTTCTCAGAACGGTCGTCGATACCTACGAGCAGACCCTGTCCGCCGATTCCCTGATCGGTAGCAACGGCATTCACACCTGGGTATTCGCCGGTGCGGAAACGGGCGAAACCAAGCTGGTGTTCCGGTATATGCCGCCCGCCGTGCCGTTGGACGCCGCCGGGCCGGACGCCGCCGCGCAGATCGGCGTCCAGATGCCCGAGCCCGTGGCGACCGTGGTATTCTCGTTCGATGTGGACGGCCGCCTGGAGGTCACACAGCGCAGCATCGGCGGCGATTACGACCAATTCAGCCCCTACGGAAGAGACTAGACTTTGCATATAAAACGCCTCCGCGGGCAGAACCCGCGGAGGCGTTTGATATGTTGCCAATCAGTTTACTTGCCTTGAATCCGCCGTAAGAATTCCGCCTCGGTCAGCACGGGAATGCCCAGCGCTTCGGCTTTCTGCAGCTTGCCGCCCGCCTTTTCGCCCGCGACGACGAAGGTCGTGCTCCGGCTCACGGCGGACGCGGCGTGCCCGCCATGTGTTTCGACCAGCGCTTCCGCCTCCTGCCTCGAAAGGGTTTCCAGCGTGCCGGTGATGACCACGGTCTGGTTTTGCAGCGCGCCGGACTGCGTTTTCTTTTCATAGACCGGCGCAACGCCCGCGTCCAGCAGGCGTTGGATCACCTGCCGGTTTTCGGAAAAGGAGAAAAACTCCAGGATGCTCTGCATCACCGCCGCCCCGACCTCCGGAATCGCGAGCAGCTGTTCCTCGGTAGCTTCCTGCAGCGCTTCCAGCGTGCCGAAGGTATCGGCAAGGTCGCGCGCGGTTTTCCGCCCCACGTTTGGAATTCCCAGGCTGAACAGGAATTGGTCCAGCGTGCAGCGCTTACTGTTTTGCAGCGCGGCGATGAGGTTTTCCGCGCGCTTTTGCTGAAACCCGTCCAGCGCCAGCAGCGCTTCCGCCGTCAGCGTGTAAAGGTCCGCCGGGTCGCGTACGCTCAGCTTGTCATATAAAAGCTCCGCGGTCTTTTCGGAAAAACCGTCGATGTCCATGGCGTCCCGCCCGGCAAAGTGCGCAAGGCGGGCCACGGCCTGCGGCTTGCAGCTTTTGCGGTTCATGCAGAACAGGTGCGCGCCGCGCTTGGTCAGCGCCGTGCCGCAGGCGGGGCAATGCGTCGGCGGCAGAATTTCCGTTTCCTGCCCGTCGGCCTCGCCCGCCCGGCCCATCACTTCAGGGATCACGTCGTTGCTGCGGCGGATCCACACCTTGCAGCCGATGGCAAGCTGCTTGCGCAGGATGTCGCCGTAGTTGTTGAGCGTCGCGTTTTTCACCGTTACGCCGCCGATGTCCGTAGGCGTAAGGTGCGCAAGCGGGGTTAGCTTGCCGGTGCGCCCCAGCTGCCAGGTAACGTTCAGCAATGTGGTTACGTCCTCCTGGGCTGCGAACTTGTAGGCGACTTCCCAGCGGGGAAACTTGTCGGTATTGCCCATTTTCTCCCGCGTACGCAGGTCGGCCACCTTGATCACCGCGCCGTCGATCAGGAAATCAAGCGTCTCCCGCTCCTGCTCGATGCGGTCCACGGCGCGCTCCAGCGCGTCCGCGTCCGCCGCTGTTTCCAGCGGCACGGTGGGGAAGCCGTTCTCTTTCAGGAACGCGATCATGCCCGGGTGATCCCGGTAGGGCGGGGTTTCCATCGTGCCGATCTGATAGAAAAACGCGTCCAGCCTGCGCGCGGCGGTCACGGCGGGATCGAGGTTGCGGATCGCCCCCGCGGCGGCGTTGCGCGCGTTCTTGAGCGGTTCTTCGGCGGTTTTGTTGTAGGCGGAAAGCGTGCTCAGGCGCATGATGCACTCGCCCTGCACTTCGAGGAACCCCTGCCAGGGGATGGACAGCGGCACGGCGCGGATGGTGCGCGCCTGCGGCAGGATACCCTCGCCCACCTCGCCGTTGCCGCGCGTGGCGGCCTGCGCAAGCATCCCGTTTTCGTACGTCAAGTTGATGGTCAGCCCGTCCAGCTTGTACTCCACGGTGTATAGCAGCGGCGGGAGGGTTTGATCGTCCTCCCGGTACTGGGCGTACAGCTTCTCGCAGCGGGCAAGCCAGGCGCGTAGCTCGGCTTTGCTCTGCACCTTGTCCATGCTCCACAGGCGGTTTACGTGCCGGTGTGGCTGAAAGGCCGCCAGCGGCTCCGCGCCCACGCGCCGGGTGGGGGAATCGTCCCGCTGCACGCCCGTTTCCGCTTCCAGAGCCTTCAGCTCGTCGTACAGGCGGTCCCACTGGGCATCGCTCATCACGGGCTGCCCGCCGGAGTAATAGGCTCTGCTGGCGTCGTTGATCGTATGGACCAGAAACTCCATGCGGTTCTCTGCGTCGGCCATATAAACTCCTTCCAAAAACAGGACGCTTTGCAGCGCCCTGTGGTTCATCGTGCGGCGTTCACTCGCTTACTTTTACAATCGGCGCGATGCTCAGCGCGAACTCCTTGATGCCGTACGCCGCGAACGCGATCACAATCCGGGCGTCGCTGCCCTTGCCGTGGAGCTCCATCACGTTTCCCTCGCCGAACTTGCGGTGCATCACGCGGTCGCCCACCTGAAACAGCGCCGCCATCGCGCTTGCGGGCACGCTTGCCGCGGCGGACGGGGTAAAGCCCTTCTTCACGCCCTTGATGCCCAGCGCCGAACTCTTTGCGCCGATGCCCGCGCCGCGGGTGACGATCTGGGGTACGCCGAAGCTCATCTGTTTTTGCGGCTGCCGCTTTTCCGCCTGCCGGGAGGAGGAACGCGGCCGGGCCTCGCCCGCCGGGAAGCTTTGCTCCCGCTTGTCAATGCGGGCGGTGTCCACCAGATGCTTGGGAATTTCGTTTAGGAAGCGGCTGGGCGCGTTCATGTTCAGTTGGTTGTACAGCATCCGCTGCGAGGCGTAGCTGATGTAGAGGTGCTCCCGCGCGCGCGTGATGGCCACGTAGCATAGCCTGCGTTCCTCTTCCAGCCGGTCGTCCTCCATCACGCTTCGGTTGCTTGGGAAAACCCCCTCTTCCATCCCGGCGATAAACACCGTATGGAACTCAAGCCCCTTGGCGGAATGGACCGTCATCAGGGTGATATGCTTGGCGCTTACTTCGGACTGATCCAGATCGGTGATCAGCGCGACGTTTTCCAGATAGCTGTCCAGCGTCGGCTCGTCCGCCGCCAGCTCGTACTCCTTGACCGCGCCCAGGAACTCGTCCATGTTCTCCAGCCGGGACTTGGCCTCGTCGGAGAGATCGTTCTCATATTGCGAGCGCAGCCCGGTTTTCTCAATCAGCAGCGACACGAATTCAAACAGGCCGGTGGTTTCGCGCATGGCGACCAAATCGCTCAGCAGCTCGCCGAACTCCCGCACGCATTTGCGCGGCCGCGCGGACAGGGTTTCGGGCACGTCCATCAGCGCGGAATACAGCGGCATGTTCTGCTGGGAAGCGAAGGTCAGAAGCTCCTGTATGGTGCTTTCGCCGATGGAGCGCTTAGGCTGGTTGATGATCCGGCGCAGGCTGATATCGTCCGCCGGGTTGACCACGCAGCGCAGGTAGGCGATCACGTCCTTGATTTCCTTGCGGTCGTAAAAGCGCAGGCCGCCGTACACCCGGTAGGGGATGCCCGCGCGCATGAGCATTTCTTCAATCACGCGGCTTTGCGCGTTGGTGCGGTACAATACGGCGATGTCGTCGTACTTCTCGCCGGAAAGCTCCAGCTGCTGGATGCGGTCGCAGATCCAGGCGGCTTCCTCGCGCTCGTCGCCCGCGCAGAACATGCTGATCAGCTCGCCCGCCGGCGCGTCCGTCCACAGCGTTTTTGCCTTGCGCTCCTGGTTGTTGCGGATCACCTGGTTGGCCGCGTCCAGAATGTTGGAGGTGCTGCGGTAATTTTGCTCCAGCTTGATGACCGTGGCCTCCGGGTAATCCTGCTCGAACTCCAGAATGTTGCGCAGGTCCGCCCCGCGCCAGGAGTAGATGGATTGGTCGTCGTCGCCGACCACGCAGAGGTTGTGGGTTTTTTGGGTGATGAGCTTGACCAGCTGGTACTGGGCAAGGTTGGTGTCCTGGTACTCGTCCACAAGCACGTGGGAAAAACGCTGCTGGTAGCTTTGCAGCACGGGGGGATGATCGGCGAACAGCTCCAGCGTTTTCATCAGGAGATCGTCAAAATCCAGGGCGTTCGCGGCGCGCAGGCGCTTTTCGTATTCGATGAATATGTCGTGAATCTGCTGGCTTTTATAATCCCGCGCGGATTGCTGAAACCATTCGTCGGGCGTGAGCAGGTTGTTTTTCGCGTCGCCGATCTTGCCCTTCACCTCGCGCAGGTTGACGGCTTTCTCGTCGATGTCGAGGGCTTTCAGCGCGTTTTTCAACACGCTTTTCTGGTCGTCGTCATCGTAAATGGAAAAGGAGCGCGTATAGCCGAGCTTTTCAATATCGCGGCGCAGTATTTTGGCGCACATGGCGTGAAAGGTGCTTACCCACACGTCTTCCGCCTTGTCGCCCGTCAGCTGCACGATCCGCTCGCGCATCTCCCGCGCCGCCTTGTTGGTAAAGGTGATCGCAAGAATTCTCCACGGATCTATGCCCGTGGAGATCAGGTTGGCCACACGGTAGGTCAGCGCGCGCGTTTTGCCGCTGCCCGCGCCTGCCAGAATCAACACAGGCCCAGAAAGCGTCTCAGCGGCCTTGCGCTGCTGGGGGTTAAGCATATCCAAATTCATGACGAACCTCTAAATTTCTTTGTCCAGCTGTGCAAGCACAAAGGTGTAGCCATCGGCGCCGTAATGCAGGCAGCGATTCACACGGCTGATGGTGGCGGTGCTTGCGCCCGTTTTGGACGCAATTTCCTGGTACGTGGCCTTACGGCTGAGCATCACGGCAACCTCCAGGCGCTGGGCGATGCTGTCCAGCTCCTTGATGGTCATCACGTCTTCGCAAAAACGATGCGCCTCTTCCGGCGTTTTCAGCGTAAGCAGCGCGTTCATCAGCAAATCGGTCTGATCGTTCTTCAGGCGCGGCGTAAACATTCCGGTACCTCCGCGTTCGTTTTCCGCAGGCGCAATCCAAGCCGCGCCGTTCAGCCTTTCCAACCGGTTCGAAGGATTGTATCCGTCCCCGGCGGCTTGCGTTTCATACATTTGATTATACCACAAAACCGGGAAGAATGGTAGCGCTGCGCGAACGCCTGCGGGCGGCGGCGGCGCGCGCCCGCAACCGGGCACGGGGCGGTCAGGCGCGTGGACACAAAGACGGGCGCAAAAAAGAGCGCACCTGAATGCGCTCTTCAGTCGTTTCCACAGGCTGTCCTCCCGCTTCCAAACAACGTTTGTCAGCGGTTAGAAAAGGAGCGCCCCTGCGGGCGCTCCTTGCTGCATTACGAACGGCCGGTTTCCTTGATTTTCGCCGCTTTGCCCTGCAAACCGCGCAGATAGTAAAGCTTGGCCCTGCGCACCTTGCCGCGCCGGATAACCTCAATGCGGTCTACGCGCGGCGAATGCAACGGGAACGTACGCTCAACGCCGATGCCGTAGCTGACGCGCCGTACGGTAAACGTCTCACGGACGCTGCCGTTGCGCTTTGCCATCACGGTGCCTTCAAACGCCTGCAGGCGTTCGCGGTCGCCTTCGACCACCTTCACCCATACGCGTACGGTGTCGCCGATGTTAAACTCGGGACGATCACTGCGAAGCTGAGCTTTTTCAATGGAACGGATAATATCGCTCATTGCATGTGCCTCCTTTCCCTCATAGACGTTCATGCCCCGGGACGTTAGCCCGGGCAGCGGACCGTCCGTCTATATTCACAAAGGGCATTGTATCACAATTCTGCCGGGCAATGCAAGCAAAACCTTTCGGCTGTCCGGCTTCGCCGCGGCAAGGCCTGTTTCAGGAGTTGGTGTTGCCCACGAACCGGAAGGTTTCCACGATGGAGGGGCCGATTTCCATGTCCTCCGGGGTCAGCTCGCTGTAATCGGGGTAGAACACGTGCACCATCATAAAGTATCCGTTGACGAGGATCACGGTGTCGCTCGCGTCGTTGGCGGCGGTGCCCTCGTTGCAGACGACGTATTCGTATCCCTCCGCAGTCTTGCGGATTTCCACCTCGGGGTTGGTCATTTCCACGGTAATCCCGCTGATGATCAGCTCGACTTCCTCACGGCTCAGGTCGGAAAGGCTGAGCCCGGCATAGGTTTCGTCCGGCGTTACGGTGATCACGACGGAAGGCCTGCCCGGGGTGATGAACTCGACGTTCGTCCTGGTCATCGTGTCCTCCGCAACGGGCGTTTCGGTGCGCGCGCCGTTGGGAAGGGTCACCTCGATGTAAAACAGGCTGTCCTCGCGGTAAATTTCAACGTTCTGCGCCGCCGCGGCCCCAAGGGCGAACAGCAGGGCAAGCATAAGCAGCAATGCGGTGATTTTCTTCATACGTTTCCTTCCTTTCCGGGCTCATCCAACGGGGCCTGCGCCATCAGCTGTCCCCGTAGTACGGATGCAGGAACTGCCGCATGATGTAGCCCATCACATGGCCGCTCTCGTCGAGCACCTGGCACCACAGGGAATTCTGGCTCATCACGGTCAGGACGGCGTTGGCGTAATACCGGGCGTGCGTATCCGAAAGCAGGGAGGGCGCCCAGCGCATGTTCACATAGCCCGCCGGGTTGCTGGGCCGTACCAGCGCTTTGTAGTATACGTCCTGAAAGCCGAAGAAGATGTCGTTGGGGAAGCCGTTCAGGGAGGGCGTTGCGGTGGGCGCGGCGCTGGGCTGGGGCGACGGGGTGCACACCGGCGTGCCGTAGACCAGGTAGCGGGACATGGCGTAGCCCGTATAGCTTCCGTAGGTGATGGAATCCCAGGTTTCGTCCAGCACGTCGTTCACGCGCACGGCCGCGCCGTTGGGGATCTGGATCATCACGCTTCCGATGATGCTGGGCGCGTCCCGCAGGTTCAGGGGTTTGCCGTTGGCGGTATACACGTACATCGTCGTATAGGCGAGCGCCGTCGTGACGACGCATACCAGAACCAGGACGGTGAGAAGGAACGCCGGTTTTCTTTTCATCGTTTCTCAGGCCTCCCTAAAAAGCGGCTGTCATATTTGCTTGCTTCTATCATATTCCCGTTTGCGCGGAAAATCAAGCGCCGCGGCTGATTTCGGGCGGAACCGCGGGCCGCGCCGCGCCGTTTGCGCCGCGAGATGGCGGCAAGAACCCGGGGGGAAGAACGAACGCGGCCCGTTCCCCGATACGCGGACGCGCCCGCACAATTGCTCCGTTCCCCGCGCCGCGGCGCATCCGATTGTCAAACGCCGCAGATTCTGCTATAATGACAGACGGTACCCCAGAACCTAAGGAGGTGTGGGCATGGCCTCGAAAAAGGACAATTTGCCTTTAAGTTTAGTCAAAGAGAATGATTCCACGGGAACCATCACCTATGCCAACGAAGTCATCGCCATCATCGCGGGCGTTGCCGCCAACGAGGTGGAAGGCATCGCGGGCATGTGTTCCGGCGGAGGCTTTTCCGACGTATTCATGCGCTCCAGAAACATCCGCAAGGGCGTAAAGGTGGAAATCGGCGCGGAAGAGGCCTCGGTGGATCTGTATGTGATCGTGGAATACGGCACGCCCATTCAGATCGCGGCGCAGGACGTGCAGGAAAACGTCCGCAAGGCCATTGAAACCATGACGGGGCTCCACGTGGTGCGGGTAGACGTTCACGTCAACGGCGTGAGCTTTGAAAAAGAGAAGCTCGAAGAGGAAGCGGGGCTGGAGAACGCCATGCTTGCAGACGTTCAAACCCCCGCCCTGGAAGAAAAGAAAGAAAAAGGGAAGCCCGCGGCCCAGCCCAAGCAGAAGAAGGGCGCAAAGGAAGCGGAAGCGCCGGAGGACAATCAGCCTTCCGGACAGGAGCAGGATCCACAGCAGGAACAGTAAGCCTGAACGCAGCCCCAAAAGACCAGAGCGTTCTTTTGGGGTCGCTGCTTTGGCCTGCAACACAACGGGGAGGGAACTACGGTGAAACAATCGTTTTGGGACCGCCTGCTCACGGGGCTTGCGGGGCTGATCCTGGTTACGCTGGGAATCGGCCTGTTCGTATTTGGCGTTGGGTTTTTTCCGTTCACGCTGGATCTGTCGTTTTTTGACGGGCCGTTCACCTTCTGGCAGCACGTGCTGATGGTTGCGGCGGCGCTTGTGCTGCTGCTGCTGGGCGCGCGCGGCGTAGCCAGGGTTTTCCGGTCGAACCGGGAAAAGGGCTTCATTTTACAGCGCACGGAATACGGCGATCTGAACATCTCCATGAACGCCATGGAGAACATGGTCAAGAAATGCGTGGACATGAACGACGAGCTGAAGGTGACGCAGACGAAGATTCACCACACGCGCGAAGGCGTGATCGTGTCCATCCGCATCCTGCTGGAAAACGGCGTGAACATCCCCATGATCGTGAGCGCGCTGCAAAAGCAGACCAAGCAGTACATCACCTCCTGTTCAGGTGTTGACGTAAAAGAAGTGCGCGTGTTTGTGGACACGCACCTCAGCGCAGGGCTGCGCGGTTTGGGCGATAAACCGGGAGACATCGCCGCCGCCGAGAAAGCCAACCGCATGGTGGACCGTTTGAACGACTCCGTACAAAAGGCCATCCAGGCCGACGCAGGCCCGCAGGCGGAAGTGGAGAAGAAGGAACCGCTGCACCAGCGCATTTTCCGCAAGCGGGAGGAAGAACCCGCGGACGTTGACGCGGCCCCGGAAACGCAGGCTGCGGAAGAAGCGGCGCCGGATATGGAACCGGAACCGGAAGCAAAAGCGCAAAAAGGCGCGAAGAAGAATAAGAAGAACGGGTTCGAACCGCAAGACAAGGAGGATGCACAATGACTGCCGAGGAGAAACTCAACGCCGTGGAAAAGGCAACCGTGAAAGAGAAAGCGCCGGCCAAGGAAAAAACGCCGGTGAAGGACAAGTTTGCGTGGCTTGCCATCGGCACCAAGCCCTGCGGCTGGCTGATCGGGCTTTGCGGCGCGGTGCTCGCGTTCATGCTGCTGTTCATGGGTTTCTGGAAAACGCTGCTGGTCGCGGCGTTCTTCGCCGTGGGGTATCTGTTTGGTTCCAACAACCAGAAGATCGCCGACGTCAAGAACTTCATCAATAAGATCTTCCCGCCCAAAGGGGAATGATGCAGGAAACGGAGTGTAGCGCATGGCGCGATCGGTAGCAAGACAGGCGGCGATGCAGCTATTGTATCAGCGGTCGTGCGGCGGGGACACCGGCGACGATGCAATCGCGCTGGTGTATGAGCATTTGAGGGACGGCGGCATGCCAAACCCCGAGGACAGAGCCTTTATTGAGGACGTTCTGGCGGGGGTCCGGGAGCACGAGGCGGAGCTGGACGAGAAAATTGAGGCGAACTCCAGCGGCGAATGGACGCTCGAACGCGTGCCGAGGGTGGATTTAAGCATTCTCCGGCTTGCGACGTACGAGCTGTTTTACCGCGGCGACGTTCCCGACAGCGTCACCATCAGCGAAGCGATGGAGATGGCCAACAAGTATTCCGAGCCCAAGAGCGGCCGTTACATCAACGGCGTGCTGGGCGCGCTGGAGCGCGGCAAACGGAAGGATGAGCGGCATGAGGGCGGCGATCGGCTTTGATACCAGCTGCTACACCACGTCTGCCGCGGCGGTTGACGAAAACGGCGCGGTGATCGGCTTTCAGCGGTTACTCCTGCCAGTACAACCGGGTTCGTGCGGCCTGCGCCAAAGCGAGGCCGTTTTTGCGCACATCAAGCAGCTGCCCCTCGTGGTAACGCGCCTGAAGGAGCAGATCGGAAACGCGGAAATCTGCGCCGCAGCCGCTTCCGCCGCGCCGACGGACGCACCGCAAAGCTACATGCCGGTGTTTACCGCCGGGCGGAACTTTGCCGTATCGCTGGCAAGCTTGCTGGGCGTCCCGTGCTTTACGCTCTCGCATCAGCGGGGGCATATTCTGGCGGGGCAGATCGGAAACCCGCCGCTTTGGGAACCGTTCGTCGCCCTGCATCTGAGCGGCGGCACCACGGAAAGCCTGTTGTGCGAACGGGAAACCATCGCGCCGCTGGGCCGGTCGCTGGACCTGCATGCAGGGCAGCTGGTGGACAGGCTGGGCGTGGCGATGGGCTTGCCCTTTCCCGCGGGCGCGGCGCTGGAGCAGCTTGCCATGGAGGCGAAGGCCGAAGCCCTGCTCCCCGTGAGCATGGCAAACGATGATCTGGACTGTCACCTGTCCGGGGCGGAAACGCAGTGCATGCGCTGGCTTTCCGGCGGGGACTACGCGCGGCAGCGGATTGCCGCCGAAGCGTTCGACTTACTTGCCCGTACGGCCGCGCGCATGCTGGCGGCGGCCTGCGCGAAAACAGGCGCGCGCCAGGCGCTCGTCGTGGGCGGCGTGGCTTCGTCGGCGCTTTTGCGGGAGCAGCTTCCCGCGCGGCTTGCGAAACGCGGCTGCGGGGCCGAGGTCGTCTTCGGCAAACGGGAATACGCGTCGGATAACGCGGCGGGCGCCGCCCGCCATGGAATGCGCAAATGGTTGGAAACGGAGGGGCTGCCATGGAAATTCTAGACGGAAAATTAATGTCCGCGGCCGTGGAAACGGAACTGAAGGCCCGGGTGGACGCACTGCGCGCGCGGGGCGTTGTCCCCGGCCTGCAGGTGATCCTGGTCGGGGGAGACCCCGCAAGCCAGTTGTACGTCGGCAACAAGGAAAAGGCCTGCGAGCGCCTCGGCCTTTATTCCAAAACCCTGCGCCTGCCGGAGGATACCACGCAGGAACAGCTGGAGCAGGCCATTCAGAAAGCGAACGACAACCCGGCGATCCACGGCCTCCTTGTGCAGATGCCTTTGCCCGAGCACTTGAACAGCGCCCGCGCGCTGGAGCTGATCCGCCCAGACAAGGACGCCGACGGTTTTCACAACGTGAGCGTCGGCAAGCTTTTGCGCGGCGAACCCGGCCCCGTGGCGTGCACGCCGCGCGGCGTGATGGTGATGCTTAAAAACGCCGGGATCAACGTTGCCGGGATGGACGCGGTGGTCGTCGGCCGTTCCAACATCGTGGGCAAGCCCATGGCCGTGCTTTTGCTCAACGCCAACGCGACCGTTACCATCTGCCATTCCAAAACCAAGGATCTGGCGGCGCACACCCGCCGGGCGGACCTTCTGGTGGCCGCCATCGGCAAGCCGAAGTTCATCACCGCCGACATGGTCAAGGAAGGCGCCGTGGTGATCGACGTCGGCATGAACCGGGTGGACGGCAAATTCTGCGGCGACGTGGATTTCGACGCCGTCAAGGAAAAGGCGAGCTACATCACGCCCGTGCCCGGCGGCGTGGGGCGCATGACCGTTTCCATGCTGATGCTCAACACCGTGGACGCCGCCGAGAAAACGCTCCGATGAGCACGCGCCTGACGCTGACCGTTGAGGAGCTCAACGAGTACGTCCGCAAAAGCCTTGCGGGCGACCCCATGCTGCGCGGAATCTCGCTGCGCGGCGAGCTTTCCAACTTCAAACGGCATGTGTCGGGGCATCTGTACTTCACCCTGAAGGATGAGAACAGCGCCATCCAGTGCGCCATGTTTCGCACGTCCGCCGTCAATCTTTCGTTCCGTCCGGCGGACGGCATGAAGGTGATCCTGCGCGGCAGCGTGGGCCTGTACGTAAAAACCGGTTCCTACCAGTTCTATGCCGAGGGCATGGAGGAGGAAGGGCTGGGCGATATCCACCAGCGCATGGAAGCGCTCAAGAAAAAGCTGCAGGCCGAAGGCCTGTTCGACGCGGCGCTGAAAAAGCCGCTGCCGCTGCTGCCCCGGGGCGTGGGAATCGTCACCAGCAAAACCGGCGCAGTGATCCACGATATCACCCGCGTGGGCTGGCGGCGGCACCCGGGCGTCCCGTTCTACCTCTACCCCGTGCCGGTGCAGGGGGCGGGGGCGGCGCAGGAGATCGCAAACGCCGTCCTTGCGCTGGACCGGCTGGACGCGGTGGACGTGATCATCGTCGCGCGCGGGGGCGGAAGCCTGGAAGACCTCTGGGAGTTCAACGAAGAGGTGCTGGCACGCGCAATCTTTGCCTGTCAAAAGCCCGTGGTCAGCGCCGTCGGCCACGAAACGGACGTTTCCATCGCCGATTTTGTAGCGGATCTGCGCGCGCCTACGCCTTCGGCGGCCGCGGAGCTGACCGTGCCGCGGCTGGACCAGCTGCTTGCCACCGTGGAAAAGCTGCAAACGCGCGCGCGCCGCGCCTGCGAGCTGTCGCTTTCGGGCTCCGCTGCCTTGGTTTCCGGCCTGGCCGCCCGCGTGGCGCGCCAAACGCCGGACCGGCAGCTGGGCGTGATCGCGGAGCGCGTCAGCGGGCTGCGGCGGCGGGTGGAACTATTGGTCAAACAGGGCATGCAGCAGAAAACGCGCAGGCTTTCAGAGCTTGCGCAGCGGATGACCGCCGCAAGCCCCAGGGCAACGCTCGCGCGCGGCTACGCCATCGTGCGCCGCGGAAAAGAAACGCTGCAGAGCGTAACGCAGCTCAAGCCGGGCGATGCGTTTACGCTGATGCTTGCGGACGGTACTGCCGAGGCGCAAACCCTCAATGTGACCAGGGAGGATTCAGTATGACGGACAAGAAACCGAGCTTTGAGGAAGATCTGGCAAAGCTGGAAGCGCTGGCCGAACAGATGGAACAGGGCGAAATGCCGCTGGAAAAGCTGCTGGACGCTTATGAAAAAGGCGCAACGCTGGCCAAGAGCCTGGAGGAACGCCTGAAAACCGCCGCGGCGCGCCTCTACGAGGTGAGCCGGACGAAGGACGGCGGCCTTTCCGTTGCGGAAAGCGCCGTAGCCGGGCAGGAAACGCAGCCTGGCATGGAGGCATAACCCCGATGGACTACGCAGCGACCTACGATCGATACCTGCGCGCGGTGAATACGGCGATAGCGGAGCATCCGCTTTTACGGGGCGGCGAAGATATGCAGACCGGCGTGTCTGCATCCGCGCCCGCGGACGGAACCATCCCCGAGCCTTTGCGCTCCGCCATGCGCTACAGCCTGCTGCTGCCGGGCAAACGCATCCGCCCGGTGCTGCTACTGGCCGCCTGCCATCTGCTTTCGGACGACTGGGAGGCGGCGCTGCCTTACGCCGTCGGGCTGGAAATGATCCATACCTATTCCCTCATCCACGACGATCTTCCCGCGCTGGATAACGATTCGCTTCGCCGCGGCAAACCCGCCAACCATATCGTGTTTGGGGAAAACGTCGCCATTCTTGCGGGGGACGGGCTGTATTCCCTGGCGTTGGAAACCATGCTGGCCGCCGCGCAGGCGACCGGCGGCGCGGGCGCGCTTGCCGCGGTTTTGGAGATCGCCGTGCGCGCCGGCGTGCGCGGAATGATCGCCGGGCAAACGCTGGACGTAAAGCTGGAGGGTACACAGCCGCGTAAGGATATGGTACACTATATCCAACGGCATAAAACGGGCGATTTGCTTGCCGCGCCGCTTGCCGCCGGCCTGCTGCTGGCCGGGGCTTCGCAGAGCCAGCTCGCCGCGGGCAAGGCCTACGGCGTAAAGCTCGGCCACGCGTTCCAGATCGTGGACGACCTGCTGGATCTGCGGGGGAACGAAGCCCTGCTGGGCAAGCAAACCGGTATGGACGAAAAACGCGGCAAGATGACCTGGCCCGCCGTGTATGGGGAGGAAACCGCACGGGCGGACGCGCAGCGGTTGGTACTCGAAGCTAAGGAAGCGCTTTCTGTGTTCGGGGAGCGCGCGGCGTTTTTACAGGCGCTTGCGGACGCTACCCTGACCCGGGTAAGCTGACGAAGGGGGACCTGACCGGTGCATAACCTCGCGGATGCTTTTTCCAATCCCATCGTGTTGTGCTCGTTGCTATCCTGGTTCGTTGCGCAGGTTTTGAAGGTGCCCCTGTACTATGCCGTGGAGCATAAGCTGGACTGGCGGCGGCTGGTGGGTTCCGGCGGGATGCCGTCCTCCCACTCCGCGATGGTGATCGCGCTGATGCTGAGCATCGGTTTCACCCAGGGGTTCGACACCCCGATTTTCGGCATCTGCGTGGTTTTGAGCCTCATCGTAATGTACGACGCGATGGGCGTGCGCCGGGAAACCGGCACGCAGGCGACCGTCATCAACCACATTCTCAGGGAAGTCTTTGTGGCGGGGCACCGCATTTCCGACGAGGAACTCAAGGAGCTGATCGGCCACACCCCGTTTGAGGTGCTCGGCGGCATACTGATCGGCACCGTCACCACTCTTTTGTATCTGTTCGTATTCTGATCACGCGTTAAAATTCGGTTTTGGGAGGCTTTGGAATGGATCATTTCATGGAAGAGGTTGTCGTGCGGAAGAACCGCATGGTGCAGGATCTCCTGTTCTACCTTGCAAACATCGTGATGGTGATTTCCGCCATCCTCGGCTTTATGCTGCTGCAGATGGTATTCACGGCGTTTTCCATCCCGCTGGTGATCAACGTTGTGCTGCTGCTGGGCACGGCGGTGCTTTTGTACCTGTACAAGGACCGCCTTCGCACCGAGTACGAGTACACCTTCACCAACGGCGAGCTGGACTTCGCGCAGGTGTATAACAACAAAAAGCGCAAAAGCCTGGGCACCATGCGCGTGAAGAACGTGGATTCGTTCGGCCCCGTGGAAAGCGAGCATTTCCGCAAACTCCTGGGCACGCCCGGCACGAAGACCAGCAACTGGTTCTTAAACCGCGGCGCGAAGCTTTTCTATTTTTACTACGTTAAGGATTCCGTACGCAAGGTGATCGTGTTCGAGCCCAGCGACGAGCTGGTGGAATACGTCAAGAAGTACCTCCCCCGCGGAGTGTTTAACGCATGACCGAGATTTATCTCGACAACAGCGCAACCACAAAGCCGTACCCTGAGGTCATCGACGCGATGGCCTTCTCCATGCGTACGGGTTTTTACAATCCGTCCGCGCTGTACAAGCAGGCGGTGGAAACCGAACGCAGGCTTACGCAGGCGCTGGGGATCATCGCCGCGCCGCTGGGCATGAAGGCGGAGAATGTCGTCCTCACCTCCGGCGGCACCGAGAGCAACAACCTGGGCATTCTCGGACATTTGAAAACCCTGCGCGGCGGGGGCACGGTGCTCGTCTCCGGCGCGGAGCACGCCGCCGTGCGCAATACCTGCGCGCAGGCGGAGGGCATGGGCTTTTCGGTGAAACACCTGCCGCTGAACAGCCGGGGAACGCTCGACCTGCAGGCGATGGAAGCCCTGATGGACGAAACGGTGCGGCTGATCTGCGTGATGCAGGTCTCCAACGAAACGGGCGCCGTAATGCCGCTGGAAGCCGTCGCCGCGCTGCGCGACCGCCTTTCCCCGCGGGCCGCCGTCCACGTGGACGGCGTACAGGGCTATCTGCGCATCCCGCTTTCCATGAAGAAGCTCAACATCCAGTCCTACGCCGTGAGCGCGCACAAGGTGCACGGCCCCAAGGGCGTCGGCGCGCTGATTTTGCGGGACGATCATAAAGTAAGCCCCCTGATCTTCGGCGGCGGCCACCAGCGCGGGTTGCGCGCCGGGACGGACAATACCGTGGGCGCGGCGGGCTTCGCCGCGGCGGTGGAAGCCGCAAGCCCGGAGCGCTACGCGGCGCTCCCGAAAATCAAAGAGTATCTGGCAAACGAGCTGCTGACGGCCATTCCCGGCGCGGCGGTCATCGGCCCCCTGCCCAAGGACGCGGACAGCACCGCCCATATTCTTTGCATCTCTCTGCCGCCGGTCAAGGCGGAAACCATGGTGCACGCGCTGTGCGAGCAGGGTGTGATCGTGGGCACGGGCTCCGCCTGCTCCAGCCACCAGCGCAAGTATTCGGCCGCGCTCACGGAGATGGGCGTACCGCCCCGGCTGATGGACAGCGCGATCCGCATCAGTCTTTCCGCGCCCAATACCCTGGAGGAGGCGCAGACGGCGGCCGGCGTGATCCGGGAACAGTACGCGGTGCTTTCCCGATTTGTGAAACGGTAATAAAGGAGACGTTGTACTTTGCGTGAAGTGCTGATGATGCGCTTTTCGGAAATCCATTTGAAGGGCCTGAACCGCCCGTATTTCATGCGCATGCTGGTGGAGCGCGTCAAGGAAGCCGTGAAAGACGTCCGCGGCCACGTGTGGCTGTCGGACAGCCGGGTGTACGTGTCCGATGCTTCCGATATGGAGGAGGCCCTGCGCCGCGTGCGCAAGGTGTTCGGCGTGCACAGTGTGTGCCGCGCCCTGGAGATGGACAAGAACGATTTTCCGGCGATCCTTGCGCAGTCCGCGGCGCTGATGCAGGGCGTGCAGGGCAGCTTCAAGGTGGAAGCCCGCCGCAGCGACAAGCGCTATCCGCTGGATTCCATGGAGATCAATCGGGAAGTCGGGCACTACGTTTTGGAGCGCGTTCCGCAGCTGACCGTGGACGTGATCAAACCGCAGTCGCGCCTGTATATCGAGATCCGCGACCACGCCTATCTGTATTCCGAGCCGCTGCCGGCCGTGGGCGGCATGCCCGTGGGCACCAACGGGCGGGCGATGGTGCTGCTCTCCGGCGGGATCGACAGTCCCGTTGCCGCCTGGATGATCGCCAAGCGCGGCGTGGCCATGAGCGCGGTGCACTTCCAGTCCCCGCCGTACACCAGCGAGCGCGCGCGGGATAAGGTACTGGCGCTGGGCCGCATTCTGGCCGAAAGCCTCTGCGGGCTGAACGTGCACCTAGTGCCGTTCACCGCCCTCCAGATGCAGATTCACGAGCGCTGCCACCCGGACTATACCACCGTTATCATGCGCCGCTGTATGATGCGCATCGCCAACCGCATCGCCAAGCAGGAGCGCGCGCTGGGGCTGGTGACGGGGGAGAGCATCGGCCAGGTGGCAAGCCAAACCATGCACGCTTTGCAGATGACCGACAGCGTTTCGGAGCTACCGGTGTACCGCCCGCTGATCGGGTTTGACAAGCAGGAGATCGTGGACCTTGCGCTGAAAATCGGCACGTTTGAAACGTCCTCCCTGCCCTACGAGGATTGCTGTACGGTGTTCACCCCGCGCCACCCCGCCACCAAACCCAAGCTCGATATCATTCTGGACGGCGAAGCGAAGCTCGACATGGAAGCGCTGATGGAAGAAGCGATCGCGAACACCGAGGTCGTAACGCTGTAAAGCGCGGCAAGCAGGTACGCGCGCCGCGCACGCGGTGAACCGCCCCGGCAGGAGAGTTACCTGCCGGGGCTTTCGTATGCCTTACGACGCCGGGCGTTTCGTCCAGGCCTCTCCCGCCGCGCGGGCTTTGCGGGGCGGGCGGCTGCCGCGTAAAAGCGCACGCCGTCCGCCGGTTTCGGGTCTTGCGGTTTTGCCGCGCGTATTGTATAATTCCGGGTGGGATGAAACGCGTCCACGCGGGCCGGATTTCGTCCTGTTGGGAGGCCGCCATGCAAGACGAATTCTTTGCCTTAATGCAGGCGATCGCGCCGGATTTGGCCGAGCAGATCGAGCACCGCGCGCTGGTGCTGGAGCGCATCGACGCGCTGCAGCCCGTGGGCAGACGCATGCTTGCCGGAATGCTGAACCTGCCGGAGCGCGAGGTGCGTTCCATTGCGGCGGAGCTCAAGGAAAACGGGCTGATCTCCTTCGGCGCGGCGGGCATGGAGCTGACCCCGGAGGCGCACGGCATTCTGCCGGCAGCCAGGCGGTTCAGCCGGGAGCTGCGGGGGCTGACGAAGATGGAAGCGGCGCTCAGCAAGCTGCTGGACGTTCCCCGCGTGTACATCGCCGCGGGCGACGCCGATCAGGATCCGCATGTGCTGCACGAGGTAGGCCGCCTGGCGGCTGCCAGACTGCGCTCGTTTTTGAAGAGCGGCTCCACGCTGGCGGTCACCGGGGGGCAAACGATGCTCGAGGTCGCGCACACGCTGCCGGCCGGTTCGCCCATGAACGTGATGGTGGTGCCCGCAAGGGGCGGCATCGGGCGCGCGCTGGAAACGCAGGCGAACACCGTGGCCTCGCAGATCGCCGCGCGGCTGGGCGGCCATCATCGCCTCATGCACCTGCCCGACGATGTGGACGACGCAGCCATGACGGAACTCAGGCGGATGTCGGAGGTCACCGAAACGCTGGAGCTTTTGCAGCGGGCGGACGTGGTTTTGTACGGCATCGGCCGTGCGGACGACATGGGCCAGAAGCGCCAGCTGCCCGCGGATCTGTTAAACGGCGTCATCCGCCGCGGCGCGAAGGCGGAGGCCTACGGCTGCTACTTCAGCGCCGACGGCGACGTGGTGTATTCCGCCTCCTCCGTGTCCCGCGACCTGGGCCGGCTCAAGCCGGACTGCGCCATGGTGGCGGTGGCGGCGGGCGGGCGCAAGGCGGAGGCCATCCGCGCCGTAATGAACTCGCGCCCCCAGGCGATGCTTGTGACGGACGAAGGCGCGGCAAGGGCGATGCTCAACATGTAAACCGCTATCACCA
>JAEWTC010000221.1 GCA_023459675.1 Bacillota bacterium | reverse complement strand
TAACGCAAGGATGGGAACCAGTACCCGCGGCAGAGCCTGCAGAGAGCCTTCGGTTGGTGGAAGAAGGCGGCGAGCGGCGGCGAATACATCCCGGAGCGAAGCCCCCAAAGGGAAACCGAGTAGGCGGCGGACGGAGCGCCGGTTATAGCGCAAAAGAACATGGTTCTTTGCAAGGATATGCCCGCGAGGGGATATCAAACGGGAAGTGGTACCGCGTATCCACGCCTTCCCCCTGTAGGGGGAAGGCGTTTTTCGTTGATTAGAGGAGGTTTTGCCCATGCTGCCCAAGGGAGTATCGTACGCGGACAGGTTTGACGGGATCACCGGCAGCGCCATCCGCGCGATTTTCAAGGTGCTCACCCGCCCAGGGATCATCAGCTTCGCGGGGGGTAACCCGTCCAACGACGCGCTGCCCAACGAGCTGTGCGCCGATTTGGCACGCGACGTTCTGCTTGCGGACGGCAAGCGGATCCTGCAATACGGGGCGACGGAAGGGTATCCTCCGTTTTTGGAAAGCTTGGAAACGTACCTGCGCGGGCAGTATGATTTTCCCCTGGAACGCAAAAACATCCTGCCGCTGTCCGGCTCCACGCAGGGCGTGGATCTGGTGTGCAAGGCGTTCCTCAACCAGGGAGACGTGGTACTGACCGAAAACCCCACGTTTCTTGGAAACATGCAAACGCTGCGCCTTTATCAGCAGCGCCTCGTGCCCGTGGAAAGCGACGACGGCGGCCTGAAAATAGACGCGCTGGAAACGGCTGTCAAGGAACATCACCCCAAGATGCTCTACTGCATCCCGAACTTCCAGAACCCAACCGGCAGAACCCTCGCGGCGGACAGGCGCTCTAAAATTGCCGCGCTTGCGGAAACATACGGTTTCCTCGTCGTAGAGGACGATCCCTACCGCGACCTTCGCTACGACGGGCAGGCGCAGCCGACCATCAAGCGCGACGATCAAACCGGCCACGTTGTGTATATGGGCAGCTTTTCCAAGCTCGTCAGCCCCGGTATGCGCGTTGGGTATATGGTCGCGCATGAGGACATCATCACCAAATGCGCAATCGGCAAGCAGGGAAGCGATTTGCACACGCCGCTACTCACGCAGGCGATCATCGATCAATTCCTCCGCCGCGGGCTATTGCAGCCCCATCTCAATGCAATTCTCGGTCCCTACCGCGATAAGCTGCACGCAATGCTGGACGAGCTGAAAACCTTCCCGGCAGGCACGCGATATACCACGCCCGAGGGCGGGCTGTTCGTGTTCTGCACGCTGCCGGAAGGCGTCAACGCCACCGAACGCTTCCAGGAAGCGGTGGATCGCGGCGTTGCTTATGTGCCGGGCACGCACTTCTTTCCCGAGGGCGGCCACCACAACACCCTGCGCCTGAATTTCTCCAACAGCACGCTGGAGCAAATCCACACGGGTATGGGTATTCTCCGGGAGATGTTCACAAAACAATAAGGGAGCGGTGCATATGCATATATTGGATCAACTCAAGGAGCGCGGCATCCTCGCGCAGGTCACCTTTGAAGAAGACTTATACAAGGCGATGGACAAGGAACCGATGACCTTCTACGTCGGGATCGACCCGACGGCGGACAGCCTGCACGTGGGGCATATCGTGCCCGTGATCGTGGCAAGCCATTTGCAGCGCGCCGGGCATAAGCCCATTATCCTGTTTGGCGGCGGCACGGCCATGGTGGGCGACCCCAGCGGAAAAACCGAGCTTCGCCAGATGCTTTCCCGGGACGAGATCGCGGCCAACGCGCAGGCGATCCAAAAACAGATCAGCCGCCTGGTGCATTTCGGCGACGGCGGCGCCATTCAGGCCAATAACGCCGACTGGCTGCTGAATCTCAACTATGTGGATTTCCTGCGCGACATCGGCGTGTACTTCTCCGTCAACCGCATGCTGACCGCCGAGTGCTACAAGAAGCGGCTGGAAGTGGGGCTTACGTTTCTGGAATTCAACTACATGCTCATGCAGAGCTATGATTTTCTGGAACTGTTCCGCCGCTACAACTGCCGCATGCAAATCGGCGGGGATGATCAGTGGAGCAATATCCTCGCCGGCGCGGACCTCATCCGCCGCAAGGAGCGGGAGGACGCGTTTGCCCTGACCAACAAGCTGATTATGACCTCCGACGGCAAAAAGATGGGCAAGACTGAAAAAGGCGCGCTCTGGCTGGACCCCAACCGCGTGTCGCCCTACGAGTTCTTCCAGTACTGGCGCAACGTGCAGGATGCGGACGTGGAAAACTTCCTCGCGCTGCTCACCTTCCTGCCGATGGACGAGGTTCGCCGCCTCGGCGCGCTGAAGGATTCCGAAATCAATGAAGCCAAAAAAGTGCTGGCCTTCGAGATGACCAAGCTGATCCACGGCGAAGAGGAAGCCAAAAAAGCGATGGATGGCGCGGAAACGCTGTTCGGCGGGCAGGGAAGCCTGGAAAACGTGCCCACCTTCACCATCGCGGTGGCGCAGCTGCGGGAGGACGCCCGGCTGACCACCTGGCTTGCGGAATGCGGCTTGTGCAAAAGCCGCGGCGAAGCCCGGAAAATGGTGGAAGCTGGCGCTGTGACCGTGAACGACGAAAAGGTAACCGATCTCGACGCGGTTCTCAGCCCGTCGCATTTCGGCGCAGAAGGCCTGATGCTCAGGAAAGGCAAGAAAAGCTATTGCAGGCTGATGCTCGCATAGAACGGTTTCGTCCGGCAAATGTACGCGACGGCCCCCACGTCCGCAGGATGTGGGGGCTGTTGCTTGTGATGCGCCACAAAATATGCTATAATTTATTGTTAGCAGCAGGATTGCGCACAAGTGAGGAGAGACGGAATGGCCTCGTATAACGCGGATAAAATTAAGGTGCTCGAAGGGCTGGACGCCGTTCGTATGCGCCCGGGTATGTATATCGGCTCCACCGGCAGCCGCGGGCTGCACCATATGCTGTGGGAGATCGTGGATAACGCCGTGGACGAAGCGATGGGCGGGTTTGCCACTACCATCGACGTAACCCTGCATCAGGACGGTTCCGCCTCCGTGTGGGACAACGGCCGCGGCGTACCCGTGGACGAGCACCCGACACTCAAAGTGCCGGGCGTGGAAGTGATCTACACCAAGCTGCACGCGGGCGGCAAGTTCGATAACGATAATTACGCGTACTCCGGCGGCTTGCACGGCGTCGGCGCAAGCGTTGTCAACGCGCTGTCCGAATGGATGACGGTGGACGTGTTCCGTGATTTCCGGCATTCGCAGATCCGTTTTGAATCCGCCTTCGACGCGAAGCTGAATAAAATCGTGGCAGGCCGCGTGGCCGTGCCGCTGCAGACGATTTCCAACACGCGCAAGCGCGGCACGCTGGTGCGCTTCAAGCCGGATCCGCGGGTCTTTGAAACCACGGAGTTCAACGGCGACCTCGTGCTGCGCAGGCTGCGCGAGCTTGCCTACCTGAACCAGGGCGTGATCATCACCTTTGAGGACGAACGCAAGGCGTCCGCGGCGGACAGCGAGGAAAACGGCGGAGGCACGAATGGGAGCAGGGTTGAATTCCGTTACGAAGGCGGCATCGCGGACTACGTCAAATACCTGAATGCCGAAAAAACCACACTGCACGACGAGCCCATCTATCTGGAGGGCGCGAAGGAGGATATCCTCTTCCGCGCGGCAATCCAATACACGGACAGCTACACGGAAAACGTGTTTTCCTACGTCAACAATATTCCAACCTCCGAAGGCGGCACGCACGAAACGGGCTTTCGCACGGCGTACACGAAAGTGCTCAACGATTTTGCCAGACGGCTTGGCGCGCTCAAGGACAAGGACGCGAACCTGGGCGGCGACGACTTCCGCGAGGGCATGACGGCCGTGATGGTGGCCATGGTGAAGAACCCGCAGTTTGAAGGGCAAACCAAGGGCAAGCTCGGCAACACCGAGGTCCGGCCTGCCATCGAGTTTATCCTCACGCAGCAGCTGACGGCGTATTTCGAGGACCTAAAACATCAGGAGCTTGCGACGAAGCTGATCGAGAAAGCTGTGCGGGCCGCCCAGGTGCGCGCGGCGGCCCGTAAGGCGCGCGACGTTGCCCGCGCCAAAACCGCGTTGGAGGCCGCACCGCTGGTCGGGAAGCTTTCCAGCTGCTCGGGGCGTACGCCCGCGCTCAACGAGCTGTTTATCGTCGAGGGGGACAGCGCCGGAGGCAGCGCAAAGCAAGGCCGCGACAGGCGGTTTCAAGCCATCCTGCCGCTGCGCGGCAAGCCGCTGAACGCCGAAAAGAAACGGCTCGACCAGGTGCTGGCCAACGAGGAATTCCGCTCCGTCATCACGGCGCTGGGCACCAACATCGACGAGAGCTTCAGCCTCGACAGCCTGAAATACCATAAGGTGATCATTCTCAGCGACGCCGATCAGGACGGCGCGCACATCCGCGCGATTCTGCTGACGTTTTTCTACCGCTACATGCGCGAGCTGGTGGCCGAGGGGCACGTGTACATCGGCATGCCGCCGCTCTACCGCGTAACGATGGGCGGGAAGAATATCTATGCCTACGACGACGCGGAACTCCAGAAGGTGACGCAGGACAAGAAAAACTATACCATCCAGCGCTATAAGGGCCTGGGGGAGATGAACCCAGAACAGCTCTGGTCCACCACCATGGACCCGCAGAACCGCAAGCTATTGCAGGTGACCATTGAGGACGCCGCGCAGGTGGAGCACCGCGTGTCCGTGCTGATGGGGGATAAGGTGGAACCGCGGCGCGAGTACATCAGCCAGTATGCCAACTTCAACCGCGAGGATACCTTTACGGAAATCGCCGAAACGCTGAAAGCAGGTGAGCCGCTTGCCTGAACAAAATATGCAGGAGATCATCCAGATGTCCATGGCGGACGTCATGCACAACTCGATGATCCCCTATGCCGAACACGTCATCATGGAGCGTGCCATCCCGCGCGTGGAGGACGGGCTGAAACCCGTGCAGCGGCGCATTTTGTATACGATGATGGAGCTCAACCTCCAGCCGGACCACCCGCACCGCAAATGCGCCCGCATCGTGGGCGATTGCTTGGGCAAATTCCATCCGCACGGGGATTCCAGCGTTTACGACGCGCTGGTGCGCATGGCGCAGGATTTCAGCATGCGCGAGCAGCTGGTGGACGGTCACGGTAACTTCGGCTCCATCGACGGCGACAGCCCCGCCGCGATGCGCTACACCGAGGCGCGCATGAAACCGCTGGCGCTGGAAATGCTGCGCGACATCGAGAAGGATACCGTGCCTTTCCGTTTGAATTTTGACGATACCGTGAAGGAACCGGACATGCTTCCCTCGCGTTACCCAAATCTCTTGGTCAACGGGGCGAGCGGCATCGCCATCGGCCTTGCCACCAATATTCCGCCGCATAACCTGCGCGAATGCATCCATGCCGTCGTGGCGCAAATCAGCAATCCGGACATCACCGTGGAAGAGCTCATGCAGATCATGCCCGCGCCGGATTTTCCCACCGGCGGCATCCTGCTTAACACCGGGGAGCTGAAGGAGGCATACGAAACGGGCCGCGGCAAGCTTACGCTGCGCGCGCGCACGCATATTGAAAAGCTGAAAAACGGCCGCCAGCTGATCGTGATTACGGAAATCCCGTATCAGGTGAACAAATCCGCGATGCTGGAGAAAATCCTCAAAACCAGCGAGGAGAAAAAAGCGGTATTCAGCGGCATTTACGATATCCGCGACGAAAGCGACCGCACGGGCATGCGCGCGATTGTGGAAATCAAAACCGGCTTCGACGCGGAAAAAATCCTCGCCGCGCTTCTCAAGTATACGGATTTGCAGGTCACCTTCGGCGTCAACATGGTCGCCATCGCCAGCGGCAAGCCCAAACAGCTCAGTTTGAAGCAAGCGATCCGCTACTATATCCAGCACCAGAAAAACGTGGTCACCGCCCGCACGCAGTACGAGCTGGACAAAGCCAAGGCGCGCGCCCATATTCTGGAAGGGCTGATGATCGCCGTGGACAATCTGGACGCGATCATCCAGCTGATCCGCGCCAGCCAGACGCCCAAGGAAGCCAAGCAAAGACTCATGGAAACCTTTGCGCTGGACGATATCCAGGCACAGGCAATTCTCGATATGCGCCTGCAGCGTTTGACGGGGTTGGAGATCGAAACGCTGCGGCTGGAATACGCGGGCATTCTGGAAAAAATCGCATACCTGACCGGGCTTTTGGAAAGCGAACACAAGCTGATGCGCGTGGTGAAGCACGAAATGATGGAGATTGCCGAGACCTACGGCAGCGACCGCCGCACCACCGTGGTAAACCCCGAGCACGTGGTGGAAGCCGCCGTGGAGGAGGAGCATATCGCGGAGCTTGCCACCGTTACCTTCTCCCGCGCGGGTTATCTCCGGCGCACGTATCCGAAATTCTACAATAAGCTTCCAGCGGTCAGCCCGGAGAATAACAATCTGGAAGATCTCCCGCTGTGGAAGTTCGATACCGATACGGACAGAACGCTTTATCTGTTCACCAACCTGGGCAACTGTTATCAAATCGGCGTGGACAGCCTTCCGGAAGCGAATAAACCTACACAGAAAGGCTCGCTGCTGTCCGGCGTTATTCTGGGGATCGAGAACCGCGAGGTTCCCGTGCAGATGTTCTGCTGCACAGGCGCGGAGCTTGCCGCAATGCCCGACCTGCTGTTCGTTACCCGGGAGGGGATGCTCAAACGGACGGCTGCCGAAGAATACAACATCAACCGGCAAAAGTACGCCGCCATAAACTTGAAGGACGGCGACGAGGTGCTTACCGTGTTCCCGCTCGATCCGGAGGCGGACCTCCTGCTGCTGACGGAGCAATGCATGAGCCTGCGGTGCCATTGCGACAAGATCCCCGTACAGGGCCGTACCACCTCCGGCGTGAAGGGGATGTCGCTGGATAAGGAGGACAGGATCCTGTTTGCCGCGCAGCCGCTTGCGGGCGACCAGATTCTGGTGATGACGGACCGCGGGCACGCAAAGCGTATTTTGTTTATGGAGTTTGAGCCGCAGTCCCGCGCCGGAAAAGGCGTGAAGATCATCACGTTCAACAAAAACGGGGCCAACGGTTCCTCTCTTGCGGGCGCGGTGCTGATCCACGCGCTTCCCCAGGCGCTGCTGATCACCCAAAAATCCAGCCCGGCAAGCATTCTGCAGGCGGACGAGGTCACCCTTAAGGGCAAGCAGGACAGGGGCAAGGCATACGTCATGGCCGTGCTGGACGACGTCGTTACCGGCCTGCTGCCGCTCCTGTCCCGCCAGGCTTCCACTATGGACGACGCGGACAAAGCCGACGCGCCGGAGGAACCGCAGGATACACCGGAGTTGGAAACGCAGGAGCAGGAACAGGAAAGCATGAACCTGGACGTGGAAGACGAGTAAGTCTCCGGGCTGCCAGGGCAGCCGCTGAAAACGAAGAACCGGCTTATACCGCTCTCCCTTTACCGCAAGGCGCGGCTCGCGCAATCAAGCAGCCGGAGGCAAACCATGGTTGAAACCGCCGTCGATTCTATGCGGGCACGCATCTGTTCCATTCTGCAGGGGCGCAGCCTGTCTTTGTATCTGCTGGGCTCCGTAACGCTGAACGATTATCGCCCCGGCTGGAGCGATATCGATTTGCTGTGCCTGACGGGGCAAAGCCTGCCCGGCGCGCAAGCGGAGGAGTTGCTGCACCTGCGGCAGACGCTTGTGCAGGAAACTTCCGATCCGGTTTACCGGCTGTTCGAGGGCGGGTTCCTGTCGGTGCGGGCGTTTCAAACGCACATGCCGGATACGGTCGTCTACTGGGGCACCGGCGGGCAGCGCCTGACGGACCGGTATCATTTCGACAGCTTCAGCATGGTGCAGCTGCAAACGGCGGGCCGGCTGCTGCATGGCGACGACGTTCGTCCGCAATTTCCCATACCTTCCTACGCCAATCTGCGAAACGACGTGATCCGGCATTATCAAACCATCCGGCAATACGCCGTGCAGACGGACGGAAGCCTGTATTCCTGCGGATGGCTGCTAGACGTCGCCCGCTGTTTGTATACGCTGAAAACTGGCGGCGTGATCGCTAAAACGGCCGCGGGCGAGTGGGCGCTTGCCCAAAACCTGTGCAATGTGCCGGATGCCATGGCAAGGACCATCGAAGTGCGGAAAAATCCGGCCGCTTATCGGGATACCCCCTCGTTTCAGGCCTGGGCTGCCGGGCTTGGCGGCGACGTACAGGCGTTTGCGGATGTACTGGAGCGCGAAATCGCGCTCGCTTCGCAAGCGGACACTTCTTTTATTTCTACGCAAGGGATGTGAACGGCTTTGATCGGTCGGGACACAAGAGTGGGCGCATGCCTCTATGCCGGGGATATGGTCAGCATGGTTGGGTTCTACAGGGATGTTTTGGGCTTCCATACGCAGTGGGACGGCGGGGATTTCGCGGAGTTTGATACGGCAAGCGGCATGTTGTCGTTCTTCCTCTACAGCAGGAAGGCGTTCGTGCAGGCGATCGGGGAAGAGTACATTCCTCCCCGGGGCATCAACCAGACGTGCGAAGTGGCCTTTTGGCTGCCGAGCTTTGCCGATGTGGATGCGGAGTATGATCGGCTGTCGAAGCTGAACGTCCGGTTTCCGACCGGCGCGCCTCAGACTTTCTCCTTCGGCGTCCGCAACTTTTACGTTGCCGATCCGGAGGGCAACCTGCTGGAAATCGGCAGCATTGGCTGAACGCAGAAAAGAAACAGACGGGCTGCAGCCCGTCTGTTTCTGTATTTGTTTGCAAGCTCTGGCCCGTCGGGTATCGGTTTGGATACGTAAAATCGAGATACATCGCGCGGCAAAATGCGTGCGCGTGGAGTGCGGAGAGCGATGAGTGTGCCCAAAGAAAAAAGCTGACCGTAGTCAGCTTCCGGATTCGCTTGCCTTTTACTGCGCCGCTTTGGCGACCTGCTTTGCCAGCCTGGACTTTTTGCGGTTGGCCGTGTTTTTATGCACGATGCCTTTAGCGACTGCCTTATCGATAGCGGAGGTGGTTGCGCTGTATAGCGCGCC
>JAEWTC010000220.1 GCA_023459675.1 Bacillota bacterium | reverse complement strand
GCCTGCCGCAGCTCCTGAAGCACCTCATAGAGGAGCGCGCCCGCTTTCCGCATGACGGCGACCTGCGCCGGGCTTTTGAGGTAAATCATTGCACCGCCTTCAACTTGCGTGCGATGTCCTCACCGAGAACTTTGTAATACTGGGTGCCGTCCACGGCAATCAGAAGGCCCTTTGCCTGGTAGTACTCGATCAGCGGCGCGGTTTTCTGATAATACACCTGCAGGCGGCTCAGCACGGTTGCGGGCTGGTCGTCGTCACGCTGGACAAGCGCGGCGCCGTCGTCCTGGCAGGTGGTTGCGCCCTGGAGAAGCTCTACGTGGTAGCTCTTCCCGCACTGGGGGCATACCCTGCGGCCGGACAGCCGGTTGATCAGAAACTCGTCGGGCAGCTTGATGTCCACAACGGCGTCGATTGCGGCGATGGTTTCCAGCGCCTTGGCCTGCTCCACCGTACGGGGAAACCCGTCGAGGATGTAGCCGTTCTTGCAATCCGGCTCCAGCACCCGTTCGCGCACCAGCGCGATCACCACGGCGTCTGGAACCAGCAGGCCCTGATCCATGAACGTTTTGGCCTTCAGGCCGGTTTCCGTTTGGTTCTTGATCGCCGCGCGGAGCATATCGCCCGTGGAGATATGCGCAAGGCCGAACGTTTCGCAGATGAGTTCCGCTTGCGTGCCCTTGCCCGCGCCCGGAGGGCCGAGTAAGATAATCTTCATGTCAATACCTCGCGGCGGACGTAATGAGGAGTGAGGAATGAGGAATGAGGAATGCATCCGAGGTAAGTGCGTGCCCAGTGGGCACTTCGGTGAAACCGAAAACGAACCGAGGATGGGAAGTTTTAAGGAGTATTGCAACCGATAGGGAGCGATACGACTATAAAACTGAGTGGTCAGTGCAATTGCTCACGCAATTGTTTGATTGAAAAGATTGCGTGGCAATCTTTCCTTCATTCCTCATTCATAATTCCTAATTCCTCATGCTATCCGCCGCCCGTGTCAGGAAATTTTGTCGTAATTGCGGCTGACCAGATGCTCGTCCAGCTGGCGTTTGGTTTCCAGAATGACGGAGACCACGATCAGGATGCTCGACGCGCCAAACGGCAGCGTCTGCGCCGTACCGCGGGCGAACAAACCGGGAATGGTGGCCAGCAGCGCCAGGAAAACAGCGGCGAAGATGGTGAGCCTGCCGTTGATCCGCTTCAAGTACTCCACCGTCGGCCGGCCGGGACGCACCGAGGGAATGGCGCCGCCTTGCTGCTGGATGTTCTTGGCGATCTCATCGGGGTTGAAGGAGATGGACGTATAGAAGAACGTGAACGCGAAGATCAACAGCGCCATCACGCCCTGATAGGCAAAGGAGGTGGAGTACATGTTGCGCGCCCACCAGATGCCGATGCCGCTGTCCGAGCCGCCGACCAACTGAATGATCGTGCCGGGAAACGCCATAAACGAGTACGCGAAGATCAGCGGAAGCACGCCCACCGAGATGAGCTTGAGCGGGATGACCTGGTTTTGCCCGCCGTACATTTTCCGGCCGGCAACGCGCTTGGCGAAGTGCACGTTGATGCGGCGCACGCCCAGATCGGCCCAGGTGATGATGATGATCATCGCCAGGGAAACCGCGAGCATGGCGAAGAGGTTCAGCCACGGGGTGAGGCTGGTGGCGTTGATCGCGTCCGAGCCCAGCTTCATGATGCCGTTGAACAGGTTGTTCGCGATACCGGCGGCGATCAGCAGCGAGATGCCGTTGCCGATGCCCTTTTCGGTAATGCGCTCGCCGATCCACATGGCCAATGCGGTGCCGCCTGCCATGGAGATGCCGACCAGCGCGTAGTTATACCAACCGTCTTTGATGTAGCCGAGGCTGGACACCAGGCCGATGGCCTGGAATACGGCAAGGCCGACGGTCACATAGCGGGTGATTTGCGCGATCTTCTTGCGGCCTTCCTCGCCGCTCTTTTGCAGGCGCTCCAGCGCCGGAATGGCAAAAGCCAGCAACTGCATGATGATGCTGGAGTTGATGTAGGGCGTGATGCCCATGGCCATGATCGTCATCTGGCTGAAGTTGTTACCGGTCATCATGTTGACCAGGTCCAGAAGCGGAAGGCTTTGCGTACCGATCGCGTTCTGCACGGCGAGATAATCCACGCCCGGGGCGGGGATTACGCCGACCAAACGGAAAAGCACCAGCATCATGAAGGTGTAGATCAGCTTCTTGCGGATGTCGTTAACCTTCCAAGCGTTGCGAAGCGATTCGAAGATGCCGGGGTTGTTGCGGTTGGCCATGTTACTTCACCTCGGCTTTCCCGCCGAGGGTCTCGATCTTTTCTTTAGCTGCCTGGGAAAACTTCACGGCTTCCACGGTGAGCTTTTTGGTCAGCTCTCCGCCGCCCAGGATCTTGACGCCGGCCAGTTCCTTTTTAATCAGTCCGGCTTCCCTGAGCATCTCCGCAGTTACCACGGCGCCATTTTCAAAGATGTCGAGTTTCCCGACGTTGACGGTAGCATATTCGGTGCGGAATACGTTGGTGAATCCTCTTTTGGGAATCCGGCGGGTTAAGGGCATCTGGCCGCCTTCAAAACCGGGGCGAACGCCGCCGCCGGAACGGGCTTTCTGGCCCTTATGGCCTTTGCCGGAGGTCTTGCCAAGACCCGAACCCGTGCCTCTGCCGAGGCGCTTGGGGGAAGTTGTGGAACCAGCGGCGGGCTGCAACTCGTGCAATTTCATCGGCAATCCCTCCTACCTTGCTTTTTCTTCTACGTCGATCATGTGCTTGACACGGAAGATCTGCCCGCGGATGCAGGGGTTGTCTTCCTTCACCACGGTCTGGCCTACCTTGTGCAGGCCCAGCGCCGCGACGGTGTCCTTGTGAATCTGAAGGCTTGAGATCGGCGATTTTTTGAGTGTGATATGCAGTTTCATTTCATCGTCCTCCTCAGCCCAGGATGTCTTCTACGGATTTTCCGCGAAGCCTTGCGATCTGCTCGGCCGTGCGGATTTGCTTGAGCCCTTCCAGCGTCGCTCTGACCATGTTGATGCGGTTGGACGTGCCGTAGCTCTTGGTGCGGATATCGCGCACACCGGCGAGTTCCAGCACGGCGCGCGCAGCGCCGCCGGCGATCACGCCTGTGCCTTCCGGCGCGGGCAGGAGCACCACTTTGCCGGTGCCGAAGCGCCCGATGGTGTCGTGCGGGATGCTGGTGCCCTTCAGGGGCACGGTGATCAGGCTTTTCTTGGCCTTATCGACACCCTTGCGGATGGCTTCGGAAATTTCGGCAGCTTTGCCAATGCCAGCGCCGACGCGGCCTTTTTCATCGCCGACTACGACCAGCGCTGCAAAGCGGAAGTTGCGTCCGCCTTTAACAACCTTGGTAACGCGGTTGATGGCGACGAGCTTCTCTTTGAATTCGCTGACCTGTTCCATGCGTTGCATGCGTTTGTCCTCCTTTAGAATTCAAGTCCGGCTTCGCGGGCGCCGGCAGCCAGTTCCGCAACGCGGCCCGTATACACGTAGCCGCCGCGGTCAAAGACCACCTTCGAGATGCCCGCTTTCGTCGCACGCTCCGCAATCGCCTTGCCGACGATCTTGGCGGCTGCCTTCTTGTTCGCGTCTTTGATGAGTTCCTGCACTTCTTTTTCCATCGTCGAAGCGGCGACAAGGGTCACGCCCTTGGAGTCGTCGATCACCTGGGCATAGATGTTGTTCAGGCTCCGGTAAACGCAAAGGCGCGGCTTGTCCGGGGTGCCGGAGATCTTTTTGCGCACGCGTGCGTGCCGTATGACACGGTCGGCGTTGCGATCACTTTTCTTATACATACTGCAATCCCCTTTCCATTACTTGCCGGACTTGCCTTCCTTGCGGCGGATAACCTCGTCCACATAGCGGATGCCTTTGCCCAGGTAGGGCTCGGGCTTGCGCAAGGCGCGGATATCGGCGGCAAGGTTGCCAACCTGCTGTTTATTGATGCCCTTGACCACGATGGTGGTCTGATCGGGCGTTTCGAACTGAACGGTTTCCGGCGCTTCCATCACCACGGGATGGGAGAAGCCGATGTTGATGGTCAGCTTTTTGCCGTCCACCGCAGCGCGGTAGCCGGTGCCCACGAGCTTCAGGGTTTTGGAAAACCCTTCGGTCACGCCTAAGACCATGTTGTGCACCAGGCTGCGGTACAGCCCGTGCATGGCCTTATGGGGCTTGGATTCCGTGGGGCGCGCCAGCGTGAGAACGGCGCCTTCCTGGTGAAGCGTGATATCGCTGTTGACGTCCTGCACGAGCGTGCCTTTGGGGCCTTTGACGGTCACAATGTTTTTCTCGTCCACGGATACCGTTACGCCGGCAGGAACGGTAATGGGTTTTTTCCCAATTCTTGACATTTTCTATTCCCTCCCTGCCGTTACCAGACGTAGGCGAGCACTTCGCCGCCGACCATCTGTTTGCGGGCTTCCTTATCGGTCATCATTCCCTTGGAGGTGGAAATGATGGCGATGCCAAGGCCGCCCAGAACCTTAGGCATGGAGCCGTTTTGCGCATACACGCGAAGACCGGGCTTGGAAATTTTCTTAAGCCCCGCGATCACGGGCTGTTTGCCGTCGATGTACTTCAGGGTAATCTTGATGTTGCCTTGCGGGCCGTCCTTGATGAAATCAACACCCTTGACATAGCCCTCGGCAAGCAGGATCTTGGCGATGGCTTTCTTGGGATTGGAAGCAGGGATGACGACCGCATCATGCTTGGCCACCTGCGCATTGCGGATGCGGGTGAGCATATCGGCGATGGGATCATTCATGACCATGGTAGAACCTCCTTTTTCAGTTCCGCTTACCAACTGGCCTTGCGGACGCCGGGGATCTGGCCCTTGTAAGCCAGCTCTCTGAAGCAGATGCGGCAGATACCGTACTTGCGGAGCACCGAGTGCGGACGCCCGCACAGGCGGCAGCGCGTGTAAGCCCGAGTGGAGAACTTCGCCGGGCGTGACTGCTTGATTTTCATGCTTGTTTTAGCCACTTTGTTTTTTCTCCCTTCTGCCTTACTGAGCGTACGGCATGCCGAGGAGGGTCAAGAGTTCCTTGCATTCCTCATCGGTCTTAGCTGAAGTTACGAAGATGATCTCCATGCCCCGAACCTTTTCAACCTTGTCGTAGTTGATTTCGGGGAAGATCAGCTGCTCGCGGAGTGCAAGGGAATAGTTGCCGCGCCCGTCGAACGCCTTGGCCGATACGCCGCGGAAGTCGCGCACGCGGGGAAGCACGATGTTGACGAGCTTATCGACGAACTCATCCATCCGGTTGCCCCGCAGGGTAACCTTCGCGCCCACGTTCATGCCCTGGCGGAGCTTGAAGTTGGCGATGGACTTGCGCGCCTTGGTAACGATGGGCTTCTGGCCCGCGATCTGGGTGAGTTCCGCCACGGCCGTTTCCAGCGCTTTGGCGTTATCCTTGCAATCGCCCAGACCCATGTTGATGACGACTTTGTGAAGCTTGGGGATCTGCATCACGTTCTTGTAGCCGAATTTCTGCGTGAGCGCAGGTACGGCTTCGTTTTGGAACTTCTCTTTCAGCCGGGTTGCCATCGCGCCGTACCTCCTTATTCAATCGTTGCGCCGCAGCGTTTGCACATGCGGACGTTCTTGGTTTTGGAGACGCCCTTGTCGGTTTCGGTCGTCACCGCTTTGTGCCCTACGCGCGTCGCTTTGCCGCACTTGGGGCAGATGAGCATTACGTTGGAAGCGTCCAGCGAGCGTTCCTTCTGGAAGATGCCGCCCGTCTGGCCCTGGCGGCGCGCCTTCTGGTGCTTGGACACATACGCGACGCCTTCCACCGTCACCCGGTTATCCTTGGGGATAACGGTGAGCACTTTGCCCTGTTTTCCCTTGATCGCCTCAGGCCCGGAGATCACAACGACCTGATCGTCCTTTTTGACATGAACCTTCATTCGTTCTCCCTCCTCACAGTACTTCGGGAGCCAGCGAAACGATCTTCATATACGCTTTTTCGCGAAGCTCGCGCGCCACCGGCCCGAAAATACGGGTGCCTTTGGGCATTTTGTCGTCGTTGATGAGCACGGCGGCGTTATCGTCAAAACGGATGTAGCTGCCGTCGGCACGGCGGATTTCCTTGTGCTGCCGAACGATAACGGCTTTGACTACGTCGCCCTTCTTCACGGTGCCGCCGGGGTTAGCGGATTTAACGCTGGCCACGATCACGTCGCCCACGCTGCCCGACCTGCGGAACGAACCGCCGAGCACGCGGAAGCACATGATTTCTTTAGCGCCGGAATTATCGGCTACTTTAAGTCGCGTTTGCGGCTGGATCATACGGGTTTCCTCCTTATTTCGCCTTTTCGACGATCTCGACTACGCGCCAGCGCTTGGTTTTGGACAGCGGGCGGGTTTCCATCACGGAAACGGTATCGCCGATACCGCATTCGTTATTTTCGTCATGAACCTTCAGCTTGCTGGACTGGTTCATGATTTTGCCATACAGCGGATGGCGCACGTGGGTCTTCACTTCAACGACGATGGTTTTATCCATCTTGTCGCTGACGACGACGCCGACGCGGGTTTTGCGAAGTCCTCTTTGTTCTGACATGGAAGCGGCTTCCTCCTTCATATTCGGTGAGCGCAATCACTTACGCGTTCTTTTGTTCCTGTTGACGAAGGACGGTCATGCAACGGGCGATATCGCGTTTGACGCCCTTGATGACCATGGTGTTTTCCAACTGGCCGGTTGCAAGCTGGAAACGAAGGTTGAACAGCTCTTCCTTGAGCTCGGATACCTTATCCTTAAGCTCTGTCGCGTTCATAGCCTGAAGCTCGTTTGCCTTCATTGCGCTTCACCACCCGCTTCTATTGAAGTGTCCTGCCGCTTGATGATCTTGGTTTTGAGCGGCAGCTTGTGCCCGGCAAGGCGCAGGGCTTCCTTGGCCACCTCTTCGGTCACGCCCGAGATCTCAAAGAGAACGCGGTCGGGCTTGACGACGGCAACCCAATACTCCGGCGAGCCTTTGCCCGAGCCCATGCGCGTTTCGGCAGGCTTTTCGGTTACGGGCTTGTCGGGGAAAATCTTGATCCAAACCTGGCCGCCGCGCTTGGTGTGACGGGTGAGCGCGATACGGGCCGCTTCGATCTGCTGGCTGGTAATCCAGGAGGGCTCCACGGCAACCAAGCCGTATTCGCCGTAGGCGACGAAATTGCCGCGCTGTGCTCTGCCCTTCATGCGTCCGCGGAAAACGCGGCGCCGTTTGACTCTCTTTGGCATCAACATAGCTTATTTGCCTCCTTTGGGCTGGGCCTGGACGCCTTGCGTGCGCTTTGCCTGGGGCAAGCGCTGGCCCTTGTAGATCCACACCTTGACGCCCAGACGGCCGTAGGTGGTTTTCGCTTCGCAGAAACCGTAGTCGATATCGGCGCGCAGAGTCTGCAGCGGGATGGATCCTTCGTGGTAATGCTCGGAGCGGGCGATGTCCGCGCCGTTGAGGCGACCGGCGACCATGGTTTTGATCCCCTTGGCGCCGGCTTTCATGGAGCGCTGCATGGACTGCTTCATCGCGCGGCGGAACGAAATGCGCTTCTCCAGCTGCTGGGCGATGCTCTCGGCAACCAGCTGGGCGTTCTGCTCGGGCGATTTGATTTCCATGATGTTGATATTGGCAGGCTTGCCCAGGAACGTGTCAATGTCACGCTTGAGGGCTTCGATGCCGGCGCCGCCGCGGCCGATGATCATGCCGGGCTTGGCGGTGAAGATGTTGACGGTGATGCGGTTGGCGCTGCGCTCGACGTCAATGTGGCTGATGCCGGTCTGATAATACTTTTCCTTGAGCATTTTGCGGATCTTCACGTCCTCGACGAGGTTGTTCGCAAAATCCTTCTTGTTTGCGTACCAACGCGTGCTCCAGTTAAAGATTACGCCAACGCGAGCGCCATGGGGATTGACTTTCTGACCCATTCTGCTGCCTCCTTAAGCTTTCTGGTCGAGGACCACGCTGATGTGGCTGGTGCGCTTCAAAATGGGAGAAGCGCTGCCGCGGGAGCGGGCGATCCAGCGTTTGAGCGTGGGGCCGGGGTTGGCGTATACTTCCGCGACGTAAAGCGAGGAGCGATCCATCTCGTTGTTGTTCACGGCGTTGGCGATGGCGCTGTTTAAAAGCTTCTCCACCACGGGCGATGCCGCCTTGGGGGTAAACTTGAGAATTGCCAGCGCGTCGTCCACTTTCTTGCCGCGGATCAGGTTGATCACAATCTGCACCTTGCGGGAGGAGATGCGGACATACTTGGCGTGCGCCGAGGGACGGGTATCCCGATCCGCCATATGCGCTTCCGCTTTTTTCTGCACTCTGGTTGCCATGTTCTTTCCTCCCTCCGCTTATTTGGCCGCGGACGATTTCTCGCCTGCGTGGCCGCGGTACGTCCTGGTGGGTGCGAATTCACCCAGCTTGTGACCGACCATATCCTCGGTAACGTAAACGGGCACATGCTTCTTGCCATCGTGCACGGCAATGGTATGCCCCACGAACTCAGGGAAGATGGTGGAAGTGCGGGACCAAGTTTTCAATACCACTTTTTTGCCCGCGGTGTTCATTTCCTCAACGCGCTTCATCAGCGCGGGTTGTACATAAGGTCCCTTTTTAACGGAACGGCTCATGGTTGGGCTTCCTCCTTCCTTGGCCAGGCATTATTTGCCCGCGCGCTTGACGATCATCTTATTGGAGTATTTCTTGTGCTTGCGTGTCTTCAGGCCCAGCGCCACCTTGCCCCACGGGGTCATCGGGGCGGGCATGCCGACGGGGCTCTTGCCCTCGCCGCCGCCGTGCGGGTGGTCCACCGGGTTCATCACGACGCCGCGGACCGTGGGCCGGATGCCCATGTGGCGGGTGCGCCCGGCTTTGCCGATGCGGACGTTTTCGTGATCGGAGTTGCCCACGACGCCGATGGTGGCCTTGACGTTGAGCGGCACCTTGCGCAGTTCCCCGGAGGGAAGCCGCACCAGGGCGTAGCCGTTCTCCTTGGCCATCAGCTGCGCGGAGAGGCCTGCGGAGCGCACCAGCTGGCCGCCGCGGCCTGCCTTGAGCTCCACGTTGTGGATCAGCGTGCCCACGGGGATGTTCTCAATGGGCAGGGCGTTGCCGGCGATAATATCGGCGGTGTTGCCGCTTACCACCTTGCTGCCGACCTTCAGGCCGTCGGGCGCCAGGATGTAGCGCTTTTCGCCGTCGGCATAATGGAGCAGCGCGATGAACGCGGAACGGTTGGGATCGTACTCGATGGTGGCGACGGTGGCGGGGATGTCCGCCTTGTCGCGCTTGAAGTCGATCTTGCGGTAATACAGGCGGGTGCCGCCGCCCTTGTGACGAACGGTGATCTTGCCCTGCTTGTTGCGGCCGCAGTTCTTCTTCTTAATCTCAATCAGAGACTTTTCGGGCTTCGTCGCCGTAATCTCCTCATACGTCAGCACCGACATAAAGCGGCGGGCGGACGATGTTGGCTTGTATACGCGAATTGCCATCTTTCTTTCCTCCCTGCTTTACTCGGCCATGCCTTCGAAGAATTCGATGGGTTTGGAATCCTTCTTGAGCGTAACGTAAGCTTTCTTGATTTCGGGCGTGCGGCCCTGGGTGCGGCCCTGACGCTTGATCTTGCCCATCGTGCGGACGATGTTGACCTTGTCCACCTGAATGCCCTTGAAGATTTTCTCCAGGGCGAGCTTGATCTCGGTCTTGTTGGCGCTTAAGTCCACGACGAATGCGTAGCGTTTGTCGGGGATGCCCTCGTAGGATGCCTCGGTCAGCACCGGGCGGATGATAACGTCATGCGGATGTTTCATGCGTAAACCTCCTCTACCCCTTTGAGGGCTTCCTGCGTGAGGATGATCTTGCCGGCCTTTAAGATGTCATACACGTTGAGGGTGTTGACATACAAGGTCTGAAGCTTGGGGATGTTGCCCGCGGCGCGCAGGACGGTTTCATCGCGGCCGGGAAGCACCAAAAGCGTGGTGTTCATCAGTTCGAAGCCGCTGAGGAACTTGACCATCTGCTTGGTCTTGGCCTCTTTGAGCTTGAGCTCGTCCACCACGATGATTTCGGCGCTCTGGAGTTTGGAGGTCAACGCCGACTTGAACGCAAGGCGGCGTACCTTTTTGGGTACGTTGATGACATAATCGCGGGGCTTGGGCGCGAACACGATGCCGCCGTGGGTGAACTGCGGCGCGCGGTTGCCGTGATGGCGCGCGCGGCCGGTGCCCTTCTGACGGTAAATTTTACGGCCGCCGCCCCTTACCTCGTTGCGGGTAAGCGCGGACTGGGTACCCTGGCGCTGGTTGGCCAGAATGGAGCGCACCACAAGGTGCATCGCCGATTCGTTGATGGGAGAGGCGAAAATCGCTTCGCTCAGCTCCACCTCGCCGATGGCTTTCCCTTCCATATTATATAATGCAGTCTTAGGCATGGGTGATTTCCTCCTTCAATCGAGCTTGGATCAGGCGCCCTTGACAGTGCTCTTGACGATGAGCAGGCTGCCATTGGGGCCGGGCACCGCGCCCTTGATGAGGAGCAGGTTCCGCTCGGTATCGATCTTGACCAGTTCAAGATTCTGCACCGTGACGCGCTCCACGCCGTAGTGGCCGGGCATGTGCTTGTTTTTGAAAACACGGGAGGGGTCGGAGTTTGCGCTCATGGAGCCGACGCCGCGGTGATATTTCGAACCGTGCGCCATGGGGCCGGTGTGCTGGTTCCAGCGGTAAATGGTGCCGGAAAAGCCGCGGCCGCGGGTAATACCGGAAACATCCAGCTTGTCGCCGGCGACGAACTGCGCTACGGTCAGCTCACTGCCGACTTCGAGTTCGGATGCGTTGTCCAGCTTCAGCTCGTGAAGATGACGGGCGGGCTGCACGCCGGCTTTCTTGAAGTGACCCAGCAGGGGCTTGGACACGAGCGACTTGGCGCGGTTTTCCGCCAAGGTGTCAAACCCTACCTGAACGGCGCTGTAGCCGTCGTTTTCTACGTTCTTTTTCTGCACCACTTTGCAGGGACCGGCCTCTACCACGGTTACGGGAACGAGGCGGCCGTCATCGGTAAAGACCTGCGTCATGCCGATCTTTTTTCCTACGATCGCTTTTTTCATGATAACTGCCTCCTGCTTAATTGTTCAGCTTGATCTCGATCTCGACGCCGGCGGGAAGGTCCAGCTTCATCATCGCGTCGACGGTGCGGGGGTTGGGGTTTAAGATGTCGATCAGGCGCTTGTGGGTGCGCATTTCGAACTGCTCCCGGCTGTCCTTATACTTGTGGGGAGCGCGGAGAATGGTGACGATTTCCCTCTCGGTGGGCAGAGGAATGGGGCCTGATACGCCCGCGCCCGTCCGTTTGGCGGTTTCCACGATTCTTTCCGCAGACTGATCGATGAGGGTGTGCTCATACGCCTTGAGCTTGATGCGGATTTTCTGCTTGGCCATTATTTTACCTCCCTTGATGTTCATCTTGTGTACACTGCTTCGTGCGTACCCATAACGCTCTTTCGTGAAGGCGGCTCTTGCCGTTTCGGCGCGGCCGCCCGGAGCGCTGTGCGCGCAGTCCCTCGCGTGTACCCAATCTGTCGCCCGATTGCCGGGCTGGTCCCCGATAATTACCCGCCATGGCCATGGCGGCAACTTACCGGTTCATCCCTATGAAAGCCTTGTTACATACCCGTTTGGGCATAGATCGCCTTCAAAACAGACAGCTTTGTTATTATAGTAGAAAGCAACGTGATTTGCAAGGATTTTTTCGATAAACGTACATATTTGTGGAGAACATTGCCCGTAACGCTTTCCCGGCAATGGATACGCGACGCCGCTATGTACACGCCTCCACGTGTGCCCATGCCATAGAATCATCCGATTTCATTCGGTTTGCGCCGATGCGGTTCAAAAACAGAACGGCGGCAGAACCCCCGCAGGCTATTCCTCGGAAAGCAGGCCTTCCTGCACGGCGGCCGGATCCGTTTTCACGGTTTTATCCCTGGGTATTTTCCAGGCGACGAACAGATTCCCAAGCGAGAAGAACGCGGCGATGAAGAATACCCATTGCGGGCCCCAGACCACCCATACCAGACCGCTGAGCTGCGCCGCGATGATGGCCACGACGTGATCCAGGCTGGTGCCCGCGGACAGAGTGGCGGGGATCTCCTCCGGGGTGACCGCGATGGAACGCAGATAGACCGATTTCACCACGCCGATCTGCATGGATAGCCTGTCCAGCACGAACAGCGCATAGATGGCGAACACCGGCCAGCCGGTGCCGGGCAGGAATTTCCCGGTGATCCCCCACACCACGAACCCGTAGATAATATACACGAATATGAAGGTAAGCGCGTCCAGATACATCATCTTCTTCACGCCCAGCCGGTCAATCCAGCGGCCGAGCAGGCGCATGAAAAAGATGCTGACGAAGCTGACCGTGATCATCAGAAGCGACATCGTATCGGCCTTCTTGCCCAGCAGCTCGATGATGATCCAGGAGCCGAACACCAGCGCGATTTGCTTTTGCACGCCGTTTAACATGGTGACGAAATAGTAATACCGGTATTCCTTGCGGAACACGAGCTTGCGCCGCTTCTGCGCCTGCGAAAGCACCGGCGTTTTCTGGCGCACCAGCAGTATCGAGGCGACGATCGCCACCAGAAACGCGCCGGCGCCGATCAGGAACAGGAGGTTCACATCCGTTGTAAACGAAAACACATGGAGACGGAACCCGAAAAACACGACCAAACCGGCCGCGAAGCCCATCGCGGTTCGCACGCTGGCATACTGGCCGATTCGCTTGCCCACCTGCCCCGGTTCGGCGATAGCCATGCCGATGGCGTCGTTAAGCGGCAGGGAGATGTGTATGCCCACGGAATTGATGAACAGGAAAATGAGCATCACGCTGAAGGCGGGCGTAAGCAGCGAAAGGGCCAGAAGGCCAAGGAACGCGCACAGCTGGGCTACGAGATTGCTCTTGGCCATGCCGTAGGCGGACAGGAACGTGACGATGCCCGCGCACAGAAGCCCAGGCAGTTCCCGGGGAAACTCGATGAACGCGCGCTGGGTGGTGCTGACGTGGAAGACTTCCTTAAAATAGTTGCCGTATACGGAATCGCTCAGGCCGTTGCCGAAGGCCGACGCTGCCAGGACGATGAAAAAGAAGACCATCTCTTTGCGAACGACCCGCTTTGCCATACCGGTACCGCCTTCCCGGTTAATACCCACGTATCATACCATCAGCGTAGTTGAATGACAATGGCGCGGGTTATCTTTTCCCGCGTGTGCGCCGGGGAAGAACACAGCGGCAGCGCCGCCGGGAGAAGGCGGGCGGCGGTTTGCCGCTGGGGCCGGGAAGGACCGCGCTTATGGTGAGGAAGGGGTGGGTATATATGGCCCGGCGCATATGCGCGGGGGCTTTGTCGAATGCAGCGATGATACGACGGGGTGAGAGCTCCGGTGAAGATGCGGCGGGGTGAGAGCTCCGGTGAAGATGCGGCGGGGTGAGAGCTTCGGCGCAGGTGCGGCGGGGTGAGGGCTTCGGCGTAGATGCGGCGGGGTGAGGGCTCCGGTGAAGATGCGGCGGGGTGAGGGCTCCGGCGCAGATGCGGCGGGCATGTAGTGTTTTACAGGCGATGCGGCGGCTGCCGGAAGACGAATAATGCCACGGCGTACTACGCCGTAACGATGAGGAAGCGACGGTGTATATGCCGCTGCGATGAAGCAAACGCGGAGGTAAACCCCGCCTGTATCCAGAAGCGGTGTGGGTATGACTTAGCGGTAAATACGGCGAGCCATTCAGCGGCGATGAATGTGCGGCGGCTGCCGGAAGACGAAAAAGCCGCCCGAAGGCGGCTTTTTTGGTTTGTTTGAACGGTTCAGCGCTTACGCGAAAACCTTGGCCACAACGCCGGAGCCCACGGTACGGCCGCCTTCGCGGATAGCGAAGCGGAGGCCCTGCTCGATGGCGATGGGGGTGATCAGCTTGATT
>JAEWTC010000219.1 GCA_023459675.1 Bacillota bacterium | reverse complement strand
GCATCCGGCATAAACACAGGATCGAGCACCGTAGGCACACTGCGCCCGGTGAGCTCGCGCACAATTTCTGCGCCGCGGTTTTCACGCATGCTGATATGGTCAATCCGCCGCAGATACCGTGCGGTTCGCTTTTTCTGGTACCAGGGTATCTTCGCCACCCCGAAGCTGGATGCGAGCGAGATCTTGCGAATCCCATCGGGCACAAACACCAGGGTATAGTAATTGGTCGGCAGCCCAGCCGGCGACCAGAGCTGATCACTGCCTGTAATAAATGCGTCGTAGTCCTGCGTGCCTTCACACAGCGCTTTATACCCCTGGTAAACCGCGGACAATTTAATAAAATGCTCGGCCCGAAAGCGCCGAAACGCGCCTTTGCGAATTGCTTCCTGCCGTGCGAACTCCGGGTTGCGCAGCAAGCCGAGCTTTTTTTTGGCCGCTTCCAGTTTATCGTTGACGAGTACCGGATTGAATAACCGCGGAATAGACTGCAGAAAGAAGGCAAAGCCCTTGTCCTTCTCATAGCGGATCAGCCGGTAGTCAATGCCCCGCTCTTCCAGAAGCCAAACCGTTGCGTAAGCCTGCAGAATACCCCCGTAATTTTCAAAATAATGGTTTATGCAAAGCCCGATCATACGGTTTCCTCCGCCTTGCGCGTCTTCGATTGCGAAAGCAAACCGGAGTACACCTTGGACAGCACCGTGGCATAACGCTCATATCCGTAATTTTCCTGCGCAAACCCGACCGTGTCCAGGCACATCTTCCGGTAAGACTCCTCGGTGAGCGCAGACAGGCGTGCAATCGCCTCTGCCAGCGAGTCGGCATCGCCGGCATTGAACAAATAACCGGTTTCTCCATCCCGTATCATTTCCGGTATACCGCCAAGATTGGATCCGATCACAGGTTTTCCGATCGCCTGTGCCTCGTAGATAGAAGCCGGACAGTTCTCATACCATTCCGACGGCATAATCACCGCCTTGCAGCGCCTAACGATTTCCTGCATATCGTCATGCTGCTGGAACCCAAGAATATGTACGCGGTCTTCCATGTTCCGCTCCCGGATAAACGCCTCCGCTTCGCGCCGCTGCGGCCCTTCCCCCGCTATATGCAGCACCGCTCCCGGCAGTTTCTCGATCGCCCGCAGGAGCGTCATGACGCCCTTCTGCGGGGTCAGCCGGCCGTAGAACAGGAAAAAGCCCTCATGCGCGAACTCTGCTTGATACGGAGTGTCCTTCGGCAGGAACTGCCGGAGAAACATCACCGGCGCTTTGGAGAATCGGCTGGCTTGGAATTTTTCAAAGATGATGTGCGACGGCGCAAGATAGCAGGATATCCTGTTGTAGCGGCGTGTCAACTTCAAAAATTCCGCTTCGCAAAACGACAGCATACTTTTCATCAGCGAGTCTTTCACGCAGCGGTTCTGAAGGCATGGGAGAAAACTGTGCTTTTGTACGCATTCGTCGCAGATCTTACCATGGGAAAGCATGGTGTAGTTGGGACAGATGCACATATAATCGTGAATCGTATAAACGATCGGGATATTCCGTTCATAGAGCTCATCGACTACCGAAAAGGTCAGTTGATGATGGATCAGGCTGATATGGGCGATATCCGGTTTTTCCTGATCCAGCAGCTTACTGATGCACCTGCGGGCTTCCCACGAATAGATAAAGCGAATGCCTGCGCGCATTTGATGGCGCAAGGGCTGCTTTCCTTCATACTGAACGTTTGCGGGAAAGAACTTTGCCTGGTCACAGGCAACGTTGCGTTCATCCATCATCGCGAAAAATATCACCTCGTGCCCAAGCCCGCGGAGCATATCCGCAAGCGCAAAATGATATGATTCGGAACCGCCTGCAATATAGTGGAACTTATTGATGAGCAAAACTTTCATATCACAATTTCCTTACATTTCATTGCCGGGCACGCAAGCGGGTAACACATAGGCCTACAGGCGATATTGCGGTCAGGATCCCTGCACGAACTTGTTCTCTTCCAGCCTGTAGCGGTTCCCAAGGAAGAGCTTATGCTTGAGTACCCACCAGGCGGGAACCCAGATGTACTTGCGCATCACGGGAACCACGTTGCCGCTCATCCAGCACTGCTGGGAGCAGTTGTGGGTCGCGCTGCGCACCTTCTGCGCACGCTCGGAGTTCCAAAGCTCTTCCCAGGTCTGGTCGTTGAGGTTGCCCATGGGCATCTTTTCCACGGAGCCGTTGCAGGGCATGATATCGCCGTGCGGATCCATGAAAAAGCTGTTGCGGCTCATTTCGCAGGGCAGCAGGCGTTTCTGACCGTAGATATAGTTGACCAGACCGTGGTTGAAGTACGCGCGGAACCACTGCTTTGGGTGCTTGCTGTTGAGCATGTGGTTGATGAGCGTTTCAAAGCTTTTGGCCACCTTGTCGCGCTCGGCCAGTTTGTTGTCGGTCTTGTTGAAATAAAAAGAATTGTGCGGCGTGCAGGTGGCAAACTCCATGCCCATACCGTCGATCATCTTGTAGAGCGGTTCCAGGTCGCCGCAGTTCATATCCTGGATGGTCATGCCGATGCCGATGTCGGGGTGTTTTCTCTCCAGCAGCTTGTTCAGCGTTGAAAGGCTTCGGTTATACCCGTCGGGAATGCCGCGGATCGCGTCGTTCATCGGCTGCATGCCCTCCATGCTGATGCGGATGCCGATCTGGGGAAAGCGCTCGCAAAGCGACAGGATGCGATCGGTGAAAAAGCCGTTGGTCGGCACCACGATGCGCTTCGTTTTTTTGTAAAGCTCTTCAATGATCTCCGGAAAGTCCTGACGCACGAACGGTTCGCCCCCCGCGATACTGACGAACTCCATCTGCGGCAGCTTGCGGATCAGCTCCGGTTTGAACTCCTCCGAGGGCTTGGTCGGCACTTTCCAGCAATCGCACATATTGCAGCGCGCGTTACAGCGGTAGGTAACCAGAATATTCCCGTACAGTTTTCCCATATCAGTTCTAAACCTGCTTTCTGACGATTGACCCGTACAGCGCTTCGAGCTGGTCCACAATTTTCTCCAGCGTGTAATTGGCGCAAACATGCCGGTACGCTTTTTGCGCATAGTCCGCGCACAACTGCGGCTGCCGTTCCATGGTCTGCATCACCTGCGCGCAATGCTCCGCGTCGCCGCCGCGAAACACAAACGCCTTGCCCTCCGCCACGTAGAGGTTCTCCGGAATATCGCTCACCAAACAGCACGTTTGGTAGCTCATAGCCTCCAGCATCGTGGCGGCCAGGCCTTCCAACGCGGAAGGCAGCACGAAGGCGAAGGCGTTGGAATACAGCTCTTCCTTCAGCTGCCCCGTCACCAGGCCGGTAAAGCGAATTCGCTCGTCCCCCGCCGCAAGCGCTTTGAGCGATTGCAGATAGGAATCCGTTCCGGTGTCGTCGCCCGCAAGGATCAGCCGCTTGTCCGTGCGCAGCGTTTTGAAGGCGCGGATCAGCGTATCCGCCCGTTTTTCGGGCACCATGCGGCCCAGGTACAGATAATAATCTCCGCCCTTCAGGCCGTAGGCCTGGGTGATGAGCTGCGGCGGAACGCGGTTTGGAATTTCAACCGCGGGAGGAATGAACGCCGTTTCCTTATGATGTACGTCCCGGTAGTATTGCCGGACGTCCGGCGAAACCACGGTCAGCGCGTCTCCGATATTGAGCGAGAGCCGCTCCAGAAAACGCATGCCCGCCGCCGTGCCTCTGCCCCACTTGGCGCGGCGGTGGTCGATACCGTGCGATTGGACGACAACCCGCTTGCCCGTCCATTTGGCAAGCAGCGCGAACAGCGAGGTTTCCACCAGTAGGTAATGGGCGATATCGTAACGGCGGAACATTTGCTTGAGGGACGCGTTAAACGTCAGCGACAAGCGCAGCAGATGCTTGGTGTTGATGGACGGCACCGTAATCACCCGGTACTTGCCCTGATAATCGCCGTCCACGCTTCCGTAGTGGCGCGAGGTGTACACCGTCACCTCATGGCCCCGCCGGGTCAGCTCGCCGCCGATTCGTTCCACGTAGGTGGTAAACCCGCCGCCCCAGTTTTTGCCGCGGATCGCGATAAAGGCGATTTTCACGCTGTCACCTACGATTGAAATGGAGGTCGATCACACGCATCATCATATGATCGAACATCATGTGCACGTCTTCGGCGATCTGCATATCGTCGATCGCCACGTGCATGGGATAATCGCAAAGCTTCATCAGCTTGCCGCCCTGGTAGCCCGTAACGCCGATCACCTTCGCGCCGACCTGCTTTGCGTATTCCACGGCCTTGATCACGTTTTTGCTGTTGCCGCTGCCAGAGATGGCGATGACGAGGTCTTCGGGCTTGAGCTTGCCCTGGAGCTGGAACACGAATACGTCGTCGTAGGAGATGTCGTTGGCGATCGCCGTTACGATGGGGGTGTTGTCGCTTAAGCACTCGAACAGGAATTTCGCACCGCCGACCGCTTCCGTTGCGCCCTTGGCAAAATCGCAAACCATGTGGCTGGCCGTTGCGGCGCTGCCGCCGTTGCCCATGGTGTAGATCACCGCGCCGCGGCTGCGGGCGTCCACGATTTGGTTGAGCGCTTCGTTGATCGCCTGGATATCCAGCGACTGCAGCATTTTACACTCCGTATCCAGATACGTTTTTACGTCCTTGGTAAAGTCGATCATACTAAAACCTCCTGTTATTTTCCCAATTCCACGCATCCCGCAGAATGGTATGGATATCGCTGTGCCTGGGCTCCCATAAAAGCAGCTTTTTGGCCTTCCCGTTGGAGGCCACAAGCACCGCCGGGTCTCCCTCGCGCCTTGCGGAAACGGTATAGGGCGTGGGTTTGCCCGTTACGTCCTCCAGCGCGCGGATCATTTCCAGCACCGAAAAGCCGGCGCCGCTGCCCAAATTAAAATGCTCGGACGTATCGTGGTCCATGATGTACAAAAGCCCAAGCCAATGCGCCTCCGCCAGGTCCAGCACGTGGACGAAATCGCGGATGCAGCTCCCGTCCCGCGTGTCGTAATCGTCCCCGAATACCTGAAAGGGCTTGCCCTCCCGCGCCGCCTTGATCATCACGGGAATCAGGTGCGTTTCCGGGTTGTGGGATTCCCCGATGCAGCCGTCCTTGGAATCGCCCGCGGCGCAGAAATACCGGAACGCGCAGTACCTCAGCCCATAGGCGCGCTGGTAATCCATGAGCATCTTTTCCCCGATGAGCTTGGTTGTGCCGTAGGGGTTGATGGGTTCCTTGGGGTGCTCCTCGTCCATGGGTACGTAGCGGGGCTCGCCGAACACCGCCGCCGACGAGGAAAACACGAAATGCCCGACTCCGTTGGCAACGCAGGCGTTTAACAGCGTTTGCATGTTCGTGACGTTGTTGTGGTAGTAACGCGAGGGCCGCGCCACCGAATCCGGCACGGACGCGTACGCCGCGAAATGCATCACGGCGCTGACCGGGTACACCGCCATGATCTGGTTCAAAAGCACCGCGTTTCCACAATCGCCCTTGATGAAGGTGCCGTGCGTCACGGCCTCCTCATGCCCGTCGCTCAGATCGTCCAGAACGATCGTATGGATTCCCTTGTCGGCAAGCAGCCGGTTGACGTGGCTGCCGATATAGCCGGCCCCGCCCGTAATCAGCACGTTCAACGAACCATCTCCAGCTCGTGGCTGCGTTCCGCATCCAGAATCTGCGCCACCGCTTCGCGCAGATTGGTGGTACGGATCGTACGCACGCCGTATTTTTGTCCGGCGAGAACGTCCGAAGCGCTGTCGCCGATCATCCAGGATTCCGCCTTATCAATTTCGTAATCCGCTTCCGCCATTTGGAACAAGCCGATGTCGGGCTTGCGGCACGTGCAGGTTCCTTCCTCATGCGGGCAGACGTAGATGTTGTCGATGTGCGCCCCCGCGGCAAGCAGCGCGGCCTGCATTTTCCAATGGAGCGCGTCCAGCGCCTCCCGGGGCAGCAGCCCGCGGGCAACGCCGCGCTGGTTGGTAACGACCAGCACCAGATACCCGGCCGCGTTCATCGTCCGGATGGCCTGCGCCACGCCCGGGAGAAACTCAAATTCCTCCCATGTGCAGATGTAGCAATGCTCCGCGGCGCAGCGGTTGATGACCCCGTCCCGGTCCAAAAAGATCGTTTTATGCAAAGAAGATCACCCGGCTTCCGTAAGGATCCAAAGCGAAGTCCACCTGCCGCAGGCCAACGGCGCTGCGAACGGCCTGTTGGTAACATTCGTCGCAGTAGAAAAGCAGGAAACCGCCGCCGCCAGCGCCCAGCAGCTTGCCGCCGCTCGCGCCCGCTTCCATGGCCAGCTCATACAGTTGGTTGATCCGGGGGTTGGAGATGGAACCGGCCAGCTCCCGTTTCTTTTCCCAACCGTAGTGCAGCGCCTGCGCAAAATTCGCGTTGAAGCCGCGGGTGGACAGCTCGCCGTGCATCTCCAGCGCCTGCTCTTTCATAAACCTAAGCGAGTCCATTTTGCCGGCGGTATTCTTTTTCTGCTCGGTTAAAATCGTATCGGCGCTGCGCGTAATGCCGGTGTAAAACAGCATCAGCTTGCCGCGCATGGCGCGCAGATCGTTCTCCGGCAGCTCGATGGCTTCCACGCTCACGGTTTCATCGGCATGGAAGCGTATGTAGTTCAAGCCGCCGTAAGCCGCCGCGTATTGATCCTGCTTGCCGATGGGATGCCCGAGGATGCCGATTTCAATCTCGCACGCGCCTTCCGCCAGCTGTTTGGACGAGAGCCGTTTGCCCTTGTAGGTGTACAGCGCGTTGAGCACGCCCACCGTAAACGCGCTGGAAGACCCAAGCCCGGTGCCCGAAGGGATATCCGCAATGGACGTGATTTCGATGCCGTCGGTCACCCCGGTCATGCGCATGCACTCCCGCACCAGCTCGTGCTGCACCTCCGAAAGCGTGTTCACGATTTCAGTTTTGGAGTAGCTGATGCGGATGGAGCGGTCGAACTTCGTATTGACCGTGATGTATACGTACTTATCAATCGCCATGCTGACGACGGCTCCGCCGTCCGCCTGATAAAAATCCCGGATATCCGTTCCGCCGCCCGTGAAGCTGATTCGAAGCGGCGTTCTGGTGATGATCATGCCTTCCATTCCTCCTGCGCTTTTCTGTAATTTTCCGGCGTCCCGATATCGATCAGGTAATCCTGTATTTCCCAGCCGTACATTTTTCCCACCAGGCCGGGCAGCACTTCCTTGCCGAAATCGCAGAAAGCGGCGTCCGGGAAATAGTCGAACAGTTGCGGATTGGCGATGTAAACGCCGGCGTTGGCAAGGTTTCCCTGCGGCCTCTTGGGTTTTTCTTCAAACGAAACAATCCGGCCGGAGGGATCGGCGGCGGCGATGCCGCAGGCCTTGGGATTGCCGCACCGAAAGAGCGCCATCGTCAGCACGCCGTCGTGCTGCCGGTGGAAATTAAGCATTGCCGTCAGATTGATATTCGTAAGGTTATCCGCATAGCAGATGGCAAAGGGCTCGTCCGTCGTTAGGAAGTCCCGGTTTGCCTTGACCGTTCCCCCGCTGCCCAAGAGGACTTCCTCGTAAAACTCGTGCGCGATCAGGCCCGTGAGCCGGCTGTTGTAATCGTTCAGGTACCCGCGCACAAGCCTGGCCAGGTAGTGCGTGTTCACCAGCACGTCGCGGTACCCGTGGCGCTGCAGCAGCTGAAACCACCAGCTGAGAAGCGGCTCGTTGCAAATGGGAACTAGGCATTTGGGAATGGCGTCGGTCAGCGGCCGCAGCCGCGTGCCGTACCCTGCCGCCAGTAAAAAAGCTTTCATGGAACATCCTTTCGCAGAAGAACCGCTTTCACAGTCAGCAGCAGAATTTTGATATCCAGCCACAGCGATTGGTGACGGGCATAATAGAGCTGCATCGTTTTGGCCTCGTCGCTTAAGTACGGGCAGCCTTTCCTCCCTTTCACCTGCCACCAGCCGGTGATGCCCGGCTTGACGGAAAGCAGCAGGCTCCGCTGCTCCCCGTATTCGGCCGCCTCCCGTTCCACCACGGGCCGCGGGCCGACCAGGCTCATATCGCCCCGTAAAACCGAAAACAGCTGGGGCAGTTCGTCCAGGCTGGTGCGGCGCAGGAACTTTCCGATCCTCGTGATCCTGGGGTCTTCGATCGTCTTATCGCCCTCCAGATGCTTGCACAGGGTTTCCGCGGTAAAGAGATCGGTTTTGCATTCCGCGTCCTCAATCATCGTGCGGAACTTGTACATGACGTACGCCTTGCCGTTTTTCCCAACGCAAGCCCGGCGGTAAATAACGCGCCCGCCGTCGTCCCGTTTGATCAGGCCGGAAACGACCGCAAACAACGGTAACAGCGCGATCAACCCGACTGCCGACCCCGCCACGTCCACCGTTCGCTTGAAGAACAGGAAACCGCGCCCCGCGCCGCGGCCTTGCTGCGCGAACGCGTTTTCCGTCTTGCGCTGGGCAAGCGCGTCGAACTCTGCTATGTAATCCTTGAGATGCTCCATGGACAACCCCCGCTCTTCTTGCCGTTTCAAACGTTTTCGACCGCTGTTGCAGATCCCCAATAAAAACAAACAGGCCGGCGGGTTGAACCGCGGGCCGTGAAAACGAGGTGCGCAGGAGCCGGAAAACGGCGCCGGCAGGGCTTATCCCGCCCGCTGCCGTAAGCCGCTATCTGCGAAAAGGCACGGCGTGCGATCAATGCAAAACATTGCTGGACATCCACTCAAACGCAAGCCAAACCTTGTAGGTCTGCCGGCCGAACCCCAATGAGACCAGCGCGTTGCGGTTGCGTTTGTCGATGCGGATGATGCTGCCCTTGATGTCCTTGAGGGGACCGTCGGTTATGTTGATCTCGTCGTTCTCCATAAACACCATGGATACGCCGATCTTCCCCTTATTCTCGAACACCCACTTCGCGTAGAAGAGATCCTCGCCCCGCAGGTACCACTGGTGATCGTCGTAGCTTACGATCCGCTGGACGGAGGTAATATCCAGAAACTGCGATACCTGCATATCCTGCCGCGTGCAGAACAGGATGTACCCGGGCAGCATGATATCGGAAGCGTAGGTGCGCACCCCTTCTTTGCTTTTATGCTTGACTTGCGTAACGACGCACGTTTCCACGCCCGGATATACGGTTTGGATCATCCTGGCAACCTTTTGTTCGTCCCCGACTTTCACGTTGATACAACCGTATGCTTTTTCACACAGTCTGCTTCCCTTGAATTGCATAACGACCCCTTCCAGGAATTCGGTACATTCAATTTTGGTGCATCGTCTGAGGGTGACGGATGGGTTTGATATACGAAGGAAGCGGGAGTGCGGCGCAGCGCCCCATCCCTTTTCGCAGAGCATAGTCGTTCGAAATAGAAGCCGCGCGGCTGCGCGAAGGCAGCGGCGCAGGCATTATGAAACCGCATGGCCGCAACGTTGCGCCGGTATCGGGCGAGCAACCCTAAGCCCAGGCGGCGATAATGCCCAGTACAGGGTTCATTGCGTCGATCCATTTTGCCGTTCAGGAAACAAGCATCCGGCACGCTGGGGCCGGCGTTGCGGTTTTCCTATGAACCAAGGTTGGTTTTTGTGAATATGCGAGAGATGATTGCCTCCCGGTATGAGATGAAACCATTCATCATTCCATTAGTTGCGTTATGCAACTATAGATGATTGAACCTCCCCTTCCGAAACGGCGTTTCTATGGCGCGGCCACACGGTACGCCTCCCACCGTTGCCGGATGCTGCGGTTATCCGCCTGCCCGCAAGTGGCATAGCCAGTCTATCATCCGTCTCTTTGTTTCGTTGCCTATCGCAACCATTGGAGTGGATAATGGGCCGCAAACCGCGGGATGCTCCGGCGTATTGTTCCACAGGCTTGTCTGCGTTTTGGGAAACGCCGCGGCTGTAACGCATCCGCAGGTCTGCCTGGACATAGCGGGCGGCAGTCAGCGCGATTGCCGTTTTGGGCAATCGTTTCGCGATCTGTTCACAGGCCGGTTCGGCGGCGTACCTTGGCACGGGGCGCACCCGTACATCCCCCGAACAAGACGGCGTGGTTCCTGTTGAACTTTAGCGTATGCGAAACACAACCGGCGCGCATGACGGGCAATCGGTTGCTTACGGCAACAGTCGGGCGGAGATGACCGGCCAACGCGAAGCCAGCGGGCGGGCCGATTGAACGGCCAACACACTCCCCGCGGCGATGCGGCGGCATGCGTATCCGCGCTGCGAAACCATCCGCGGCGCGCCGCAACGGGCATTGCCTGACGGTTGTTTTCTGCAACTGTTGCGTGAATTTTCCGAATCAACCCGTCTGCGGACGTTTGCTGACGGCGGTGTGGATTGCTAAACGCTTTTTCTGTTGTACGGAATGATTATCCATGCGGATCCTGCCGCCGAAGACCCCGGCATTTGGCTCCGCTGGGTGCGCAGATTTCCGCGCAGAAAAAAAGACTGCTTGACTTTCACCGTCTCCGCAGCCGCAGTATGTACCGTCTAAAAAATAAAGATCGTCTCTGAGATGAACGTAACGTATCACAGCATAAGCAAGGCAGCAGGAGAGCGCTTATGGGTTGAGCGGATATCCGGCATCCGCTGAACATGAGCGCTGACTATGGTTACCGGCCAAAGCCGGGATACACCGTCAGAGATTGCATGCGTCGGCTTCAACCCTGTTGAATCCCAACGTTACGGCATTGACGCCAAACGCGCATACCCTCATTGGACAGTATCAACCGCGCAGCCACCGGGCATTTTGCCATAAACCGGCAGAGTGCCACGAGTCCCCGCCGGTCACCCGGAGCGGAACGAACGACTATGATGCGGTGAAGTTCAGTCCTGTCGAAAATCAATCAGAACGCCGTCCACCTATGTACGGGTAGCCGTGATGTAAATCTGATCGGGTTGATGGATCGTCCCATGCAACTGGCGGCTGCCGGAACCCGGCCCGAAGATTTTACGAAAAACTGGTTGAGTATACAACCACGACACCCAGCCTTGATTATACAGAATTTTACCGAAAGTTCAAGACAGAATCGCCGTTTTATATTATTTTTATGAATATCTGATCCTGCCTTCATGAATGCGGCGCGTGATATCCTTGACAAAACAATGTTTTGTAAACTCTTGCCGTTTCTTGCCCCGCGCAGCGTGCACAGTTTTTATGCAGCGTATGCACATGGTTGTTTCACCGCCTGGGTTTGCCCCGTTCACCGCGGATAGCCGCCGCCGGGAAACGCAATGGCGGCGGCGGGAAAAACCGCTGCATCGGGAAACGGAAACGCGGCGCGGCAGTCCATGTATACATCGGTAAAATATGGACAAAAAATGTGAATCCCTTACCATCGGGGAACCCATAGAAAAAGATGGACAAAATCGCAGTGGAACGATATGCTTGCGGTGCAAAGACATCAGCGGCACGCCGGCCGGCTGCGTTTGCGGCTGCGGCGCGCCGGACATGCACCAATTCTTGATGGGAAAGAAGCATAGCGTATGAAAATCGGATGTGTGAAAGAGATCAAGGAGCAGGAATACCGCGTGGGATTGACGCCCGCCAATGTAAGTGAATATACCGCCCGCGGGCACGAGGTGACCCTGGAAACGAAAGCCGGGGAGGGTTCCGGGTTTTCCGACGAAGCCTACCGGGCGGCGGGCGCGGCGATTGCGCAAACAGCCGCGGAGGTTTGGGCCAGCAGCGAGATGATCGTCAAGGTAAAGGAGCCGCTCACGCAGGAGTACGGGCTGCTGCGAAACGGGCAGATTCTGTACGCCTATCTCCATCTGGCGGCCAACCGGCCGCTGACTGAAGCGCTGATGCAAAGCGGGTGCATCGGCGTTGCGTACGAAACCATTGAAGACGCAGGCGGCGGCCTGCCGCTGTTAAAGCCCATGAGCGAGATTGCCGGGCGGCTTTCCATTCAGGAAGGCGCGAAGTATCTGGAGAAGCCCTTCGGCGGCAAAGGCGTGCTGCTGGGCGGCGTGCCGGGCGTGCACAGCGCGAAGGCGGTTATTCTGGGCGCGGGAATCGTGGGGATCAACGCATGCAAGATGGCCGTCGGCCTGGGGGCGGACGTAACCGTGATGGACATCGATCTGGAGAAGCTCCGCGCGCTGGACGCGCTGTACGGAAACCGGGTGCAGACCCTGTTCTCCTCGCCGACCGCCATTCGAAACGAGGTTGCGGACGCCGATCTGGTGATCGGCGCGGTGTTGGTTCCCGGTGCGAGCGCGCCGAAGCTTTTGAAACGGGAATACCTGCAGGATATGGCGGCGGGTTCCGTGATTGTGGACGTGGCGGTGGACCAGGGCGGCTGCTTTGAAACCACGAAGGCGACCTACCACAACGACCCGACCTACGTCGTGGATGGCATCGTGCACTACTGCGTCGCCAATATGCCGGGCGCGGTCGCGCGGACCTCCACCCTGGCGCTGACCAACGCTACGCTCGCGTACGGGCTGAAAATCGCCGATTTGGGGATCGAACCCCTGATCCAGGCCGATCCGCTGTTCAGAAAGGGAGTGAACATCCATCGCGGCGCCTGCACGTACGACAAGGTTGCCCAGCAGTTCGGGCTCTCCTGCAAAGCGCTGGTCTGAGGCCATTCCATCGGCTGCTTCCCGCCCCGCGGCAACCGAAAATGCCAGGAAGGCCGAGCCTTACCCCTTTCAAAGACGAGGGGCATTTCGTCCGGAAAGA
>JAEWTC010000218.1 GCA_023459675.1 Bacillota bacterium | reverse complement strand
TCGGTAATCGCGGTGCCGGCGCTTTGGTTCCAGAGCGATACGTCGGTATCCTCCATGGCCGATGCAGGCGCGCAAAGCCCCAGCAGCAGTGCCAATACAACGGCGAGCGTATGTTTCATCTGTCCCTCTCCTTACACATCAATCCAGCGGCATGGAAAACTGCGAAACGGCGGCGATGGAGACAAACTGCACCGTATCGCCCTGTTTGAGCACGAAACGATAGGAATGCGGCAGCGGATAGGCATGCCCCTCCACCGTGCGGCGGGTTACGAAGCCGCTTTCATCCTCCGCCCAAACCAGATCGGACGGCATGACCTCGATTGAGTCAAACGCGTAGGGGTATTGCTGCACGCCGTCCACAAACAGCCCGTAGAGCTGGGTTTCCCGGTCGCGCACCACCAGCGCGCCGCAGTTTACGTACGCCGTGGCCTGGTCGGTATTCCCGATCAACGCCATATTCGCGGTTTGCGTGCGCATTTCGCCGTTTGCCATGAAAGCTACGCCGCAAACGCTCTGCAGCATGCCCTCCATATCCTTCGCAAAGGAAAGGCGCTTGGTTTCGCCCTCCGCGCTCAGCAGATACAGCGCGTACCGGTGATCGGGGTCCGCCGTATTGCCGGTGTCCACATAGGCAAAAGTGGTATCCGCCGTAAACGGGAAGGCTTTGGCAAACCAGAGGCTGGAGATCAGCTCCCCGTCCGCACCGATATAGTTGAACATATCCCCCTGCGGGCCGATGACCAGCGCCCAGCCGCCTAACATCGGCGACAGCCGCACGTCGCCGCCCGTGGTGCGCACATACTGGGACAGATCGGTCAGTGGGAAGCCCTGCGCGGTGATCAGGTAAGGCTCGACCCCGAGATAGAAAATATCGTCGGAGCAGGGGATCAGCTCCCGCAGCCCCGCGTAATACCCTAATAACCTGCCGTTATCCGCGGCGAACAGGTAATAATCGCTCGTTCCGTCCGGGTTATCCGTGCGGGCGATAATGGCGGACTGCGTTACGGCGTCGGTTTCCAAGTCAAGCCCCGCCGCCACGGCGTCAATCTCCTGCCGTATGCGCGCCTTCACCGTTTCCGGCTCGGCTTCCACATAGGCGGGCAGCTCCGGCTCCGGCTCGGTGGGCACGGGGGTGGGGCTTAACAGCCAGACCGTTTCCTCGCCGAAGACGTTGCCGATCAGCTCCAGCACCTGATAGCGGAAAATATAGGTGCCCAGGCCGATCACCAACAGCAGCAGCAGGACGATCCAGAAAATGAAAAAGCCGCGCCTGCTCCGCCTGCCGCCGCGCGGGCCGTGCGGAGTTTCGCTTCGCACCTGATACCCTTCCTCAAACGGATACGGCGGCTGGGGGAAGCTGTTCTGCGGGCCTTGGGGGGTGAACTTGGGCGGCGGCGCGAACTGCATCTCTCCGCGCTGCGGATCGCTCCCGTCCTGCGACAGGAAGGTGGAGCGGTCCTGGCCGTAGCTGGGCGCGCCTGCCGGCGGCGCCGGGCGGTATGCCTGGGAATCCGGCCGGTTCAGCCCCTGCGCGGCGGAGAAAACCCCCGCGCTGTCCGCATCGGCATACTGACGGGAGGCTTCCTGCGCAGTTTGCGGCGCACCGCCGTTTACACGGGCGCTGCGCATGGGCTGCTCAGTGATGTAGCTGACTTTTTTGTCATCATCATTCGACCAGTATTTGTTCATGCTTTCCCTCTTTTGTCCTTGACTGCTCATATGGTAATGTACCATTGTTCCCGGCGCTCGTCAAGTTCTCCAAGGGGTTGCGGCATTTTACGAAATGAGGAATGAGGAATGAAGGAAAGATTGCTTACGCAATCTTTCCTTTTTGTATATGCTGTGCTTCATACCAATGCAATAAAACAGTTACCACAACTGCGCGATACAAGTTATCAATGTAACGGTTGCGAAGCAACCGTACCACAATTCCTAATTCCTCATTCCTACTTCCTCATTCGAATATTTAAGCCGTTTCGATGCTGTCCGCCTGCTGGAGGCCCAGCTTCTCCACACCCATCGCGCGGAGCTTGTACTTTTGTATTTTGCCGCTCGCCGTCATGGGGAACTCGGTCATGGGGATGACGTATTTCGGGGTTTTGAAGCGGCTCATGCCGGCGCTGACGAACTGGATAATTTCCTCGTCCGTGGCCGTCATGCCGTCCTTGAAGATCACGCAGGCGCAGACCGCCTCGCCGTATTTTTCATCCGGCAGGCCGATCACCTGCACGTCCTTGACGGCGGGATGGGTGTAGAGAAACTCCTCGATCTCGCGGGGATAGATGTTCTCGCCGCCGCGGATGATCATGTCCTTCAGGCGGCCGGTGATCTTGAAGTAGCCCTGTTCGTCCATGGTGCCGATGTCGCCCGTGTGCAGCCAGCCGTCCTGATCGACCGCCTGGCGGGTTGCCTCGGGCATTTTGTAATACCCCTTCATCACATGGTAACCGCGGGTCACGATCTCGCCGGGCACGCCGCGGGGCAGCTCTTCGCCGGTGGCCGGGTCGATGATCTTGCCCTCGGTATGCGGCAGGAGCCTGCCCACGGTGCTGACGCGGATCTCCAGCGGATCGTCGGTGCGGCTCATGGTCATGCCCGGGGAGCATTCGGTTTGCCCGTAGGTGATGGTCAGCTCCGACAGGTGCATTTTCCCGGTCACGTCGCGCATGGTTTTGATCGGGCAGGGGCTGCCCGCCATGATGCCCGTGCGCAGATGGGAGAAATCGAACCGGTCGAACTCCGGGTGTTCCAGCATACCGATGAACATGGTCGGCACACCGTGCACCGCCGTGCAGCGCTCCTGTTCAAGGTATTCCATCTCCTGCAGGGGGTTATAGCGCGTCATCAGCACCATGGTGGAGGCGTGGGTCAGGCAGCTCATCACGCCCAGCACGCAGCCGAAGCAATGGAACAGCGGCACCACGATCATCAGCCGGTCAACGCTTTTGAGCTTCATGCAATCGCCCATGAACTGGCCGTTGTTGGTGATGTTGTAATGCGTCAGCATCACGCCCTTGGGAAAGCCCGTAGTGCCGCTGGTGTACTGCATGTTGATCACGTCGTGGGTCTGCAGGGACTTCGTAATCTCCGCAAGCGTTTCCTCCGGCACGGTCTGGGCCAGGGTGTACAGCGTTTCAAAGCCGATCATCCCCGCGGGCCTTCTGTCCTCGTCCCCGATCAGCACCACGGTTTGCAGGCACGGCAGCTTCGCGTCCCCCACGTGCTGCGGGTCTTTAGCGAGGAGGCTGGGCATCAGGCCGGTGATATGCTCCAGATAATCGTTGCCCTTCACGCCGCCGACCATGACCAAAAGCTTCGCATCGCTCTGGGTGAGCAGATAATTTAACTCAAATTGCTTGTAGTTGGTGTTGACGGTAATCAGGATTGCGCCGAGCTTGGCCGTTGCAAACATCGTCAGCAGCCATTCCGGCACGTTGGTGGCCCAGATGGCTACGTGATCCCCCTTGCGGATGCCCAGCGCGTACAGCCCGCGCGCCACGACGCCGGATAGCCGGTCGAACTCCTTCCAGCTCCAGCGCACGCCGGATTCCGGCGCCACAACGCAGTCGTTGTCCGGGTGATTGCGCACGTTTCTTGCCAGAAGCCCCGGTATGGTGTACTCCTGAAGATCGTTCACCGGTTTGAATGCCATGGCCAACATCCCCTCTCTGCAGGTACCAAAAAAGCCCCCGCCTTCGAAAACTCGAAGACGGAGGCTTGCACATCCGCGGTACCACTTCGTTTGGCGCGTTACGGCCCGGTTTTCGCCGGGTGTATACGCATCCCTCTCAAAAGGCTGTATCGGGCCGCCCGTCCCGCGGTACTTTATTCCCGCAGGCCGCTCACGGGGGAGAAGGTCCGCGCCCTTTCATGCCTCGCACCCGCCGGCACTTCTCTTTGGAAAGGGGCTGCGCACCGCGCCCGGTCATCGCGTAATTGCTGTGATTATACGGCAAGCCCGCGGAACTTGTCAACCCTTTACCCGGTTCGGGTTCGATGGTATAATGAGAAAAACCGGGCAAAAGCAAAGGACGGGAGGCAGGCGCATGCAAAGGTATTCCGGGAACGGGCGGTATCGCGCCGTGGTGCGTTCCCGCCGGTATCAGCCTATCATCGTGATTCTGATCTTAATCGCCATCGTAGTCCTCGTATTGAAGCTCGCGGGCGTAGGCTCGCTGGATACGGGCAACTACGAGCGCCAGCGAAACGCCCGGCTGAATAAAGAGGTGCAGGATGCCGTAGCGCAGGTCAATTCCCTATCTCGTTTAGGCGCGACCTCGACCAGCAGTATTCTGGGAAAAATCCGACAGTATGTGCATGGCGTAGAAGTGCTGAACAACCTCAACGTCAGCATGTACGGAGAAGTCGGCCGTCTTTATAAACAAGCTTTATTTGACAGTATATATGGCATCATCACGCAATATGAAACAAACCTCTCGACCGGGCAGAAGATAAACGAGAGCCTGAACCTCCTCAGCGAGGCTATCACAGGGCTTCAAGCCCAGACGCAGGTGCTGATCGGCGCAGCGCAGCAGGAATAACGCAGGAAAGGTTCGCAAGCGATGGATAACCGTCCCATAGGCGTATTCGACAGCGGGTTTGGCGGCATCAGCGTGCTGGCGGCCGCGGCCGCGCTGCTGCCCAAAGAGCGTTTTGTGTATATCGGCGACAATCTCCACGCGCCGTACGGCGAGCGCACGGAGGCGGAGATCCTTCTGCTGTCGCGGAAATCCGTACAGTTTTTGACCGAAAAAGGCTGCAAGGCCGTGGTCATTGCCTGCAACACCGCCACCAGCGTTGCGGCGGATGCGCTGCGCAGCGAGCTCAGCCTGCCCATCGTGGCCATGGAACCGGCTTTAAAGCCCGCCTCCCTGATTGCGCAGGAAGGGCAGGTGCTGGTACTGGCTACCGAGATAACGCTGAAGCTCAGCAAATTCAAGCAGCTGATGGAAAGCTACGGCCGGGACGCGGTTCCCATTCCCGCGCCGAAATTCGTAACGGCGGTGGAGGCGGGAATGATCCAGGGCCCGGAAATCGCCGCGCTGTTTGACGAAACCCTAGGCCCCTATCTGCAAAAGCCGGTCAAGGCCGTGGTGCTTGGGTGCACGCATTATACGTTTTTAAAGCCCGCGCTGCGCGCGTATCTGCCAAAGCATATCGCGCTGATCGACGGCAACGAGGGCACGGCGCGGCAATTGGAAAAGCGCCTTGCACAGGCGAGCCTGCAAGGCGCGTGCATGGAAACCGACGTGATGAAGCGGGTGGAATTCCATTCCACCAAGCCCGGCCCGCAAACGCCCGAGCGCATGCGGGCGATGTTTCAAACGGCGCTCGCCCAGCTGCCGGAGAGGTAATCCTTCGGGCCGAGCGTGTAAATATCGTTTCCCTGGCTGTCCATCGCAACCACAAGCGGCAGATCGGTCACGGTCAGCCGCTTGATTGATTCCGTGCCCAGGTCCTCATACGCCACCACCTCGACGCTCTCCACACAGGCGGACAGCACCGCCGCGCAGCCCGCGGGCGCCGTGAAATACACCGCGCCGTTTTCCACGATGGCCTTGCGAACCGCTTCCCCGCGGTCTCCCTTGCCGATGATGGCAAGCAGGCCCAGCGAAAGCAGCGCGGGAGTGAACGCGTCCATCCGTACGGACGTGGTGGGGCCGATCGCGCCGGAAACCTTGCCCGGCGGCGTGGGCGTAGGGCCTGCGTAAAAGATCGTCTGCCCCTCAAGCGCAACGGGCAGCGGCTCACCCGCTTCCAGCGCGCGCGCAAGCCGCGCGTGGGCGGCGTCCCGCGCGGTATAAACCACGCCGGATAAAAGCACCGCGTCTCCCGCTTTGAGCGTGGGAATAAGCGCGGGGTCCAGTGGGGACGAACAACGTATAGCCATACTCGCTCCTTATAACACGGCCTGCGCCCGGCGCGTGGCGTGGCAGCCCACGTTCACCGCCACGGGCAGCCCGGCGATATGCGTGGGCGCGGTTTTGATATGCACGGACAGCGCCGTGGTCTGGCCGCCGTACCCCTGCGGGCCGATGCCCGTGCGATTGACGGCGTCCAACAGCTCTTCCTCCAGCGCGGCGATCCGGGGATCGGGATGCGCTCCCTCACGCAGCTCCACCAGCGCTTCCTTGGCAAGCAGCGCCACCTGCTCAAAATTCCCGCCGACGCCCACGCCCAGCATCACCGGCGGGCACGGGTTGGCCCCTGCAATCTGCACGGTTTCCAGCACGAAGCGTTTCACGCCCTCCAGCCCGTCCGCGGGGGTGAGCATTTTAAGGCGGCTCATGTTTTCACTGCCGAAGCCCTTGGGCGAAACCGTCAATTTAAGTTTGTCGCCCGCCGTCAGCTTTACGTGCAGCACGGCGGGGGTGTTGTCGCCGGTGTTGACGCGGTCAAACGGGCCGCGCACCACGGACTTGCGCAGGTAGCCCTCCGTATAGCCCTTGCGCACGCCACGGTTGACCGCGTCCTCCAAAAGCCCGCCTTCAATGTGCACGTCCTGCCCAAGCTCAGCGATGACCACCGTCATGCCCGTATCCTGGCAAACGGGGATCCCGTCACGCGCCGCGACGCGGCAGTTCTCGCACACCAGCGCAAGGCTTTCCCGCGCGGGCGGATAGGGCTCCCGCCGCAGAGCTTCCTCCAAAAGCGCGCGCACCTGTGCCGGCAGCAACGTGCAGGCCTCCACGCACAGCCGCGCCACGCATTCCGTGATTTGGTCCGTATGAATAGTTCTGATCATAAAGCGCTCCCGTCTAGTCCAAATCGATCCGCAGAACCTCGCGGGGGTTGTGGATGCGCGGCACCGCCACGCGGTTGCTGACGCCCGCGGAGATAATCATCTTCCCGTGCACGCCACGGGTGAACTTGGGGAAGATGCCCTGCCCCGAGCAATACACCCCGCGGCTGCCGATGCGCCACTGGCCGCCGTGCGTGTGCCCGGCAACCACCAGGTCGATCTCCTTGTCCGCGAGGTGGTGCAGATAGTCTTCGGGCCGGTGGCACAAAAGCACCTTGCAGCCGTCCTCCGCCAGAAACGCGGGGAGCATGTCCGGCTGCCCGTACCGAAGCGGGCGGTACCAGCCGCCGATCACCAGCGGACCGAAACGCTCGTACGTGTTGAACAGGAACTTCGCGCCGGTTTCGCGCACGCGCCGCTCGAAGGTGCGGAAATCCTTCAGCTTCACGTCGTGGTTGCCCACAGATACGAACGTGGGCAGGGTTTGGGCGGCCAGCGCAAGAAATTCGATGGCTCTTTCGTACTGCTGGCGATAGGCGTCCGCCAGATCGCCGGGCAGAAGCAGCGCGTCGCAAGACGAAAGCAGGGGGAGCATATCGTTAAACCGGTCGTTGTGCAGATCGCTGACCACCAACAGCCGCACGGGCTTTGGAAGCTTTCCCGTATGCCATGGATATTCGGTGAGTTTTCGCAACTGTACGCCTCCGCGCATGCAAAATAGGTTCGTCACAGGAATTCGAACTCGCGGCCGCCTATTCCTGCTTGCTGCGCGGGCTCGCGCGGACGCGCGGCAACACGCTGCGCCCGATACATACCAAAGGAAGGATTTTTCTGCACGAACGGCGAATACCTTCCGGACAGTATGAACGCCGACGAACTCCTTTCTCCGTACAGCCTCGTACCGTGGGAAATGGTTCTTATGGAAGATTACGAACTGACCGTACTCATGATACAATAGAAAAAATTGAATAGGAGAGGATGATCCAATGCCGAGAGTGGCCCTGTTTATAGACGGTTCTAACTTTTTTTACATGCAGACGCGGGATTTGGGGTACTTTTTGGACCCCAAGAAGCTGCTGCAATACGTTTCGCAGATGGGCGAAATCACCGACGCCTATTATTACACCGGGGAGGACGACCTGCAGGACGCGCGCCAGCAAGGTTATTTGGACGCACTGGTGCATATGGGGTATTCGTTGGTTACCAAGCGTATTAAAACTATCGTGGATTCGCAGACCGGCGCTACCCGCCGCAAGGCGAACCTGGATATCGAAATCGTACTGGATATGTTTAACACCATCGATAATTACGATATGGCCGTACTGGTGAGCGGCGACGGCGATTTTGAACGCGCGCTGCAGCTGCTGAAATCCCGCGGCAAGCAGTTTAAGGTGCTGGCGACGGATAACTTCGTAGCCTCGGAAATCCGCCGCATCGCGGGGATGCACTACATTAACCTTGCGGATATCGCCGGTCAGCTGCAAAAGGATACCTGAGCCAAACCACCGGTATGAAGAAGGGCGGAAGCGATACGCTTCCGCCGTTTTATTTGTAATTTACATCGCCCTGACCGCATTCCAGACGCTTTCCTCCGCGGGAACGCCGTTTGCCATGCTGTCGCGCCGCACGGCCATCATGCGCTGGCCGGGGTAGGTCACTAGGGCGCCTTCCTCGCGGGGCGCGGAGGACTGCAAATCCAGAAGCGTCGCCTTCACCTGCGCGGCGAAGCGCTCCGCATCCGGCAGCAGTTTCAGGTCGATCGCAAGAAACGCCTGGCTGACGCCCGTTTCATGCGGGAACTCCCCCACCTCGCGCGTGGTATGGCCGCCGCTGAGGGCCGCGGCCAGCAGGTCCAGCATCAGGGCAAGGCCGGAGCCTTTCCAATAGCCAAACGGCAGCGCCTGCCCGGTTTCCAAGATCACCTTCGGATCGCGGGTCAGCTTCTGTTCCCGGTCGAACCCGCCGTCCATGGGAAGCTCCCGCCCCTGCCGCACATAGCTTTCCAGCTTCCCGTACGCGAACATGGACATCGCGATATCCAGCAGCACGGGTTCCTCCCCGTTGGGAACGGCGATGACGATTGGGTTGTTGCCGAGCTTGGGTTCCCGCCCGCCCCACGGGGGCATGTTGGGCAGGGTGTTCGTCCACAGAATGCCGATGCAGCCCGCCTCCGCCGCCATCAGGCCGTAATTGCCGGGGCGCATCCAGTGGTTGGTGTTGGAAAGCCCCACCGCGCCGATGACGTTTTCCCCCGCCAGCGCGATGGCGCGCGCCATGGCCGCTTTCGCGTTGAGGTTGCCGATGCCCCGGTTGCCGTTCCAGCGTTCCAGCATGCCGAAGCGGCCCGCGAGCGTGCTTTGGGCGTTCACGTCCACGTCGCCGCGCCGGATAGCGCCCACCAGCGCGGGAAAGCGGTTCAGCCCGTGCGTATCGATGCCGTCGCGGCTCGCGTCCGCAAACAGCGCGGCGGATTCATCCGCCCGCCCGGCGTCCACGCCAAGCCCGCGCAGCACGCGGGCCATCTCCCGCCGCATTTCTTCATAAGGTACTCTCATGGTCATCCCTCCGCAGTCCTCCGTTTTCACCAGTGTACCACAGTTGCCGCCGCCTCAAACGGAAGTATTGCGTTTCCCTGCGCTTGCGCCGCCGCACGGAAAGACACGTGAAAAACAGCGCATGTGGGTTTTGGTCAGTTTCGGCCACTTGACACTCCCGCAGGAGCGCGCTATAATGCAACCATGTTTTCACGCCGCGACGATGCGATGCATCGCTGCGGCGCGTTTATTTTTACAGGGAGATGAAAGCATGGCCGGTGAAGAAACCCGCGAGATGATCAAACAGTATGTGCTTCAATCATGGAGCGTGCAGAAAACCATCAACCCGATCCCGGTTGAGAAGGCGGACGGCATCTATTTCTGGGACGCGAACGGCAAGCGCTACACGGACATGTCCTCGCAGCTGGTCAACCTGAACCTCGGCTTTGGCAACCGGGAGATCGGCGACGCCATCAAAGCGCAGGTGGACCAGTATTGCTTCCTGTCCCCCGGCTACGGCTCCGACGTGCGGGCGCGGCTCGCCAAGCGGATCATCGGCCTGATGCCCGATAACATGGCCAAGGTGTTCTTCACCAACGCGGGCGCGGAAGCCAACGAGAACGCCATCAAAATGGCGCGCATGGCAACCGGCCGCTGGAAGGTGTTCAGCCGCTACCGCAGCTACCACGGCGCGTCGTTCGGCGCGGGAAACCTCACCGGCGAACCCCGCCGCTACCCGCTGGAACCCGGCATTCCGGGCTTTGTCAAATTCTTCGACCCCTACGTTTACCGCGAGGCCATCCGCTTTCCGTCCGAGGAGGAGGCCGCGAAATTCTACCTGGCCAAGCTGGAAGAGCAGATCACATACGAAAACCCCACCACCATCGCCGCCATCGTGATGGAAACGATTACGGGCTCCAACGGCATCCTCCTGCCGCCCAAGGGCTACATGGAAGGCGTGCGCGCCCTGTGCGACAAGTACGGCATCATGATGATCCTGGACGAGGTGATGACCGGCTGGTGCCGCACCGGCAAGATGTTCGGGTTTGAGCATTACAACGTGAAGCCCGATCTGGTTTCCTTCGCCAAGGGCGTTACCTGCGGCTATGTGCCGCTGGGCGGCGTCGCGGTGAGCAAACAGATTGCCGAATACTTCGACGATCATTTCCTCTCCTGCGGGCTGACGTATTCCGGCCATCCGCTGGCCTGCGCGGCGGGGCTAGCGTGTATCGACTACTACGAGCAAAACAACGTCGCCGCGCATGTGACGGAGGTCGGCAAGGTGCTCAAGGCGGAGCTGGAAGCCCTGCGCGACAAGCACCCCTGCGTAGGCGACGTCCGGGCCATCGGCCTGTTCTCCTGCGTGGAGCTGGTCAAGGACAAGGAAACCCGCGAAGCGCTGGTGCCCTACGGCGGAGACGCAAAGGGCGTTATGAAGGGGGTCCTCGGCAAGCTGTTTGCCAAAGGGTTTATGACCTACACGCACGAGAACCTGATCCTCGTCGCGCCGCCGCTGATCATTACTCGGGAACAGCTGTTGGAAGAGCTTCAAAAGCTCGACGACGTACTGACCGAAGTAGACGCTTCGCTGTAACGGAGGAACGATATGCCCTTTACTTTGCTCACCCCCGGGCGTACGGCGATCGGCGAAGGCGCGCTGGAAGCAAGCCGCGGCGCGCTGCGCGCGCTGGGCGGAAAACCGCTGATCGTGACCGGGCCTTCGACCGTGAAACGGGAGGCGTTCGCCCGCCTGGCCGCGGTACTGGAAGGCGTTCCCTATGCGGTCTTCAGCGATATTCCCGGCGAACCGGACGACCGGATGGCCGCAGCGGGCGCGCAGGCCTACCTCGCGGCGGGCTGCGACTGCATTATCGGCATCGGCGGGGGCAGCGCGCTGGACTGCGCGAAGGCCGTTGCGGTGAACGCGGTGCTGCCGGGAAGCGTATGCGCGCACGCCGGCAAGGAGATCATCGCCGCGCTGCCGCCTTTCGCCCTGATCCCGACGACCGCGGGTACGGGTTCCGAAGCCACGAAGTACACCGTGATCACAGACGCAAAAACCAGCGCCAAGCTGCTGCTCAAAGGCGACGCGCTGCTGCCCGGGCTTGCGGTTGTGGATTTCACCCTGACGGTTTCCATGCCCGCCTCCCTTACCGCCTGGACCGGTATGGACGCGCTGACCCACGCGGTGGAAGCATATACCTCCAAACGCGCCAACCCGCTTGCCGACCCGTACGCCATCGACGCCGTGAAGCGGATTTTCCAGAGCCTGCCCGCGGTTTGCCGCAACCCCGCCGCTCTTGCCGACCGCGAGTCAATGGCCATCGCCGCGTATGAGGCCGGGGTGTGCATCAGCAACGCGTCGGTGACGATCGTACACGGCATGAGTCGCCCCATCGGCGCGAAATTCCACGTCCCCCACGGCCTGAGCAACGCAATGCTTTTGGCCCCGTGCCTGAAGCTTACGGCCGGGCGGGCGCCGCAGCGCTACGCGGAGCTTTCCCGCGCCATCGGCTTTGCGGGCGACAGCCAAACGGACGCGGAGGCCGCGCAGGCGCTGATCGAACAGCTGCAAGCGCTCACCCGCGTGTTGGAAATCCCGACCCCCAAGCAGTACGGCATTCCCAAGGACGCGTTTCTGGCCTTGGCTGAAACGATGGCGGCGGAAGCAATCCAGAGCGGAAGCCCCGGCAACTCCCCCTGCGCAGTGACGGCGGAGGACGTCGTTTCCCTTTACCAAAGCCTCTACTGATCCAACCGCATTCCACCGCATTACAAAGGCGTAAGGCGTAAAAAAGCCCTTGCGCCTTTTCCTGTTCCCGCAAATGTACGATATCGGAGGTTACACCATGCAGCGACTGGTACCGGACCCCATACGGGAAAACGTATTCATCCCCGACGGCATTGAGATCCGGCTGGAGGACGTGTCCGTCAGCTTCCAAGACAAGAACGCGGCGGCCATCGACGCGCTGGTTCACGTGAGCCTGGAAATACGGCAGGGCGAGTTTGTGTCGCTGGTCGGCCCGTCCGGCTGCGGGAAAACCACGATGCTCAGGGCAATCGCCGATCTGCAGAAGCCCTCGAAGGGCGCCATCACGGTGCGCGGCCAAAGCCCCCGGGACATCCGCCTGCAAAAGAAGCTCGGGTTCGTGTTCCAAAGCCCGGTGCTGTTCGACTGGCGCACCGTGCGCCGCAACGTATGCATGCCCATGGAGGTGCAGGGCGTGCCCAAGCCGCGCCGCACCAAAACGGTGACGGAGATGCTGGAGATGGTGGGGCTTTCGAAATTCGGCTACCACTATCCGCGCCAGCTTTCCGGCGGCATGCAGCAGCGCGTGGGCATTGCGCGCGCGCTGGCGATCAAGCCAGAAATCCTTTTGATGGACGAGCCGTTCTCCGCGCTGGACGAGTTCACCAAGGAAAGGCTGCACGAGGACCTTTTGCAAATCTGGCACAAAACCCGCAAGACCATCGTGTTCGTCACCCATAACATCTCCGAAGCCGTATACCTGTCCGACCGGGTGGTGGTGCTTTCCCCGCATCCGGGCCGCATTTCCGCCGTTGTGGAGATCGATCTCCCCCGGCCCCGACCCCTGAGCGTGAAGGAAACGCCGGAATTCGTGGGTTTGGTATCCAAAGTCCGCGGAAGCTTTGAGGAGTTGTAAGGTTTGATTAGAAAGACGCTCGGGAAATGGTTCGCCTCGCCCCGTTGGGTGACCGCCGCGTGGGTGATCGGGCTGATTGTGGTATGGGAGCTGGGCGCGACGTACGTCGCCACCGTGAAGCGCTCGCCGCAAAACGTGCTGCCCCACCTGTGGCAGATCGCGGAAAGCATCGTTTCCACCCAGAAGGTGAACGGACGGCAGACCGCGCTTGAACTGGTGCTCAGCAACGCCTGGATCACCCTGATGCGCGCGGGGGTGGGCTTCGTGCAGGGCGCGTGCGTGGGCTTCGTGCTGGCGCTGCTGATGAGCCGCTTCCGCGCCCTGGAAAAGATGTTCTTCCCGTATTTGATGATTATACAGATGATCCCGATTCTGGGCATGGCGCCGATCGTGCTGGCCGTGACCAAGGATATCGACCGCAGCCGCGTGCTGATCGCCGCGATTCTTACCTTCTACCCGGTGGCAACCAGCACGCTTTCCGGGTTTAAGGCCGTAGAGAAGGAAAAGCACGACCTGATGTACTCCGTGGCTGCAAGCCGCTCCCAGATCTACGCAAAGCTGATGATCCCCTTCGCGGTGCCGTATTTGTTTGCGGGCCTCAAAATCGCGGCCCCGCTGGCGATCACGGCCTCCATCCTGGTGGATACGCTGCAGGGCGGCGGCGGGCTGGGCGTCATGATGTCCCAGTCGCTGAAGCACGCGATGTCCATCTACGTGTTCTGGCAGATCGTGTTCTTAAGCGCCGCCGTGGGCATCCTCAGCTATCAGCTGATGAGCCGGCTGGAGAAATTCTTCTCCGCAAGCCGCCCGGCGCGGCTGCGGAAAGCAAAGGTGCCCGCATGAAGAAACGAAAGCTGAACTGGGAAAGCCTGTCCACATTCGTGTATCCCGTTTCGTTCGGCGTGCTGGTGGCGGTTTTGTGGCAAACCGAGGTGCTGCACAAGCTCCTTGGCGCGGATACCTTCACGCTTCCCGTGCCTTCGCGCATCCTCTCCATCATCGGGGACAACTTCCCCGCCGTGCTGGAAAACGCAGGCGCCACGGCAACGGTTGCGGTCTGCGGGCTGGTGCTGGGGTCGCTGCTTGGGTACGGGCTTGGGATCATTGCGGCGCTGTTTCGGAAATGGGGCAAGGGCGGGCTGACGCTGGCCTCGGCGTTCAACGCCGTTCCCATCATCGCCATCGCGCCGATTTTAAACAACCTCACCAAGGACGTAAGCTCCGTCGCCAGCGTGCGCAGCATGGTGGCAAAGATCCTGGTCGTCACCATCACCTGCACCGTGGCCATGAGCGTAAACGCCTACCGGGGCTTGACGGAGCTGAAACCCTTCTCCGAGGAGCTGATGCAATCCATCGCCGCGAACAGGCGGCAGGTGTTCTTCAAGCTCCGCGTGCCAAACAGCCTGCCGTTCGTATTCACGGCACTCCGGGTCAGCGTGCCCGGCAGCGTGATCTCCGCGCTGGTAAGCGAGTATTTTGCGGAGTACATCATCGGCGTAGGGCGCCAGATCCGCGAAAACATCGTGCTGGCGCAGTTCGCAACGGCGTGGGCGTACATCCTGGTGGCCTGCGTGATGGGCATCCTTCTTTACATGGTTTTACTGGTTTTGGAAGGCATTCTGCTGAAAGGGCGCAAGTAGCCCTTTCGGATAGAATAGAACAAGTTTGTAGGGGGAAAAGGTAATGAGGAATCGGAACAACAAAAACACGTTCGTCACCTGGATCACTGTACTTACTCTTTTGGTGACCCTGGTTTCCATGCCCGCGATGGCTGCCGCGTACAGCGCAACCGCGACGCCGGAGGAAATCGTGGTGGACGCTGCGACGAAAGGCCAGGTCGGCAACTGGGGCTTGGGCAACGAGTACGAAATCCAGGCCCTGCTGACCAAATACGGCATGCCGACGACTTATTTAAGCCAGGCTTTCGACATGGACGGCTTTGACGACGGCTCCCTGCTTGCCGCCTCCGCAATGACGTATAACGAGCTGGGCCTGGTGAAAAACGCCTACGACGGCGGCTACGGCTACGGCGACGCGGTTTCCTACATCGATATGAACGCGGAAGGCGTAGCGATGCTGGAGGACAACCTCTTCACCACCGCCGCGTTTGCGCAGGCCAACCCCAACACCGTAAAGGCGTTCATCGCCGCCTCGATCAAAGGCTGGGCGTACGCCTGCCAAAACCCCGAGGAAGCGGCCCAGATCGTATATAACTACGGCTCCTCCGTTTCCAGCGACCACCAGGCCTACATGGCGCAGGAAGTGAAAAAGCTCGTGGAAACCGATACCATGGGCGGTACCGTAACCGCGTACGGCATGATTGACGCCGCCGCCATGCAGCAGACGCTCGACCTTGCCAAGACCTACATTCAGCTTGCGGACTCCGTTGCGGCGGATAAGCTCGCCTCCATGACCCTTTCGGACGTGTATGACGACAGCTACTATCTGGCCGCGACCGCCGAAGGCGCGGTGCTGGAAGCTCCCGAAAAGACCGACGTATCCATCCAGCTCAAGTGGCTGCCACAGGCGCAGTTCATGGGCTACTACGTGGCGCTTGACAAGGGCTATTATGCCGAGGCCGGCCTGAACGTGACCATCATCCCCGGCGGCGGCGACATTGCCGAAACGACCGCGGTTTACACCGGGCAGGTGGATTTCGGCGTCACCTGGGTATCCAACCTCATCGCGGCCAACGCCGGCGGCATGGGCCTTGTCGAAGTTGCGCAGATCTTCCAGCGCAGCGGCCTGGTGCTCGTGTACAAGATCACCGAATAACCCCGGTTTCATCACCCCCGCCTGCGGAGGCGCGCGTGCCGCGCGCTTCCGCGGGCTTTGAGTACAGGAGGGCTGACCATGGATCTGCTGATCAAAAACGGAACGATCGTCACTGCGGAAGGCGCGTACCGGGCGGATATCGCCGTTGAAGCCGGAAAAATTGCGGTGATCGGAACCTCGCTCAGCGTTCCCGCCGTGCAGACGGTGGACGCGGCGGGCATGCTGGTGCTGCCCGGCGCGATCGACGTGCATACGCATTTGGAAATGCCGTTCGGGGGAACGGTGTCCGCGGACAGCTATCTGGCGGGCACCCGCGCCGCGGCGTGCGGCGGCGTGACCACGGTGTTTGATTATCCCATGCAGCGCAAGGGAAAGGGCATTCTGGAAACCGTGGAGGCGCGCCGCGCTTTGTGCGACCCGCAGGCGTGCGTGGATTACGCGTTTCATTGCATTATTACGGATTTGAACGGCGACGCGCTGCTGGACGAATTCCAGGCCGCCGCGGACTATGGCATCACAAGCTTCAAATGCTTTTTCGTGTATAAAAAGGAAGGCATGATGGTGGACGACGCCACCTTCATCAAGGTGCTTTTAAAGGCCAAGGAAGTGGGCGCGCTGACCAACCTACACGCCGAAAACCCGGACGTGATCGACATGAACGTCACAAAGTTCCTCAAAGAAGGCAAGACCTCGCCCTGGTACCACTACCTGTCCAGGCCGGAGTTTGTGGAGGCGGAGGCGGACAAGCGCGCCGTGCACTGGGCGAAGTCCGTGGACGCGCCTTTGTACATCGTGCACATGGCGGACAAGGAAGGGTTGGAAGCGGCGGTTGCCGCCAAACGCGCCGGAGCGCCGGTCTATGTGGAAACCTGTCCGCAGTATCTGGAGTTCACCTGCGATGTTTACAAACGCGAGGACGGGCGCAACTTCGTGTGCTCGCCGCCCATCAAGGGCGCGGAAAGCCGGGAAGCGCTGTGGAAGGCCGTTGCGGACGGTTCGATCGACACCGTTGCCACCGATCACTGCCCGTTCATGCAGCACGAGAAGGACTGGGGCAAGGACGATTTCACCAAGATCCCCAACGGCTGCGCGGGCGTGGAGAACCTCTACCCCTACATGCTGTCCGCCGCCAACGAGGGAAGGATCAGCTTTTCGCGCGCCGTGCAGCTGTGCGCGACCAACCCCGCAAGAATCTTCGGCTGCGATCAAAAGGGTTCGCTCACCGTGGGCAAGGACGCCGATATCGTGGTCTACGACCCGGGCAAAACCGTGACCGTTTCCATGGAAAACATGCATTCCGACTACGACCACACCATATGGGATGGAAAGGTCATGCACGGATACCCGGTGCGCACCTATGTACGCGGGAAGCTGGTCTTTCAGGACGGCGAATTTGTGGGCGAGGCGGGCTACGGCGAATTTATCAAACGGTCGCCCGCCGGGAAATGAGGAGCGAACACATGCCATTGCACGAACCACGGCTGATGCTTTCCGAAGAAGCGGGCGCTTGCCTGCTCTGCTCCCCCGCGCCCTGCACCGCCGCCTGCCCCTACGGGCTGGACCCCGCCTGGGCGCTGCGCGCCGTGCGGTTTGAGAATAAGACGGGCGCGGCGCTGCGGCTGCCCAGGGCGCTGCCCTGCGACGCGTGCGCGGACAAGCCCTGCCTGCCCGCGTGCGCCAAACGCAAGGTTTCCCGCGGCATCGCCATCGACCAGGCGCTGCAGGCAATACACGCCCAAAAAGCAAAAGCGACGCCCAAGAGCGATCTGGGCATCACCTTTTGCGGGATCGCCTGCGAGAACCCGTTCTTTCTCTCCTCGTCGATCGTTGCCAACCATTACGAGATGATCTCCCGCGCGTTTGCCATGGGCTGGGCAGGCGCGGCCCTCAAAACCATCGGGTTGTTCACCCCCAACGAGGTTTCCCCGCGGTTTGACGCGGTCGGCGCGCAGGCCGCCCCGTTTTACGGCTTTAAGAATATCGAGCAGACCTCCGAGAAAACCGCCGTGGAGAACTTCTCCTGCATCCGGCGGCTGAAGAAGGAGTTTCCCGCCAAGGTGATCATCGCCTCCATTATGGGGCGCGACGAGGACGAATGGACGCTGCTTTCGCAAATGGCGCAGGAAGCGGGCGCGGATATCATCGAGTGCAACTTCTCCTGCCCGCACATGGCGAAAAACGGGTTGGGCTCGGACGTGGGCCAAAACCCGGAGCTGGTGGCGGCGTATGTGCGCGCCGTGCGCAAAGGCGCGTCCATCCCCGTGCTTGCGAAAATGACGCCCAACCTGGGCAATATGGAGCCGCCCGCCATCGCCGCCATGGAAGCGGGCGCAACGGGCATCGCCGCCATTAACACCGTGAAAAGCGTAATGAACGTAAACCTCCACACCTTCGCCTCCGGGCCGGACGTGCGGGGGCAGAGCAGCGTGGGCGGCTATTCCGGCAGGGCCGTAAAGCCCATCGCCCTGCGTTTCATCCAAAGCCTGAAAAGCCATCCGGCTTTGCAAAACGCGCCGATCAGCGGTATGGGCGGCATCGAAACCTGGCGCGACGCGGCGGAGTTCATCGCCCTTGGCTGCGAGAACGTTCAGGTGACCACCGCGGTCATGCAGTACGGGTACCGGATCATCGACGATCTGATCGAGGGCATGCGCCTGTACCTGGACAACGAAGGCATTTCCCTGCCGGATCTCGTGGGCCGCGCGCTGCCACACGTCGTTGCCGGCGACGATCTGGACCGCGCTACGATCTGTTACCCGAAGTTCGACCGTGCCCGGTGCGCGGCCTGCGGCCGCTGCTTCATTTCCTGCCGGGACGGCGGCCATCAGGCCATCAAACAGGGCGCCGACGGACGCCCGTCGCTGGACGGCAAGCGCTGCGTGGGCTGCCATCTGTGCGTTACCGTTTGTCCGGCGCAAGCCATAGCGGCCGGCACCTGCGTGCCCAAGGCCGCCGATCAGCAAGGAGGATTATTCTAATGCAATGCAATTTGGAACGTCTGGACGACAAGATTAAAACGTTCGCAAAATTCGGCGACACCGGCAAGGGCGGCGTGACCCGCTTCTCCCTGTCGCCCGAAGCGCTGCAGGCGCGCGCGGAATTCGTGCGGCGCATGGAGAAAATCGGCGCAACCGTGGAGGCGGACGATATGGCCAACCTCTACGCAACCATCCCCGGCAGTGAAATTTTGCCCGCGATCGCCATGGGCTCGCATCTGGATTCCGTTCGCCAGGGCGGCAATTTCGACGGCGTGCTGGGCGTGCTCGCCGCCATGGAAGTGCTGGAGACTGTGGTAACGGAAGGCATTCCCCACCGCCGCCCGCTGACGGCGATGGTGTGGACCAACGAGGAAGGCGCGCGGTTTGAGCCCGCCATGATGTCCTCAGGGGTGATCTGCCATAAGTTTGACAAGGAACGGATGCTTGCGTCCGTCGCCAAAGATATTCCCGGCTATACCTTTGGGCAGGCGCTTGCGGAGAGCGGCTATATCGGAAGCGAAGCAAACCGGCTGTCGGCGCAGCGCTTTGCCGCGATGCTGGAGCTGCACATTGAGCAGGGCCCGGTAATGGATACGGAAGGCTACGACGTGGGCGTGGTCGGCGGCGTGTGCGGCATGATCAATTACGAGTTCACCCTCACGGGCCAGGCAAACCACGCAGGCACCACGCCCATGCCCTACCGCAGGGACGCGCTCTACGCCGCCTGCAAGGTGATCCAGCGCCTGCACGACGAACTGGACAAGCTGGACCCAGCGCTTGTGTACACTACGGGGAAAATCTCCGCGCACCCCAACATCCACACCATCATCCCCGACGAGGTGAAGTTCACCCTCGACGCGCGCCATTACGACCCCGCGGTGATCGAACAGGTGCTTTCCATCATCCGCGCGCTGCCCGCCGAGGTGGAGCGCTGCGGGCTTGCGTACACGGAAGCCTGGTCTCGCAAATCCGTGGCGTTTGCCAAACCGCTGGTGGAAACCGTGGCGGCGAGCGCGGACAAGCTGGGATACCGTTCCATTCGCATGTATTCCGGCCCCGGGCACGACGCGCAGTTTGCGGCGGACATTTTGCCCACGGCCATGATCTTCGTGCCCAGCGAGGGCGGGTACAGCCATTGCGAGCAGGAATTCACCGCCACGGAAAAATGCCTGAAGGGCGTCAACGTGCTGCTGCACACCGTGCTTGCGCTGGACGAAAGCCTGTAGCTCAAAAAGCTATCCCAGAAACCGGGGCGCGATGCCCCGGTTTTTCGTTTGTGTTCCCGCTCTTGCGCAACGGCCGCACATTGAGTAAAATGGAGGGCAGACGGAAAACAAATTGTAAAGCAAACTCAGGGAAAACAAAGGACGTGAACGGGATGATCAACGTTGCGATTTTAGGCGCGGGGAATATCGCCGGGAAAATGGCCAAAACGCTTGCCGGGATGATTGCGCAGGGAAACGAAGGCGTGGCGATGTACGCGGTAGCCGCGCGCGACGGCGAACGCGCGCTTGCGTTTGCCCGGGAACACGGGTTTGAGAAGGCGTACGGCTCGTACGCGGAAATGGTGAGAGACCCCGACGTGGATCTCGTTTACATCGCCACGCCGCATTCGCACCACCACGAGCATATGATGCTATGCCTGCGGCACGGCAAGCACGTGCTGTGCGAAAAGCCCTTCACCGTCAACGCCCGGCAGGCGGAAGAGGTGTTCGCGCTGGCGCGGGACAAGGGGCTGTACGCCGCCGAGGCGATCTGGACCCGCTACCTGCCCTCCCGCAGGATGATCGACGAGCTGATCCAAGGCGGCGCCATCGGCAAGCCCTGCCTGCTGACGGCGAACTTCGCCTACGTGCTGTACCATCTGGAGCGCATGCAAAAGCCGGAGCTTGCGGGCGGCGCGCTGCTGGACCTGGGCGTATACCCGCTCAACTTCGCCTCCATGGTGCTGGGCAACGATATTGTGGACGTTCAAACCACAGCCAGAATGATGGATACGGGCGTGGACCTGCAGGACACGATCACCTATACCTACGAAGGCGGCGAAACCGCGGTGCTCTGCACCGCCATGAACTGCGTGGGCGACACGCGGGGCGTGGTGTACGGCACGCAGGGCACGCTCAGCGTGGATACGATCATCAACGCGCAGACGATTACCGTCGTCCCGCTTGGAAAGCCCGAGGAAACGCACACCTACGCCGTGCCCAAACAGATCAACGGCTTTGAATACCAGGTGCAGGCCGCCGTGGACGCGATCGAGCAGGGCAAAATCGAGTGCGAGGCCATGCCCCACGAAGAAACCGTGCGCATCATGCGCCAGATGGACGAGCTGCGCGCGCGCTGGGGCCTGAAGTACCCCTTCGAGTGACGCGTGGCATGGAAAACGCCGCGGGATACTCCCGCGGCGTTTTTGTTTTCCGTTCATTTCAATTATTGCGTAAACTCCACGCCGACGCCGCCCGAAACCGTACTGAGCGTCAGCGTTTTCGCCTTGCCGCTATCCGTGCTTTTCAGGTTGCTGCCGCCCGACACCGTATGCACGGAAATGCTGTAATCGTCCTTCGCGCCGCTAATCGTGCCGTTGATGGAGCCGGACGTGCTCTGCAGGGAGATGACGTTGGCGGCAAGATTTTCAAAATGCTGGGAGCCGGAAACCGATTTGCCGGTGATCTCCCCGCAGTCCACGCCGGACAGGCGAACGGAACCGCTGACGGAGCTGAACGACATGTCCGCGTCGCAATGGGCCTGCCCTATCTCCGCCGAGCCGCTGGTGGTTTTCACGCTGAGTTCGATGGCCGCGTTCACCTCCGTCAGGGTGATTTTCCCCGACGTCGTCTGCACGGCGACGCCGCCCAGCGCGGTGGCCTTGCGCAGATCCACGGAGCCGGACACCGATTGCAGGCGGATGTCCTCGGCGGCAAGAACCGCGTCCGCATGCACGCTGCCCGAGGTGGAGCGAATGACGACCGCCGCCTTGGAAGCGACGTCGGACGCGTCCACCGCGCCGGAAACGCTGCCAAGGTTCAGATCCGCAAGGTTCAGCGCGCCGTACACCGAGACGGAACCGGACGCCGTTTGTACGGCCAGCGCGCCCGCGTAGCTTTCGGGAAGCTCGACGTCCAGCATATAATGATCCAGCGACAGCGGAGACAACAGCATGGTTTTCACCCAATTGGTCTGGATACGGTACTCAATCACAAGCTCGCCGTCCGTAAGCGCCGCGCTGAACTTCACCAGTTCCCCCGCGCGCCAGGAAAGGTTCACCTGATCGCCCTGCACGGGCTTGATGGTCACGCTGGGCGTATCGGTTACAATCGAAATCTGCCTTATGCCGGAAACCGCGAACGATTGATTTTCCATAGATGTGCTCCCCTCATTTTCCTTATACATCGAAAAGCCGATGCTGAATGCCGCCGCGCCCAAAACGATGACGACCAGAACGAAGACCAGTAATTTTTGACGATTCATTTTCATCATGCGTTTCTCCACTTCCTGAATAAGCCCGCTTTCATTTTCCTCCACAGCGCCCGGGTGAGGCGCGCAACCTGTTTGGTTGCGGCGGCCGACGCCGGAAGCAGCAATGCCGCAAACCCTGTCATCACCAGCGCGCTGCCGATGCACATGAGCCTGGCCCCCGTATCCGCTATATAGAACAGGCCGATCACGCCGCCGGCCGCCGCGGCCGAGCACGCCGCGAACACCACCCACAAAACGGCGCTCAGCACCCAGAGCACGAGGAAGAGCGAGAGCAGCACCGAGGCCAGCGACACGAGCACCGGAAACCACACGGGGAAACCGAGCGCCCAGAGCAGAACCGGGATTCTGCGGTTTCTGCCCCGCTTGGCCCGGGACTTGAGGAGGACGGACAGCGGCGTTTCCGAAACGATATGCGCGGCGATCTCCTCGGCGCTGCCTAACTTCGCTACCGCCTGCTCCTCGGTCATGCCGTCTTCCACGCTGTCGTCGATGATTTCGGCATAGAAGGCGTACGCCTTCTCCCGTTCGGCCTCGGGAAGCGCGGACAAGCGCTCCAGAAGTTCCCCTAAAAAGCTATGCTTGGTCATCGCGCGCCACCTCTTGCCGTATGAATTGGTAGAGTTCGGCGATCCCTTCCCACTCCGCGAGGAACTGCCGCAGCTTTTGCCTGCCGTTTTCGGTAATCGCATAATACCTGCGAAGCCTGCCGTTATGCTCCATCGACCGCGCCGTGAGCGACCCGGCCGTTTCCAGCCGTTTCAGAATGGGATACAGCGTGGATTCGGAAACCGCCACCACCGGCGCCAGGCTTTTGATGATCTGGTAACCGTACGAAGGTTCCCGCACCAAAGCGCCGAGCACGCAGGCCTCCAGCACACCCCGCTTCAACTGCGCGTCCATACCATACCCCCTGACACGGTATACTATATACCGCATAGTATTTAGAAATCAAGGTGATTTTCATTAGAATTTGCTGAAACCGCCGTAACCCGGCGCCGCGCGTACGGCGCGCGAAACCGCTGATCAGGGCCCGATTGCCCCGCCGGTTCACAGGGAACTTGCACAGCAAACCCCCGGGCTATGCGGGGAAAACCCGTCCAGATTTCCGCACCCCGGCGGCGAGGAAATTCACCGATCCGGCGCCGCCTGCGCCGCGCCTGGATTTACAGGCGAAAATCCCGGAAAACGGCAGAAAAACACGCCTATGCGGCCTTCGTTGAAAACCTTTCCGCGTAAGGGTTTCGCACATCTTTTGCAATGATTGCGGGGGTTCGTGGAAAAGCCTATTGACAAGCGATTTTCAGCGGCGTATGATGCATGTATTCGCAAAGGGGAGGAGGGAACAGAACATGCCCAAAGACGCCAAGAAGCCGGCCCCCAAAGCCGCTCCGAAAGCTGCCCCCAAGGCCGCTCCGAAGAAGCCCGCCAAGTAAGCAAGCCAATCCAAAAGAAGCCGTCACGCGGCTTCTTTTTTTGAGGATACGCCTATGGTTTCGTGCGCAGGAAACGGCGATTTGTGGAATGATCTTAACCCGTCATGGTTTGCATCCCCATTTGGAAGGCGGCAGGCGGCGGATGCGCAGGATGGATGCGGGCGATAGAGCCGGGAACTGAATTCCAAACACTGATGCGGACAATAGAGCCGGGTTATGCATACAGACCGCGGATACGGACAGCGGAGCCGGGTACTGAATGCCGGGTACGGATGCGGGACACGGACAAACGATGCGGGCGGCAGCACGGGCGGCGAACACGCCAATCCGCTTCCGCGGGCATACCCCGCGGCGGATGCGCTTACTTCGCGTTGGCAAGCATCTGGGCGCGCACGCACAGCTCCGCGGCTTTGAAGGCGTGCGCCTGCGTCATGGCCCGTTCGGTGCGGTGCAGGCAGTCCAGTATCAGCTGCCCGAAGAACGGGTACCCCACCTTCCCCGCCACGTCGAACGTCCTTGTTTCCGTTCGGTTTACAAGATACACGCGCCCGCCCATGCGCCCGGTGCCCAGGTCCACGTACTTGCGCAGCTCGATGAACCCTTCCGTACCCAGGATGAACATACGGCCGTCTCCCCAGGTGGGAAGGCCGTCCGGCGTGAACCAGTCCACGCGGAAATACCCGCTCGCGCCGTTATCCGCAACCAGGGTGCAATCGCCGAAATCCTCCAGCTCCGGGTACTCCGGGTGGGAAAAATTCACGGCGCGGGCAGCGGTTATGGACGCGTCCTTCGCGCCGGTATAGAAAAGGAATTGCTCAATCTGGTGGCTTCCGATATCGCACAGGATGCCGCCGTATTGATCGCGCTTGAAAAACCACGCGGGGCGGGTAGGCGCGTTCAGCCGGTGCGGGCCCATGCCCAGCGTTTGAATCACGCGCCCGATAGCCCCCTGCTCAATCAGCTGCCCGGCAAATACGGCGTCCTCCACATGAATGCGCTCGCTGTAGTACACCGCGTACTTGCGGCCGGTGCGGGCCGCGGTTTCCCTGGCCGCCTCGAGCTGTGCCAACGTGGTTAGCGGAGCTTTATCGGTAAAATAATCCTTGCCCGCGTTCATGGCGCGAAGCCCTAGGGCGCACCGCTCGCTGGTGACGCACGCGCCCGCGATCAGCCGCACCTGCTGGTCCCCCATCGCCTCGGCCTCGCTGCGCGCGGCCTTCGCCATGGGGTATTGCGCCAGAAAGCGGCTCAGTTTTTCGGGGTCGGGATCATAAGCCCAGCGCAGCGTAGCGCCAGCCTCCAGCAGGCCGTTTGTCATGCCGTAGATGTGCCCGTGATCCAGCCCGACCGCCGCAAAGGGGAATTCGTCCGGCCCCACCACCGGCGCGTGCCTGCCCGCCGGGGCGTAATTCATTCCGTCGCCGCGCTGCATATGCATCCGCTCCGTTCCCACAATATACCCGGTATACGGCCGCCGCCCGGCGTAAAATATTCTGTGAGATCATTTCGCCGTTGCAGCGGAAATGCCTGTTCCGGGCGTACGATTTTGCCCGGCCGATGCCGCCGGGCTCAACGAGTAGAATATTTCCCGTTTAACCGCCGTGAAAGCCGTGTATAGTTCCCCCGTAAACATCCGTTTCCCATCGACCCAGGAGGTAATCTTATGAGCCTATACGACATCACCGTGAACGACTGGCAGGGCAACCCGGTTTCCCTGTCCAAATACAAGGGAAAAGCGCTGCTGATCGTCAACACCGCAACGGGCTGCGGCTTCACCCCGCAGTACGCGGGCCTGCAGGCCCTCTATGAAAAATACCACGAGCGCGGCTTTGAGGTGCTGGACTTTCCCTGCAATCAGTTTTTAGGGCAGGCGCCGGGCACCGACAGTGAAATCCACGAATTCTGCACCCTCCGGTACAACACCACCTTCCCCCGGTTCCAAAAGACGCACGTTAACGGGCGGAGCGCATCTCCCCTGTTCCGGTTTCTCAAGGAAAAGCACGGCAACGTAAAGGGCGGCGTAATCAAGTGGAATTTTACGAAATTCCTGATCGACCGCGAGGGCGCCGTGGTGAAGCGTTTTGAGCCCACCGTGGTGCCCGAAGCGCTGGAGCAGGATATTCTTACCCTGCTGTAACGAAACGCGGAAGGCGGCGCGCGGCGGCCCGGAAGGGTTTGCGCATTGCGCTTCAAATAAAGAGGCGGCTATAACAGCCGCCTCCTTGCGTATCATCGCATGCCGGGCCGGCATCGCCGCAGGCGGATCAACGCCCGCCGGAGCCGCCCGTTTGCTGCCGCTTACCGCGCGGCAGCCGTAACCGACGTGAACGGCATTACGGTTTCCATATAAACGGTTACTAACGCGTTTATATCCCGCAGGCCTTCGAAATATTCTTGTTTCATCAGTGTTTCCTGGGATTTTTGGTTTGCGCCTGATTTCCTGTTGATGGGCGTTTATAAAAATGTTATAATGCGTTCAGTAATTGTTCAGTTGCAAACCATCGGCCGGTCACACTCCGCCGGGAACGCGGTATTTACCGCGGCACGGCAATAAACGGGTCGCAATGAGGAGGAACGGCATGAAAGTACGGGTCAGAGATATCGCGGCGAAAGCGAAGGTATCGCCGGCGTCCGTCAGCAACGCGCTCAACGGCAAGCCGGGCGTCAGCGAAAAAGTGGCGGAGAAAATCCTGCGCATCGCGGCCGAGATGGGCTATGCGCCGCCCAAGGGCGGCGCGGAAACCGACCGCAGGCACATTCGCCTGGTGGTGTACAAATCGCACGGCCTGGTGGTGATGGACACGCAGTTTTTCGCGGAGCTGATTGAAAGCATCCAGCGCGAATGCCGCGTCGCGGGGCTGGAGTTGATGATCACCCACCTGCACGCCAAGGACGCCGACCTGCAGGCGCGCGCGCAGGAGATCCGCGGGGAGGAGTGCGCGGGAATCCTGCTGCTGGGCACCGAGATGAGCACAGAGGAGCTCGCGCTGTTCACCCCCTGCAAATCTACGCTGGTTGTGCTTGACAACCTGTTCCGCCACGAAAAGGTGAACGCCGTGGTGATGAACAACTATGACGCCGGGTATCAGGCGACCAACGCCCTGTACGCCGCCGGGCACCGCGATATCGGGCATATTACCAGCACCGTGCCCTTTTCCAACGTCCGCTACCGCCGCAAGGGGTATCAGGCGGCGCTGGAGG
>JAEWTC010000217.1 GCA_023459675.1 Bacillota bacterium | reverse complement strand
CTGTTAATCAGATAGGGGAGCATGGGTTCCTTTTGGAGGCTTTGTATGAGCTCAAAGTTCCTGGTATACATACTCAAGCGTTTTGGCATGGCCGTCCTGACGATTTTTCTGGTGATTGCGATCACCTTTTTTGTCATGCACGCAATCCCGGCCAGCCCGTTTTCCAGCGAGAAAGCCAAAAGCGACGCGGTCATCGCGGCGCTGGAAGCCAAATACGGGTTCGACCAGCCCGTCGGCGTCCAGTTTCTGAATTACCTGGCCGGCGTGGTCCGGTTCGATTTCGGCCTGTCCACCTCGCGCGTCGGCTTCACGGTCAGCTATCTGATTTTGAACGCGTTCGGTTATTCCGCGGGCATCGGCTTTACCGCCGCCGTGATCGCGATTATACTGGGCATTCTATTCGGCAGCATCGCGGCGCTCAGGCGGGGAAAGTGGCCGGACAAGGTGATCCAGGTCGTCACCACTGCGCTGATCTCCGTGCCCGGCTTTGTGGTGGCAACCCTGCTGTTGCTCTTGTTCACCTACCGGCTGAGCTGGCTGCCGTCGCTTGGCAACCAGCCGGGCGGTTTGATTCTGCCGGTCGTGTCGCTGAGCCTGTACCCCATGGCCTATATCACGCGGCTGCAGCGCTCCAGCATGCTGGACGTGCTGGGGGCGGATTACGTGCGCACCGCGCGCGCCAAGGGCCTGTCCTCCAACAAGGTGATCTATAAACATGCGCTCAAAAACGCGCTCAGCCCCGTGATTACCTACGCGGGGCCGATGATGGCGTATATCCTCACCGGCAGCATGGTGGTGGAGAACATCTTCTCCGTGCCGGGGCTTGGGCGGCTGTTTACCAACAGCATGCTGAACACCGATTATATGATGATTATGGGCGTCACCATTTTCCTTGCGGCGATGATCATCCTGATGAATTTCATCAGCGACGTTCTGTACAAGGTGATGGATCCCCGTATTGATCTGTCATAAGGGAGAAAGAGACGTATATGGCCGATAGGAAAACCCCGTTTAGAAATCCGCTGAGCATGCAGATCGACCCGGCGCTGTTTGCCCCCGCCACCGACGCGGAGAAGGAACAGCAGGCGCAGATGCGGGAATCCGTATCCTTTATGAAGGACGCGCTCCGGCGGCTTGCCCGCAACCGCATGGCGATGGTCTGCCTGGTGGTCATCGTGCTGATCGCGCTGATCGCCTTCATCGTGCCGGAAATCTACCCGTACAGCTACACCAAGCAGGACGTGACCGGGAAATACCTGGCTCCGTTTGAATATTCCGCCAAGGAGTTGGCAAAAATCGAAAAGGGCGTCAGCGTCTTTCCCCACATCATGGGCACCGACGCGCTGGGGCGCGATTATGCCATCCGTGTGATCTACGGCACGCGCATTTCCCTGCTGGTGGGCATCTTCAGCGCGCTGATCGTGGTGGTCATCGGCATTATATACGGCTCCATCTCCGGCTACGCGGGCGGAAGAACCGATATGATCATGATGCGGATCGTGGACATCATTTACGCGCTGCCGGATGTTTTAATCGTTATTTTGCTCTCGGTCGCCATCAAGGACGTGGTCAGCGGGTCCAACAACGTGCTCATCAACCGCATGGGGGCGGGCATGGTGAGCATCTTCCTCGTGTTCGGGCTCCTGTACTGGGTGGGCATGGCGCGGCAGGTGCGCGGGCGCATCCTGTCCATCAAGGAGAAGGAGTACGTGCTGGCGTCGCGCTCTATCGGCGCGTCCCCTGCGCGCATCATCCGCAAGCATATGATCCCCAACTCCGTATCCGTGATCATCATCGTGGCCGCCATGCAGATACCCGCCGCCATTTTCACGGAGAGCTTCCTGTCGTTCCTCGGGCTTGGCGTATCCATCCCCATGCCGTCGCTGGGGTCGCTTGCGGCGGACGCCCGCTCGGGCCTCAACAGCTATCCGTTCCTGTTGATTTTTCCCTCCCTGTCCATCTTTATGATCGTGCTTTCGTTCAACCTTTTGGGCAGCGGCCTGCGCGATGCGTTTGACCCCAAACTTCGTTCATAGGAGGCCTTGATTTTGCAGCATTTGCTTGAAGTGAAAGACCTTCAAACCTCATTTTTCACTCCCTCTGGCGAGGTGAAGGCCGTGGGCGGGGTCAGCTTTTCTCTGGACAAGGGGAAGGTTCTGGGCATCGTGGGGGAGAGCGGCAGCGGCAAGAGCGTGACCGCCTACTCCCTTTTGCAGATTTTAACCCATCCGGGCCGCATTGTGGGCGGCAGCGTGAAGCTGGACGGGGAGGAGCTCGTGGGCATTCCGGAAGATAAAATGCGCTCGGTGCGCGGCAACCGCATCAGCATCATCTTCCAGGACCCCATGACCAGCTTAAACCCCGTGTTCACCATCGGCAACCAGCTGATGGAGGCCATCCTCCTGCATACCGACCGCAACCGGGAGCAGGCGAAACAGCGTGCCGTGGAGATGCTCAGCCTTGTGGGCATCAACGAGCCGGAGAAGCGCATCCACCAGTATGCCTACGAGCTGAGCGGCGGCATGCGCCAGCGCGTGATGATCGCCATGGCGCTTGCCTGCGAGCCAGATATATTGATCGCGGACGAGCCCACCACCGCGCTGGACGTCACCATTCAGGCGCAGATCCTGGAGCTGATGATGGACCTGCAAAAGAAAATGGGGCTTGCGATCATCATGATCACCCACGATCTGGGCGTGATCGCCAGCATGTGCGACGAGGTGATCGTGATGTACGGCGGGCGCATCTGCGAACGCGGCACGGCAGACGAGATTTTCTACAACCCCCGGCACGAGTATACGCGTAACCTCCTGCGCTCCATCCCCAATATCGAGGACGACGAGAAGCAGCGCCTGGTGCCGATTTCCGGCTCGCCGGTGGATCTGCTGAACATGCCCAAGGGCTGCCCGTTCGCCCCGCGCTGCGACCGCGCCATGAAAATCTGCCTGTCGCAATTCGCGCCGGAATACTGGGTGGCGAAGGATCACATCGCCAGCTGCTGGGTGAACGTGGTGGAGAAGCGCGGCTACCTTACCACCGAGGGAGACATGCCCGCGGAACCCGGGGTTGCCGTCCAGGGAGAGGAGGCTGCGCAATGAACGAGCAAAGCGCTTTTACGCCCGATCCGCAGTATCTGGTACAGGTGCGCGGGCTGAAGGAATATTTCCCCATCGTCACCGGATTTGCAAAAACCACCATGCTCAAAGCTGTGGACGGCGTGAGCTTCGATATCAGGAAGGGTGAAACCCTCGGCCTGGTGGGGGAAAGCGGCTGCGGCAAAACCACTGTGGGTCGCACAATGCTGCATTTGTACAAGCCCACCGCGGGTTCGGTTTGGTTTAACGGGAAGCTGATCCAAAAAGGACCCGTGATGAACGAGTTCCGCAAGCGGGCGCAGCTGGTGTTCCAGGATCCGTATTCCTCGCTCAACCCGCGTATGACCGTGGGCGATATCGTGGCCGAGCCCATCGACGTGCATCGCCTGTGCGCCAGCCGCAAAGAGCGCAACGAGCAGATCAACGCGCTTTTGTCCATGGTCGGCCTTTCCAGCGAGCAGGCCACCCGCTATGCGCACGAGTTTAGCGGCGGGCAGCGCCAGCGCATCGGCATCGCGCGCGCGCTTGCCAGCAAGCCGGAGTTCATCGTGTGCGACGAACCCGTATCGGCGCTGGACATGAGCATTCAGGCGCAGGTGCTTAACATGCTCGAAGACCTCCAGCACCAGCTGGGGCTCACGTACCTGTTCATCGCCCACGATTTGAGCGTGGTCAAGCATATCTCCAACCGCATCGCCGTGATGTATCTTGGGCATATGGTGGAGCTTGCATCCGCCAACGAGCTGCACCACCACCCCCTCCACCCCTACACCATCTCCCTCTTGAGCGCCATCCCGGCGCCTGACCCCCGCACCGCCCGCAAGCAGAAGCGCATCGTATTGAACGGCGATATTCCAAGCCCGCTGAAAGCCCCCAGCGGATGCCCGTTTCGCACCCGCTGCTCCCGGTGCACCCAGCGCTGCCGGGAAGAGATGCCCGAATTCCTGGAAGTCTCCGCCGGGCATTTCGTTGCATGTCACAATCTGTAAGGGTTTGAACCAATTATCCATTGACGTTCTTCCGTATCCGTGATACGATGATAGAAACCCCGGATGGAAAAATTTTATCAAAAGAGAGGTTGAAAAACGAATGAAAAAGATCCTCGTTTGGATTCTGACGATCAGCATGATCATGACTGCGACGATGGCAATTCTGCCCGTCAGCGCAGCGGCTGCTGACTCCATGGTCGTCAATACGATGTTTGGCGGCGGCACGCCGCTGACCATGGATCCCGCGCTCAACAGCGCTTCCAACAGCGGCAACTACATCCGCAACGCATTTTCCGGCCTGATGGGCCACTCCTACGACGCGGACGGCAACGTTGTGCTCGCGCCCGATCTGGCCGAGTCTGTGTCCATGTCTGACGACGGCCTGACCTACGTCTTCACCCTGCGCAAGGGCCTGAAGTGGAGCGACGGCACCGATTTCCTGGCTTCTCAGGTTGTGTCCAGCTGGAACCGCGCGGCCTCGCCCGATCTGGGCGCCGACTACGGCTTCCTGTACGACTACATTGCCCGTAACGAAGACGGCACCCTGAACCTGGTTGCGGATGACGCGGCCGGCACCCTGACGGTCGTCCTGCCCTATCCGTGCGCGTACTTCCTCGACCTGTGCGCCTTCACCACGTTCTATCCCGTCCGCACCGATCTGGCTGACGCCGAAGGCATCTGGGCCACCAACCCCGAAACCTTCATCGGCACCGGCCCCTATGTGATGACCAAGTACTCCGTGGACGACGTCATCACCTTCGAAAAGAACCCCCTCTACTGGGATGCCGCCAACGTCAAGATCGACCAGATCAATTGCTACCTGTCGGAAGACAACGTCGCAATCCTGACTGCGTATGAGAACGACACCGTGCAGTACATCCAGTCCACCGACCCCACCGAGTTCGCCCGCCTGAACGAGACGTACCC
>JAEWTC010000216.1 GCA_023459675.1 Bacillota bacterium | reverse complement strand
TCTTTGACGTACTCCTCGCTTTCAAGAATATGGTTTACGCGGTCAAGCATCTCCTGGGTATAGCCTGTACCGCTGTCAATATAGCATATGTGAACGGTGGGGTTCGGGGCGTTTTCCAGAACGGCCGTAATTTGGATGTTCAGGCGTTCTCCCATAATCAGGTTGTGCTTGATGGTGTTCTCGCATAAGGTCAGCAGCGTCATGGGCGGAATGCGCGTTTGTTCGCAGTCGGGGGAAAGCGTGAGCTTATAGGAAAGCGTGTCCGGGTAGCGTATGCACGCCAGATCAAGGTAGTTATCCAGGTGGTCGAATTCCTGGATCAGGGGGATGGTTTCCTCCGATGTGAAGGTGTAGCGGATGTGCTGCGACAGCACCTGCGTTAACCGCTGGGCCGCCGCGTGGTCGTTTTCTTCATCCGACGTGGCAAGAAAGGAGAATGCGTCCAGGCAGTTGATCAAAAAGTGCGGGGACAGCTGGGATTTCAGGAATTTCGATTCCAGCCGGCTTTGCGCCAGCTTATCTTCATACACCTTCGCTTCCAGCGTTTGCATATCGTCCAGCATGGAGTTGAGGATGGTCAGGAAACTGTGAATCTCGCGGCAGGCGCTGGCGGTGTTGAGCCGGACGGTTCGCTGCTCCCCGCGCTGCAATACGGTCAGCGCCTGCTGCAGCGGGCGTACGAGCCGCTGAAACACGACCCGCAGCGTGAACAGAACGGCGATTACGCCGAAAATGATGATGGCGGTGATGAGCAGAAAGGCCCGGTAGATGGGCGTCAAATGCGATACGATCAGGGACAGCGGGGTAAAAACGGCCAGATAACAATCGCTGTACGAGGTTTTCTGATAAATCACCAGATAGTCGGTTCCGTCTTTGCTTCGATATTGCTGATTACCGCTTGCCGCCGCGCTGTTCAGCTGGAAATCCGAGAAATTCGGGTTTTGGATGGTGGTTCCGGTCTCGTCCAGAAAGGTTACGATACACCCGTCCTCAAACAGGCCCTGGAAGGATTCCGTCAGCGAGGTCAGGCTGATCCATGCGCCGAGCATGCCGCTTCCGGAATCGATCATCCGAACCAAATAGTCGTCTTCCGCCAAGCTATGCAGCCGCCACTTTTGATACGCCTTCCCAAGAGCGGATAGATTGCCGGCGGCGTCATCCAACGTTTTGCGTATGAACGTAGCGCATTCGTTGGTGGCAACCCGATGAATGAAAGGTGTAAAATCCTTGGGAGACGGCGCATAGTAGAACAGACCGCCGATTTCCGGAAAGACCTGCGATAAGGCGGAAAGCTCCATAAAAACGGACATCTTGACGCGGTATAGAACAAGGCTGTCGGTGGTTATGTTCAGCAGCGCCGCGTCCTTGTCGCCCAGTAGAATGAGCTGACTTTCCAAAATGGAGAAGGTTGCCTCCTGTTCGGCGTTAAACTGCATCTGCAAACGGAGCGCGTTGTTCAGGTATTGCTGGCGTAGCTGATCCTGCCAGAACGAGGATACGAACGAGAGCTGCAGAATAATCACCAGCATCAATATCGCGGTGTAGAAGAGACCCAAATGGGTCAGGGAGTATTTGAAACGGTTCCCCGGCGCCCGGCTCTTTTTGAACATCTGTGCCTCCAAATCGGCGTCGCCATGTGTAAAATGGACAATATCGGCTAAGGATAGTACAATTTCTTCTAAGAAATGTGCCTTACTAAAAAACATTGATTATATTAAACTAACAGCAAAGGAAATACAAGCGTGTCAGAACCGCTTGTAGAATTCATTCATAAGGAAGAAGGGATTCATTTGAAGAAACTGGTTGCGTTGCTTCTTTGTCTGATGATGGTGCTCTCTGTAACGAGCGGTTTTGCGGAAACAACCAAGAGCGATCAGGCGATTGCGGATCGTAAAGCGAGCGGCAATATGCCCACCGTCGTGATGGCTTATCCGACGTGGACCGGCCGCCCGACTGGCGAGGACCGTATTCAGGCCCGCCTCAGCGCGATTACCGAAGAAAAACTGGGCGTCAAACTGGTGATGGAAATTCTTGACTTCGGTTCCTGGAACCAGTCCATGACTCTGATGCTCTCCAGCGGCGAACATGTTGACATCTTCAACACCATCGCCATGGGCTACTCCAACTGTGTCAGCAAGGGCTATACCCTGGAGCTGGACGAACTGCTGGCCGATTATGGGCAGGGTATTTTAAACACGATCAATCCTGCGTATATCCAAGCCTGCAGAATCAACGGACAGGTATATGGCGTTCCCCAGCAGCGCGACATCGCGCAGGGCAAGGGCGCTTACGTTGTGATGACCGAGTATCTGGACGAAATCGGTTATGACTGGCAGAGCAAGCTGGACGCCGACGGCGAGTCGATCTACTGCACCATTGAGGAGATCAACGAACTGTTTGCCAAGCTGCATGAAGCGGAACCCGACAAGTTTGTTCTTTGCCCCAACAAGAGCACCCAGCTCAACAACATGATCTTGTTTGACGACATCGGCAACAACACGTTCGGCGTTCTGATGGATCCCGAAAACTCGCTTGAGGTTTCCAACCTTTATGAAAGCGAAGCGTTCCTCAACGCATGCCGGATGTTCTACGACTGGAACCAGAAAGGCTACATTTCCAAGGATGTTCTGACGGACAGCAACACCCCCCAGCAGAACATGAGCGCCGGTTTGGGCATGTCGACCCTTGCGGCCTATAAGCCGGGAACCAAGATGGAACAAAGAGCCCAAGTCCAAAAGGACGTCGTCGTATTCAAAACGATGGGCGTGTTCACGAAATCCAGCGCCGTAACCTCCATGAACTGGGCCATCAACAGCGGCGCGGAAGATCCGGTGGCGGCGATGCAGGTTTTGAACCTCCTTTATACGGACGCCGAAGCGGCAACCTTGCTGGCATGGGGCGAAGAGGGCGTCGACTATAAGAAGACGGATGACGGCTTCCTGACGTACGCGGACGGCGTCAATCCCGCCAAACCCGATTACACTACGCTGAACTTCCTCATGCCCAACCAGTATCTGACCGGCGTATGGCAGGGCAACCCGATCGATCTGTATGCGCAGACCGACGCGTTCAACAACAACTCCGTCAAATCCAAAGCCATGGGCTTCACCTTTGACAATACCAACGTGATGGCGGAATACACTGCCCTGACCAACGTGTACAACGAGTACATCAACCAGATTATCATGGGCTTTGTCGAACCGGAAGCCGCGATCGCAGAGATGAATCAGAAGCTCTACGACGCCGGGCTGGAACGCTATATGGCTGCCAAGCAGGAAGCGCTCAACGCCTGGGCTGCCGAGAACGGCATCCAGTAAGGATCAGGAAACACGTCTGAACGAAAGCGTGTGAGAAGTTAGTTTTTTGGGGCACCGCGCAGAGATGTGCGGTGCCCCGTATAAGAGGGACAATATGAAAACGAAAAAGGCCAGAACCTTTGTGGTGTTGAAAAAGTACATTGCAATTTACCTCATGGCAATCCCCGGACTGCTGTACTTGTTTATCAATAACTATATGCCGCTGCCCGGTATGGTTCTTGCGTTCAAAAACTATAACGTCCGCAATGGCATCTGGGGTTCGGCCTGGGCCGGGTTAACGAATTTCAAGTATCTCTTCGCCACCAGCGATGCGTTTATTATCACGCGCAATACGATTTTGTATAACCTTGCCTTCATTGTCGTTAACACGGTGCTTGCGATTACGGTGGCCATCATTCTGTCGGAAATGAGAAAGAAGATAAAGAACTTCTATCAATCCGTCATTCTTCTTCCGCATTTGATCTCCGCCGTGATTATCAGCTATATCGTTTTTGCGTTTTTATCCACCGAGTCCGGTTTTTTGAACAGCGTCCTGGGCAAATTGTTCGGCATGCAGCCGATTGCGTGGTATACGGAGAAAAAGTATTGGCCTTTCATTTTGGTGCTTGTTTCGGCATGGAAAAGCATCGGCTACCAGTGCATCATTTACCTGGCTACGCTGATGGGGTTTGACCGCGCCTATTACGAGGCGGCGGATCTGGACGGGGCAACCATATGGCAGCAAATCCGGCTGATCACCTTGCCGCTTCTCCGGCCAACGGTCATCATGCTGACGATGATGGCGATCGGCCGTATCTTCTATTCCGATTTCGGATTGTTTTACCAAGTGCCGCAGAACTCCGGCGCCCTGTTTTCCGTCACGAACACGATTGACACCTACGTGTACAGAGGCCTGCTGGAGGCCGGGAACATTTCCATGTCCGCGGCGGCGGGATTTTACCAGTCCATCATCGGGTTTTTCCTGGTGATGGGGGCGAATCTTCTGGTACGGAAGCTGGACAGGGACAGCGCGCTGTTCTGATGGGAGAGATCAAGATGAAAGTAAACGATAAAACAAGGTTTCACATCATCGGCCATATTGTGATGATCATCCTCAGCGCATGCGCAATTTTGCCCTTGATCCTCATTCTGATGGCTTCCCTTACGGACGATACGTCGCTGATTCAAAACGGGTACCAGTTCTTCCCGCAGAAGTTCAGTCTGGCCGCGTATACCTACATTTTTGCCTCCAGCGATACGGTGCTGCGCGCCTATGGCGTTTCCGTGGCGCTGACACTTTTGGGCACGGCGGTATCGGTGGTTATCACAACGATGCTGGCGTACGCGCTATCCAAAAAGAACCTGCCCGGCAAAGCCGTTCTTTCGTTTGTCGTCTTCTTCACCATGCTGTTCAACGGCGGGCTGGTTCCCACCTATATGAAC
>JAEWTC010000215.1 GCA_023459675.1 Bacillota bacterium | reverse complement strand
CCGTGCAGCGCTTTTTTCTGCTGGATTCCATCGCTTTGAACAATATCGACAAACAGCTTGTGGAAGAAACGGACGCCATTGAGATACTCCCGGGCGTTATTCCCAAGATCATCACGCGCCTGACCCAGAGCATTCGCAAACCGATCATCGCCGGCGGCCTGATTGCGGACGCGGACGACGTTCTAGACAGCCTGCAGGCCGGGGCCGCCGCCATATCCACCACCAGGGACAAGCTGTGGATCCGCTGAACCGGCATTCGTTTCCCCTCCGGCTGTGAACGGTACTTACCGCGCAAAACAGCAAAATTGGGAGAAATCCATAGGGCGGCCATCGGGAATAACGGGACTGGCTTCATATCCGCCGTCCGTTTGGCGATAGCAAAACAGGCGCCCGCGCGTTTGCGCGGCCGCCTGTTTTGCCTCCTGCAATAGCGTTGCCTGTACTGCCCTTTGCGCGATGGCCGGGGTTCGCTTGCCAACGGGAGCGTAGAAACGCTGTTACCCGTATGGGAAAGCCCGCATCCGCGGACGATCAGAGCCAGTAGGGGTTTTCGGCGCTGTCCAGCGGGTCGGGCGCGGTCACAAAGCTGCCGTGCGCGGTCAGCAGATTCAGGCGCGGTTTGCCGTCCGGCCCCAGGCCGAAGACCCGGCCCACGTCGTGCACGCGGTCCGTATCCACCAGCACCAGAAGGTCGCCCCCGCCCTGCTCGGGGTCTACGCGGTAGCGGTTGATCTCGATAAAAGCTACGAGATACAGGTTATCATTGATTTTAATGTAGGCGCACGGCTCGTCAAACAGCACCGCGCCCCAGCGCCGAGCGCGGTTTTCGCATTCCTCGCGCTGTTCCCTGCTCGCGGTTTCCGGCAGCGGCTGCATGTCGTGCAAGGAGGAACGCATGCTGAACGGCGTGTGGAAGATGTGCGTAATGGTGACGGTTGGCGAATAGCGCCAGGCGATCTTCTTTCCCACGAGATCCGCTGAAAGATGATGCCGCTTGGCGGGCAGGGGCTTGCCGGGCTGCGCGATCGCGCCGAACGAAAAACGGTGATCGACCAGCCTGGGCTTGCCCGGATGCGCGCCAACCGTGGCGAACAGCACCGTGGCAAGGGAATGGAGCGTATCCAGCACAACGGTTACGCTTTCCATCGCGCCGCTTTGGAAGGTCACCATCCAAACGAACTCGTTGGCGCGCATGCACAGGGTTTGCTGTGTGCTGACCGGACCGCCGACCATGCCCCAGCCGGCGAGCTCGCCGTCCAGCATTTGCAGCAGATAATGATCGCCGTCGTCCATGGCGAGGTGGAAGGTCCGCCCCGCAAGCTCGTCGTTTTTCCGCGGAATGTTTCGCATCAGGCCGGTTTTCGAGGTTTCAATGGGCAAATCCCATTGGGGCCGGTTCGTATCCATGGCTGCGCCTCCTGTTGGGTGTCGGGTAAGTTCAGGCCTGGGCCTCGCCGGCGCATCCCGCGCGGGTCAGCGCGTACAGGGCGGGGTCAAGCCGCTGGTTTTCCGCGCTCATGTTCAAAATCATGCGCGCGCCGGGCTTGAATTGCGCCAGAAAGCGCTCGGCGCAGCCGGCGAGCTGTTCTTCGGGAAGCTCGCTTACGTCGGGCGGGCAGATGTAGATGAGCAGCTCGTCCCCGTAGCGGCGGATCAGCTCCGCCTTATCGTTGGCGTTTTCCTGACCGTCCCAGGAATCCACGCCGGCCTGGATCATGAGCGGCAGAAACATTTCCACGTTGCCGCAGCTGTGCTGTTCAAAAAACACCCCGTGCGCGTGGGAAAACTGCGCCAGCCGCCGGATATAGGGGTACAGCATGTCCCGGCAGGTTGCCACCGAGAACATCGGCGCGCGCTGCGTGCCCCAATCGTCGTGAAAGGTCAGCATATCGATGGAAAGCGTTTGTTTGGCGCGCAGGATTAGCTTTTCGTACATGTCGCAAAGCGCGGAAAACAGCTCGTGCACGTAGGGCTGCTGGTCCTCGTCCACCAGGGCGATGGCGGCGTCGCCGAAGTTCATAAACGAAATCAGCCGTTCGAACAGGCCGTTCATCACAATGATGCGCTTGAAAAGCGCGGGGTCCGCCTTGGGGTTTTCGCGGGTGGCAAACCCTTCCCAGTCCCATTGGTCCACGTCGGGGATATGGATTACCTCGCGCCACCGCTCCAAATCGGTCAGAATCGGCGAACCGGGCGCCACCATCGCGCCGCGGGAGGCGGGGTCGAAAACCCAGGGAACGCCGAACATGTCCGGCCCGCCCGCCGGGCCGCGCGCCACGTTATCCGGGTTGATGGATAGGTCCACCCGCTCAAACTCGGAGCGGTTGCGCGGCGCCCACAGGAAATTCTCTTTTTGGAACAAGCGGCGGAGGTTGTCCCTGGGGGAGATGGGATAGCGGTATTTGGGCAAAAGAGTGCCCCGGAACTCCGGATGAAATTCCTTCGTACAGAGCTCCTGCCTGCTAAACGGAACGGAGGCTGTCATCGTTTTGTCCTTTCTTCACAGGGTGTAAGGAAATGGTTCCGGCAAAGGGAAGGCGTCAGGCTGCGGTTTGTTGTTTTCGTTTCTGATAGATGATAAAGGCGGCCATCGCCAGGGCGAACGCGGCGATGCCTACGTAGAACATCGCCCAGTAACCCAGCGAATCGGTAATCGCGCCGCCGATGACCGGGCCCAGGGTGTTGCCCAGATCGTTGCCCATAAACATCGTGCCCGTCGCGATTCCCAAACTTCCGGGGTCCGCCCGCTTCAGGGCTTCCCCCTGTAAAACCACCTGGCCCACGCCCTGGCCCAGCGCCTTGAGCGCGGCGGCCGCCAGCACCAGCGAAAGCGAATGTGTTTTGCTGATCAGCAAAAGGCTTATAATGCTGGTCACCAGCGCGCCGTTGACCAGCCAGTTCATGTTCAGCCTGTCCGTCAGGCTGCTTCCGAAGATCCGCACCGCCAGCAGCACGCCGGAGCTGACCGTGAAGAACAGGCTGATGTTTTCAATGTGCCTGGCTTCCCCCAGCAAGAGCATGAAGGAGTTGGCGATCCCGTTGTAAAACGAGAACACGCTGCCCACGATCGCATAGAGGATCAGGTGGCGAACCACGAAGTTGTCGATGGAGAAGCGCCGTTTGCTCGGCGCGGCGGCCGTGCTCGGCGCAGCGGCCGCGGCTTCCGGCATTTTCATCGTCAGGCAGAAAAGCGGCGGAAGCATGATGAACAGTCCCACGATGATATACAGCCAGAAAAACCCGACCGTGCCGATCAAATACTGCGCGATGGAGGGCGCCACGGCCTGCCCGATCAGCATCACCGCGTTGTAATAGCCCAGGCCTTCGTTCATCCTTTTCTTGGAGATGAACAGGCTGACGAGGGCCATGTTGGTAACGCCGCTCAGGCTGAACGCAATGCCGTGCACGATGCGCAGCAGGAAAAGCATCGGAACGTTCGTCGTAAAGGAATACAGTACGCTGATGGCGCCGTAGGCAAGCGTGGAGAGGATAAAGGAGTTGCGCTTGTTGAAGCAGTCAAACAGCCGCCCGCCAAGCGGGCGCATGAACATCGCCACCAGAGAAAAGACGCTTGCCATGCTGCCCGCGATGGCCAGGGACGCGCCCATATTGACGACGTAGAGGGAAATGCTGGTCAGCAGCATGCCAAAGCCGATGTTGGTGATGACGTTGATGGCGATCAGCAGCGTAAACTGGGGGTTCCATAGCCGGTCCGGCCGCAGGGAGGCGTTTTCCGTTCGATGCATAGCGTTCGCTTACTCTTTCATACCACTGGACACGAAACTGTTGATGAAATATTTTTGTCCGGTGAGATAGAGCACAAGAACGGGAATGATGGAGATCACCGCGCCTGCGAAAGCGGGGCCGTATTCCGTTGTGTCTGCACCGACAAACGCGGTTAAGCCGTTGGAGAGCATCCGGTGCGTTTTCGAGCTGGTCATCAGAAGCGGCCAGAGGAGGTCGTTCCAGGCCATGTTGAAGGTCAGCACCGCGTGGGTGAT
>JAEWTC010000214.1 GCA_023459675.1 Bacillota bacterium | reverse complement strand
AAAACCCCGGCAACCGCCGCCGGGGTATTTTTGACGCTTCCATGGAAGCGGCTTTATTCCGGCGCAGCCTCGCCCCAGAAAAACCCCTGATACCGCCGCAGGGAAAGATCGCCGGAGGAACGCATCTGCACGGTGAGCGCGTCTGCGCGTTTGGAAAACAGCAGTTCCAACCCGCAGGGAGCGCTTTCAATCTGGTGGCACCGCAGCCGCAGAACCCCGTCTTCGCCAAAGCCCGCGAAGGTAAGGCAGCGCGTGTTCCAGTGCGGCAGTGTGCCATCGCAAACTCCCCCCAACCGATACGCGTAGGTGTGAACGCCGTCCGCCCACACAAGGCGCACTTCTTCGCCGGTGAACCAAACCTCCCGCAGATCGCCGGTTCCGTCCGCCATGCGGTAGCGTGAAGCAAACGGCACGGCAAACGCCTCGCAGTGGGGCAGGGGGCGCACCCGCAGGCCGGACAGCGCCTGCGAAAGCGCGGCGCGGTCGGCTTGCGGCTCGTCGGTTACGGGCGCGGCCGGAACCAGCGTTTCATAGAAAGCGTCGTAGATGCTCTGCATCCCCAACGGATCCAGCTGCGTATCGCCGATCGTGCATAGAATCAGCTTTTTGGCGGGGCAGATCAGCGCCAGCTGCCCGCCCATGCCGTAGAGCATATAACCGTCGCGCCCGCGCCAGAACTGGTAGCCGTACCCCAGCCGTTCCTCCGGCACCGGCTGAAACGGGGTGCCGATCTGCTTCATGGTCGCCCGGCGCAGATAATCCGCAGGCACAATGCCGCGCCCGCCGTCCAGCAGCAGCTGCGCGGTTTTGCCCAGATCCCTTAGCGACAACAGAAGCCCTGTGCCGCCCTGCGCATTCCCAGCCGGGTCGGTGAGCCAGGCCTTGGGGTCGTCCGCGCCGATGGGCGCAAACACGCGGCAGGTGAGGAACGAAAGCAACGCTTCGCCGCTGAGCCGTTGGCACAGCGCGCCCAGCACCTGGGTACTTGAGGTATCGTAGGAAAACACCGTTCCCGGCTCGTGCGATGGCGCGGCGGTAAAAAACGCGGCGGTCCAGTCCGCGTCCGCCGCGGGGTCGTACGTGGTTTTCACGTAGCAGGTTGCCATGCGCAGCATATCGCGGATGGTGAGGCGCAAAAGCCGCCCGTCCGTGGCGGCGGTCACCTTTTCGGGGAAATACCGCACCACCGGGTCGTCCAGACACAGCCTGCCCTCGGCCTCCAGGATACCGATTGCAAGCGATACCATGCTTTTGCTCACGGAATACATCCGGTGCATCTCGCCCTTGCAAAACGGGGCGTAATAGCCTTCGGCCTGCACCTCGCCCGCAAAGCGCAGTTCAAACCCGTGCAGCAGGACGTCCGCCTTCTCCACACGGCGCAGGAAGGCAAGAATGGCCTGGGCCGGTATCCGCGGGTGTGGTTTCATAACATAGGCCTCCTTCCGGTTTTCCGGCGCGTTTCCGGGGCAGGAACGGGCGCCGCGCCTTCATGCGGAACGTTGCGCCGGTCTTGTATTCCCGGCCGCGCGTGGATATACTGTGCGTATGCTTAACGATCTTCACGGCGTGAGAACGGAGAGGAATTCGATGGACTACATTGCGGGCAACAAAGCGGCCTGGGAAGAGGCGTTTGCGCATCGCTACGAGGGCTGGTGCGGGGATATGGCGGTGCGGCTGCGCGCCGAAACCCTGCCGTATGTCAATCCCATGCTCAGGGACGCGCTTTTGCGGCTGGACCTGCGGGGCAATACCGTCGCCCAGTTCTGCTGCAACAACGGGCGGGAAATTCTCTCCGTGATGGGCCTTGGCGCCAAACGGGGCATGGGGTTTGACATTGCCGAAAATATGGTGCAATGCGCGCGGGAAACGGCCGCCGCCGCCGGGATCCCCTGTGAGTTTCAGGCCTGCGACGTTCTGACGGTCGGGGAAACCTATGCCGGCGCGTTCGATTTTCTGTTCTTCACCATCGGCGCGATCACGTGGTTTCAGGACCTGCGGGCGCTGTTTAGCGTCGCGGCGCGCTGCCTGAAACCGGGCGGAACGTTTTTGATCAACGATTTTCATCCGCTGGTCAATATGCTGCCCCTGCCCGGCGAGGAGGCGTTCGACGCCCAATTGCCCAACCGGCTTGCGTACTCGTATTTCCGCACGGAGCCGTGGCTGGAGCAAAACAGCGGAGCGTATATGACGCAGCACCGCAACCAGAACACGTTTACCAGCTTCTCGCATACCATGGCGGAGATCGTAAGCGCCGCCATCGAATCAGGCCTCGCGATCACGTCCCTAAGGGAGTTCGACCGGGACATCGGCATGACGGACGCATACGAAGGGCTGGGCTTCCCGCTTTCGTATCTCCTGACGGCGGAAAAGAAACGCTCCTAACGTTTCAGGAACACGGGCATCGTGGAAAGCGGGGCGGGCGCGTCAATCCAGCCGCCGCCCCGGTGCGTTTCGCCCGTGTCCACGTTCTCCCACGTGCCCGCGGGCAGATACACCCTGCGGGAACGCTGTCCCGGCTGCATCACCGGGGCCACGAGATAGCGGTCCCCGAACAGATACTGGTCTTTCAGCCCGGCGCAGGCTTCGTCCGCCGGGTATTCGTAAAACATCGGGCGCATCACGGGCTTGCCGGTTTCGTGCGTCTGGCGCATGGTTTCCCGCACATAATCGCGCATTTTTTCGCGCACGTTTAAGTACTTCACCAAAATGGGGTACGCCTCTTCGCCGTAGCTCCACACCTCGTTGGGGCCGCCCGTGAACAACACCGGCTGGCCGTTTGCGCGCGCCGGGTTTTCATGCGGGTCGCGGTCGCCGTGCAGGCGCATCACGGGGCAGAACGCGCCCCACTGGAACCAGCGCACGAACAGCTCCCGGAAGGCCGGGTCGCTTGCGTCGGCGCCCATGAAACCGCCGATGTCTGTGGTCCACCACGGGATGCCCGCCACGCCCATGCTCAAGCCCGCGCAGACCTGCTTGCGGAAGGTTTCCCAGTCGGAATGGATGTCCCCGCTCCACACCAGCGCCCCGTAGCGCTGGCTGCCCGCCCACGCGCAGCGCAGCAGGTTCACGGGCAGCTCCATACCGCTTTCCCGCATGCCTTCGTAAAAGCCGCGCGCGAACAGCTGCGGGTATACGTTGCCCACGCGCAGCGCGGCGCCCAGATGGTAGCGGAAATTATCATAATCATAGGTTCCGTATTCGGGCTCGGCTTCATCCAGCCAGAACAGCGTTACCCCCTGGTCCAGATAGTTGCGCTTGCACTTGTTCCACACATAGGCGCGCGCCTTTTCGTTGGTCGCGTCAAAAAACATGCTGTCTCCGCCAAAGCGCATGCCGATCTGCTCGCCGTGCTCCGCCCGCACCAGATACCCCTGCTGGCGCATTTCCATGTAATTTTCGCTCTCCAGCGAAACCTGCGGCCACACGGAAACCATCAGCTTCACGCCCATAGCCTCCAGCTCGTCCGCCATGGCCTTGGGATTGGGGAAAAACTCCGGGTCAAAACGGAAATCGCCCATTTTCGGCCAGTGGAAGAAATCGCACACGATCACATCCAGCGGCAGCCCCCGGCGCTTATGCTCCCGCGCCACGGAAAGCAGCTGCTCCTGGTTCCAGTAGCGCAGCTTGCACTGCCAGTACCCAAGCCCGTATTCGGGCATCATCGGGGCAAAGCCGGTGGCTTTCGCGTACGCAAGGCTGATGTCCGCGGGGCTTTTACCCGCGGTGATCCAGTAATCCATCTGCCGGGTGCTCAGCGCGTTCCACAGCGTGTAGTTTTTGCCGAAGGTCGCCTCGCCCACGGCGGGGTTGTGCCAGAGGAAACCGTACCCGCGGCTGCTCATCACAAACGGCACGCTAGCCTGGGAGTTGCGGTGCGCGAGTTCCAGCACGCAGTGTTTTAGATCCAGAGTTTCCTGCTGGTACTGGCCCATGCCGTACAGGCGCTCGTCTTCTTCGCCGTCAAAGCGCACGGTCAGGGCATAATCGCCGCCGGTATGCGGCTCAAAGGCGCGTGGCCGCAGCGAAAGCGCTCCGTGGCCGCTCGTTTCCTTTAACAGAACCTTGCCCTGCGCGTCGGTAAAGGTGACGGACGCGTATCCGTGCCAGTCCTCCACGTTGATCTCGGCGGTCAGCCCGCCGTTTTGGATGCGGGCGCGGCTGTCTGCAATCGTGATCACCGGCACGGTCGCCTGCGGCTCCAGCAGCGCCCAGCGGTCGTCGGTCAGCTCGCCCATGGGCACGGCGCGCACGCGCAGGCTGTTCTCGCCCCAGGCGCGCAATTCCAGCGTTTCTCCAAGGTTTCGAAAAATAAGCGCGGTCTGATCGCATGTAAAATATCGCACGGTTTCGCCCTCCTGTTGTTTGGTTTATACTCTACTCTGCGTGGCACTGCTTGTCAATTTGGACGGATGAAATTTACGCCGGTTCAGGCTTGGGCGCCCCGTTGCATACGGCGCGCTTGGACGGACAGTTGCTTTCTGGTATACTATAAGAACAGATCATCAAAATACCCGCGGCTATAACGGTTATATAGCCTGCGGGCGCAGAGGGTTACCGTATGAAGCACGACGCAATCATCATCGGCGGGGGCATCGCGGGGCTGACGGCCGCGGCGTTCCTATGCAAGAACGGGCGCAGCGTTTTGCTGTGCGAAAAGGAAGGGCAGGCGGGCGGGCTGGTGGGTTCGTTCACCGCGGACGGCTTCACGTTCGACGGGGGCATCCGCGCCATGGAAAATTCCGGCGTGCTGTTCCCCATGCTCAAGGCCCTCGGGCTGGAGGTGGAATTCCTGCAAAACGAGGTGTCCGTAGGCATCGGCGGGGAGGTTTTGCGTCTGTCCTCGGAGCAGAGCCTTTCGGAGTACCGGGAGCTGCTGGTACGCTGTTTTCCCGGGGACGCGCAGGACGTCGACCGGTTCATCGGCGTGGTGAAGCAAACCATGCGGTATATGGAGGTTCTCTACGGGATCGACAATCCGCTGTTCATGAACCTGAAACAGGACCGCGCGTATGTGTTTCAAACCCTGCTGCCGTGGATGGTGCGTTACCTTACGACGGTCGGGAAGATCCAGAAAATGAACCTCCCGGCGGAGGAGTTCCTCCGGGGAATGATCAAAAACCCCGCGCTGATCGATATGATCGCGCAGCACTTTTTCAAGGCGACGCCAGCGTTTTTCGCGCTTTCCTACTTCAGCCTCTATCTGGATTACAATTATCCCAAAGGCGGCACGGGAACGCTGATCCATACGCTGGAACGCTATATCAAAGAGCATGGCGGCGAGATACTCACCGGCGCGCGGGTCGTTTCCCTGGACCCGGTCGCCCATACCGTGACCACCGAAACCGGCGCGCGGTACGCGGCGGACGCGCTGATCTGGGCGGCGGATATGAACGCGCTGGCGGCGGCCGCCGCCGATTCGCCTTCGCTTACGGATGACGTGCGCGCGGCCTGGAAGCGGCGCAAGGAGAGCATCGAGGGCCTCAAAGGGGGCGATTCGGTGCTGACTCTCTATGTGGAGGCGGAGGCGCCCCCGTCGTATTTTGGCGGCATCCATAGCCCGCACTTCTTCTACACGCCGGAAAAAACGGGGCTGAGCGCCTTGCCCATCCGCCAAATTCAAACAGGCGGCGGCGCTTTCACGGTCGACCGCGATGCGCTGGAAACCTGGG
>JAEWTC010000213.1 GCA_023459675.1 Bacillota bacterium | reverse complement strand
GACATCGCCGAAGACAACGCCATGGCCTTTGAAATCGACCGCGTGCGCCGCGAAGCCCAGGGCGAAGAGATTCTTTCCCTTGCCGAGATCGTAGAGGCCGGCATCGCCGTGCTGGACAATGATAACGGCTTTTTCCTGATGACCGAGGGCGGCAAGATTGACTGGGCGTGCCATGCCAACGACGCGACCACCAGCATTTACGACACCCTGGCCTTCTCCGACGCCGTGCAGGTTGCCGTGGACTTTGCGGCCGAACACCCGGACGAAACCCTGATCATCGTCACCGGCGACCACGAAACCGGCGGCATGACCATCGGCTTTGCCACCACCGCCTACGACAGCCACTTTGATTACCTCCAGAACGAGACCATCGGCTATGTGGAGTTCTCAAAGCTGGTCGCCGAAATGCGCAAGAACGGCGCGACGTTCGAAGACGCGCTGGCGCAGATCGAAACCTATTACGGCCTGACCACCAAAGCCGATATGGCCCTGACCCTGACCGAAGCCGAGCTGCAGGCCCTGCAGGCCGCGTTTGACCTGAGCATGGTGGAAAAGGACGCCCGCGTGATCGGCGACAACGAAAAGCTGCTCTACGGCGGGTACGAGCCCCTGTCCATGGCCGTGTGCCATATCCTCAACAGCAAGGCGGGCCTCAGCTACACCTCGTACGCCCACACCGGATTGCAGATCCCCGTGTATGCCCTGGGCGTATAGGCGGACGTGTTCAACGGCGTGTACGACAACACCGATATCTTCGGCAAAACCATGGAAGTCATGGGCCTGACGGCGGCCAACTAAAACCAAATTTTACAGTCAGCGGGGTTGCCGCAAGGCAGCCCCGCCTTTTTACAGAAAACGCAAAGGGATGGAAACACGATGAACAAGCGCAGAAACAGCTGGATTTTGTCCGCCGTGATGATCGTCGTATGCGGGCTATTATGTTTGATCCCCGAACCGCACCAGACCGCCTATTCCTCACTGCCCCGCGTCAAGGTGCGAGTGGACGCCGTCAACAACGAAGGGCTCAGCCCCATCGGCATCGTGTATTCGGGCGCGCAGCTCTGCCAGGTCACGGTGCTCACGGGCGAATATAAAGGCCAAACCGCTACGGCGGTCAATTACATGAACGCGGCGCTGGACAAGGACAAGCTGTTTCAGGCGGGCGATACCGGCTACGCGCTGCTCACCGGCGCGGCCGGGGCGATCGGCGTTACGCTGATCGACCACGACCGCGGCAACGCGCTGTTCCTTATGATCGCGCTTTTATCCGCGGGGCTGATCCTGTTCGGCGGCATGGTGGGCTGCGGCGCGCTGATTTCGCTTGCGGCCAGCGTGATCATCATCTGGAAGCTGCTCATCCCGCTGCTGCTGCTCCAGGTTAACCCCATTCTGGCCGCGTTTGCGACCGTGGTCATTTTGACCGTGCTCATCGACCTGCTGGTGGCGGGCTTCACCCGGCGCTGCGCCGTGGCGCTGATCGGCTCGCTGTCGGGCACGCTCGTTACCTGCGTGCTTGCGCTTCTGTTTACCGATTGGCTGAAGCTGGACGGCGGAGACATTCCCTACCTTGTGCCGCTCCTTTCGCAGTCCTCCCTCCAACTGGACCCGCGTGGGCTGTTCATCGGCATGATGTTCATTGCCAACTCCGGCGCGGTGATGGACCTGAGCATGGATATTTCCGTATCCTGCCAGGAAGTGCGGCTGCACAGCTGCGGTATCTCCCGTACGGAGCTTTTAAAAAGCGGGCGCGAGGTGGGGCGAAACGTACTGGGCACGATGGCGACCACGCTGATGCTGGCCTACTCCGGCAATTACCTGTCGATGCTCATGTACTTCGCGGGGCAGGGCACGCCGCCCGGCGATATCGTAAACCTCAAATACGTGGCAAGCCAGCTGTTAAACACCCTCGTGGGCAGCTTCGGCCTGGTTGCCACCGCGCCGCTGACCGCGGTGATTGCCTCTATAATGTACGTGCCCCTGAAGCCCAAGGCATTGCAAAAGGCATAAAAAGAGGCCCCGCCGCCATCGCCCCCGGAAACGTTGCGTTGCGGGCAGTGGCGGCGGGGCCTCTTTGTTAAGGCGTTTACACCCGGTCCAGCGCCTGGGAAAGATCGTCAATCAAATCGTCCACATGCTCCGTGCCGACGGACAGGCGGATGGTGGTGGGCGTAATCCCGGCTTGCGCAAGCTCCGCCTCGCTCAGCTGGCTGTGCGTGGTGGACGCCGGGTGGATGACCAGCGATTTGACGTCGGCAACGTTGGCAAGCAGGGAGAAGAGGGAAAGGCTTTCCGTCAGCTTCTTGGCCTGTTCCGCAGTACCCTTGAGCTCAAACGTGAAGATGGAGCCCGCGCCCAGCGGAAAATACCGCTCGTACAGCGCGTGGTAAGGGTTGCTGGGCAGCGCGGGATGGTTGACCCGTGCCACCTTTTGGTGCTTCTCCAAAAACGCGGCGATCTTGAGCGCGTTTTGCACGTGGCGCTCCACCCGCAGCGACAGCGTTTCCAGCCCCTGCAGGAACAAAAACGCGTTGAACGGGCTCAGCGCCGCGCCCGTATCCCTTAGCAGGGTGACGCGCGCCTTGACGATATACGCCGCCGCGCCGGCAACCTCCGTAAACCGCGCGCCGTGGTAGCTTTCATTGGGCTGGGAAAGCCCGGGGAATTTGCCCGACGCAGCCCAGTTAAACTTTCCGCCGTCCACGATCACCCCGCCGATGGACGTGCCGTGCCCGCCGATGAACTTCGTAGCCGAATGGACCACGATATCCGCGCCGTGCTCAAACGGCCGGAGCAGGTAGGGCGTGGCGAAGGTGTTGTCGATAATCAGGGGAATGCCGTGCGCGTGGGCGATATCGGCAATGGCGCGGATATCCGCGACGTTGGAGTTGGGGTTTCCCAGGCTTTCGAGGAAGACCGCCTTGGTGTTATCGCGGATGGCGGCGGCGAAGTTTTGGGGATCGTCGGCGTTTACGAAGGTAACGGCGATGCCGATGTCCTTGAACGTATGGGCGAACAGGTTATACGTGCCGCCGTACACCGCGTTCTGCGCTACGATGTGGTCGCCGCAGCCCGCGATGTTGCGCACGGCGTAATCCACCGCCGCGGAGCCGCTGGCCACCGCCAGCGCGCCGACGCCGCCTTCCAGTGCGGCGATGCGCTTTTCGAAAACGTCGGAGGTCGGATTCATAATCCGCGTGTAGATATTGCCGGGCTGTGAGAGCGCGAAACGCGCGGCGGCGGCGTCCGAATCCGGGAACACGTAGGACGTGGTCTGGTAGATCGGCACGGCGCGCGCATCGGTTGCGGGATCCGGGTTTTCCTGGCCCACGTGCAGCTGCAGGGTTTCAAACTTCCATTGTCCGGCCATAAGCATTCTCCTCAGTCAAAAAATAAAGGGGTGGACAGGTAACGTTCGCCCGTATCGGGCAGCAGAACCACGATGGTCTTCCCTTCGTTTTCCGCGCGTTTGGCAAGCTGGATGGCCGCCCACAGCGCCGCGCCGGACGATACCCCCGCAAGCAGCCCTTCCTTCCGGGCAAGGCTGCGGGCGGTTTGGTAAGCGTCGTCGCCTTTCACGCGAATAATTTCGTCGATCACGGAAACGTTCAGGATGGAGGGAATAAAGCCCGCGCCGATGCCCTGGATGGGGTGGGGGCCCGGCTGGCCGCCGCTCAGCACCGGGGAGGCGTCCGGCTCCACGGCAACGGCTTTCACGCCCGGTTTCTGGGATTTCAGGTATTCGCCCACGCCGGTAATGGTGCCGCCCGTGCCCACGCCCGCCACGAAGATATCCACCTTGCCATTCGTATCGCGCCAGATTTCCGGGCCGGTGGTGCGGCGGTGCGCGGCGGGGTTGGCGGGATTATCAAACTGGCCGGGGATGAACGCGCCCTCGGTTTCCGCGGCAAGCGCCTTGGCTTTTTCTATGGCGCCGCGCATGCCCTTGGGGCCTTCCGTCAGCACCAGCTCCGCGCCGTAAGCCTTGAGGAGGCTGCGGCGTTCCACGCTCATGGTTTCCGGCATGGTGAGGATCAGCCGGTAGCCGCGGGCCGCCGCGACGGACGCCAGGCCGATGCCCGTGTTGCCGCTGGTGGGCTCGATGATCACCGCGCCGGGTTTGAGCAGGCCGCGGGCCTCCGCGTCGTCGATCATCGCTTTGGCGATGCGGTCTTTCACGCTGCCGCCCGGGTTTTTGCCTTCCAGCTTGGCAATGAGCGTTGCTTTAAGGCCTTCGTTGCGCATGATGCCGGCGAGTTCCAGCATCGGGGTTTCGCCGATCAAATCGGGGATGTTACGCTGTATCGTCATTCTAATCACCTCGTTAAAATTAATCATATATGATTACTATGTTTAGGATAACCCCGTTTTCTGCGCTTGTCAACCCCCTTGACAAAAAAATATTCTGTGCATACACTAAAACATACGCAATCGGTATGAAATCGGGGAGATGCAATGAGAATTTCCGCACGGGGACGGTATGCGCTTGCGGCGACGGTGAGCATGGCGGCCCGCTGGCAAACCCGGGAGAACGTCACGGTGATCAGCCTGTCCGAAGATCTGGGCATTTCCAAGATCTATCTGGAGCAGGTGTTTTCCCTGCTGAAAAAGGCGGACGTGGTGACGTCCCACAAGGGCGCGCAGGGCGGCTACCGCCTGTCCCGCCCGCCGCAGGAAATTACGGCGCTGGAGGTTTTATCCGCAACGGACCTGTCGCTGTTTGAGGAACCGGGCGAGACCGTGGCGGCGAACGCGCCCGCGCTGGAACAGGCGCTGCGCCTGAAGGTATTCGACGCCGTGGACGGCGCCATCCGCACCGCCCTTGAAGGCGTAACGCTTATCGACCTTGTGACGGAAGCGAAAAAGCACCGCAAAAACCAGGGGTATATGTTCTTTATATGAGGCGCATCCTATGAACGCTAAGGCGCTGGTTCTCCTTCGGGTCGGGTCGGCATTGCTGGTTGGCGCGGGGTGCGCCGTTTACGCGCCGTTTTCCGCGTTTGCGTTTACGCCGGGCGCAGTCCTGCGGTTTTTACTCTGGGGCGGCCTAGGCTATCTGAGCACGGGCAGGCTGCGCGGCAAGCTGCACAGGCGGCTGCTGCGGTATGCGCTGCCTCTTTCGTTTCTTCTTGCGCTCAGCTTCGCCTTGGGCGCGGCGCTGCAGCGGGAGGCGGCGCTGCGGTTTCACGCGCTGGATTTCCTTGCGCTTACCGGCATCTGGGCGCTGTGCTTTCCCCTGCTGTGCCATTTGCTGATCCGCACCGCCGGGCAGCCGCGCGCCGCAAAGGCGAAGCTCCCGTTCAACCGCCGCCGCCTGTTCGTTACGGTTTTCCTGGGCTCGTTCGCGCTGGCCTGCGTGTGGCTTCTTGCGTTTTTTCCCATAATGACCAATTACGATATCCAGGCCCACATGACGCAAGTTGTTTCCGGGGAATACGATACGCACCACGCGCTCCTCTACACGCTGCTGATCCGGGGCCTGCTTTCCGCCGCCGCGCTGCTCGGGCTTGGCGCGGAATGGGCGTTTCTTTTGCTGGGGCTTCTGCAGGCGGCGGCGCTTGGGCTTGCCGCCGCTTACGGGGTGGTGACGATGCAGCGGCAGGCCGCAAGCCGGGGCGCGGTCATCGCGGCGGCCGTATATTACTGCGCGTTTCCGCTGTTTGGGTATTTCGCGTTTTCCACCACCAAGGACACGCTGTTCGCCGTTTGTCTGCTGCTGACGGGCATCGAGCTGTACCGCGTTTCGCGCGAGCCGCGCAACGCCGCCGCCATGGTGCGGATGGCGCTCTTCGGGGTGCTTGTGTGCCTGCTGCGCCATAACGGTACCCTGACGCTTTCCCTGCTGGGAGCGGCGGCGGCCCTGCACGCGCTGTATCACCTGCTGCGCCGCAGAGCGGTATCCGGCATATGCCTGCGCGTGCTGGCGCTGGTGCCGGTGACCGTCGCGCTGGCTTCAGGCGCGGGCACGCTTCTCAACCGCGCCATCGGGGCCGTAACCCCGGACACCGTTGTCCGCGACATTATGAGCCTGCCGCTGCAGCAAATGGCGCGCGCGCTTCAGGACGCGCGCGACGAGGCCGACGCCGCCCGCATCGAGGGCCTGTTCGGCGTCAGCGATATCCGCGAGCGTTACCGCCCGGACATCGCCGATCCCGTGAAGGCGGCGTTTTTGTACCCGGACCGCAATACGCCAAACGCGCTGCGGGCATGGCTGAAGCTGAGCGTAAAATACCCCGCGGCTTATCTGGAGGCGTTTTTGCAGCTTACGCGCGGCGCGTGGTTTACGGACGATCTTTCCCATACGAAGATCGACTACTGGCTACCCGACACAGGGTATCTGGAAACGATGCAGAAGTATAACGGGCCGGATTATCCCGTTGCCTACCGCACGTTCCTGCCCGGGCTGCGCACTTTCCTTGAAGATGCGTTCATGAACAACCGCTACCTGGATGTTCCGGGGCTTCGCTACCTGTTCGCGCTGGGCGTACAGACGTGGATAGCGGTTATCGCCTTCTTCTACGCGGCGTACCAGCGAAGGACGCACGCCATGCGGCTTGCGCTGTTTGCCCTGTGCGCGCTGCTGCCCGTTTTTCTGCTGCCGTGCATGATCAGCCGGTACTTTCTGCCGCTGTTCCTGTTCAACCCTCTGTGCCTTCTGGCGCTGACGACCCGCAAGGAGAACGCCGCCTGATGAAACGCCAGCTCACCCTTTTCCTACTCCTGTGCCTGTGCATAGCGCCGTGCGCCGCCTTCGCCCGGAGCGGCGAAACGCTGGACCAGCAGGCGGACGGTATTTTCCGCATGAGCCGCACCACAGGCGGCGCGCTGGTGGTTACGCGGGGCGGCAAAATCGTGTACGAGCGCTACTACGGCTACCGCAATCAGGAACAGGAGATTCCGGTGACGAAGGACACGTACTTCCGCATTGCGTCCGTCACCAAAATGGTATCGGCCATCGGGCTTTTGCAGCTGATGGAGCAGGGCCGCGCAGCGCTGGATACGGATATCGGCGCATATTTCGGCTACGATATTGAAAACACCAATTACCCGGACGTCCCCCTCACGCTGCGCCAGCTGATGAGCCACACCTCAACGCTGAGCATCGCGGGCGGGTTCGGCAGCGAAAAGCCGCTCTACGAGATGCTCTCCGCCGCCGTACACCGCCGTGCCAACTACACCGACAACGCCCCCGGCAGCGTTTACGATTACTCCAATTTCGGCGCGGGCGTGGCTGGGGCCGTGCTGGAAGCCATAACGGGCATGAGCGTGAACCGCTACATGCGCCAAAACGTGTTCGAGCCGCTGGGGTTCGACGCTTCCTACGACGCGGCGGCGCTTCGGGAGCCCGAACAGATTTCGAACCTTTACAATGCCGATGGCTCTCGCTACCGGAGCGCATCCTATTTGCTGCAGGAAACGTACGACGACCGCGCCGACCCCGAAAACCACTACCGCACCACCGTGGGAAGCCTGTGGATCCGCGCGGACGACCTTGCCGCCATCGCCATAGCGCTGTGCGGAAACGGCACAGTAAACGGCGTGCGGCTGGTATCGGAAGAAAGCATTGCCCTGATGCGCGCCGACCAGGCCGCGCCGGGAACCAGCGTGACGGCCGAAAGCCCTTACGGCCTGTTTTTGCAGCGGGAAGATACCCTTGTGGACGGGAAGGTGTTTTACGGCCATCAGGGGCTTTTATCCGGGGTGCTGTGCAACGTGTATTTCGACCCGGAAACGCAGTTTTGCTTCGTGCTGCTGACCAACGGCTGCAACAACGTGCTGCAAAACCACGTGGGCGTGCTGGCCCGCCGCCTGTTTGCCCT
>JAEWTC010000212.1 GCA_023459675.1 Bacillota bacterium | reverse complement strand
CGGGGCTGATCCCCATTAAATCGGGCAAGGTGATGTATCAGGGGAAAGATCTGCGCAAGGTGAACGCAAGCGATATCGTGGTTTTGGGCCTTGCGCACGTCCCCGAAGGCCGTCAGGTGTTCACGCGTATGACCGTGATGGAAAACCTTTTGATGGGCGCGTATACCCGCAAGGATCGCGCGGAGATTGCCAAGGACCTGAAAATGGTGTACAAGCACTTCCCGCGGCTGGAAGAGCGCGCCAAGCAGATTGCGGGTACGCTGTCTGGCGGTGAGCAGCAGATGCTTGCCATGGGCCGGGCCATGATGTCCGCCCCCAAGCTGATCGTGATGGACGAGCCCTCCATGGGCTTATCGCCGATCCTCGTCAAAGAGGTGTTCGCCATCATTCAGGAGATGCACAACGAAGGGATCACCATTCTGCTGGTGGAACAGAACGCAAAAATGGCGCTGTCGGTAGCCGACCGCGCCTACGTGCTGGAGAACGGGGTTATTTCGATGTCCGGCACCGCGCATGCCCTGCTCGACGACGAAAAGGTTCGCAGGGCCTATCTGGGCGCATAAGCTACGCAAGCAACCGCAGCGCTGCCTCTTTCGCCGCTTTCATAGCGGTGGGAAGGGGCAGCGCTTTCAGTTGCGTACAATCGGCAAGCTGCGCCCCGTGCTGCGCAAGGAACGCGGCCGAGGGCGGCTGCGCGAGCGTAAAACGCAGGATGCGCATATTCCAGATGCGATGGGTGAACACATGGCGGGCAGAGCCCAAATCCTCCGTAAACTTCGCCTGCAAGCCGCTGTCCGCCCAATGCGCAAGCGCGTCCACGGGCGTTGCCGCGTCTTCCAGCAGGCCGAACACGTACAGGCCGTGCAGCAGCCGTTCTCTGCGCCGGAACAACAGAATCCGGTTTTGATACGTCAGCAGGCATACCGCGACGTCAATCTCGGCCGGCGGTTTCTTGGGCTCGGCGATCGGCAGCGCTTCCGCGTCTCCGGCGGCGTATGCGTCGCAAACGGTTTGCAGCGGGCAGGCCGCGCAGCGGGGCATGCGGGGGATGCAGATCGCAGCGCCTAACTCCATCAGCGCCTGATTAAACGCCGACGCCCCGCCCTGCGGGATCGCCTGCAGCAGCGTTTCCCGGATGGCGCGCAGCACGGAAGGCGTGTCGATGTTTTCCCGTATGCCAAACAAGCGCGATGCGACGCGCTTCACGTTGCCGTCGATCGCCGGTACCGGAACGCCGAAGGCAATGCTTGCCACCGCGCCCGCGGTATAATCGCCGATGCCCGGCAGCTTGCGGAGCTGCTCATACGTCGGGGGAAACGCCCCGTTGTACTCGCGCACGATCAAACCCGCCGCCTTATGCAGGTTGCGCGCGCGGCTGTAGTAGCCGAGCCCTTCCCATGCCTTTAAAACTGCCTCTTCGGGCGCGGCGGCCAGCGCGCGCACGGTGGGGAAGGCCAGCATAAAGCGGTTGTAGTACGCGATCACGGCTTCCACGCGGGTCTGCTGCAGCATGATCTCGGAGATCCAGATCGCATAGGGGTCCCGGGTCCGGCGCCAGGGCAGGTCCCGTTTTGCGGTTTCATACCATTGCGTAAGCAATGCCGCCCATCCGCTGCTTTGCGGCAAATCGTTCCACTCCTTGTTTTGAGGCGTTGAGGAGGCCTCGTCTTCCACATTGTACCATAAACGAAAAAATCCGAAGCGGCGCCGCAGGCAATGTACAACATGTACAAAAAATAACAAAGAAATTTGACATAATTCACAGTTGCGAAAAAGCGCTAAATGGCGTAAACTTACAGTGCTGTTAGCACTCGTTCTAGTTGAGTGCTAACAACGACCATCAAAGAATTTGGATAGGGAGGTACTATCATGAAGGTAAAACCATTGGGCGATCGCGTCGTCATTAAGAACCTGGAAATGGAAGAAACCACCAAGGGTGGCATTCTGTTAACCAGCTCCGCCAAGGAAAAGCCCCAGATGGCTGAAGTTATTGCCGTGGGTCCCGGCGGTTTGGTGGACGGCAAAGAAGTGAAGATGATCGTCCAGCCCGGGCAGAAAGTGATCTACTCCAAGTACGCGGGCACGGAAGTGAAACTGGACAACGAAGAGATCATCATTGTACGTCAGAGCGATATTCTGGCAACCGTGGAATAACACGCAAACGACTTGAAGGAGGATACACACATGGCAAAACAACTGAAATACGGTGAAGAGGCACGCCGCGCGCTGCAAAAGGGCGTAGACGCTTTGGCCAATACCGTGAAAATCACACTCGGCCCCAAAGGCCGCAACGTGGTGCTTGATAAGAAATACGGCTCTCCGCTCATCACCAACGACGGCGTAACCATCGCCAAGGAAATTGAGCTGGAGGATGCCTTTGAAAACATGGGCGCTCAGCTGGTGAAGGAAGTCGCCACCAAAACCAACGACGTCGCCGGCGACGGCACCACCACCGCAACCCTGCTTGCCCAGGCGATCGTGCGCGAAGGCCTGCGCAACCTCGCGGCCGGCGCCAATCCCATGGTGTTGAAGCGCGGCCTGGAATCTGCCGTCAACAAGGCTGTGGAAGCTCTTCGCGAATTGAGCCAGCCGATTTCCTCCAAGCAGGAAATCACGCAGGTCGCCAGCATTTCGGCGTCTGACGAAACCATCGGCGAGCTGATTTCCGAGGCGATGGAAGTCGTCGGCAAAGACGGTGTCATCACCGTGGAAGAGTCCAAGACCATGAAAACCGAGCTCACCACCGTGGAAGGCATGCAGTTTGACCGCGGCTATGCCAGCGCCTACATGGTGACCGATCCCGATAAAATGGAAGCCGTGCTGGACAGCCCCATGATCCTGATTACCGACAAGAAGATTTCCAACATTCAGGAAATCCTGCCGGTGCTCGAGCAGGTTGTGCAGGCGGGCAAGAAGATGCTCATCATCGCCGAGGATGTGGAAGGCGAAGCGCTTGCCACCCTCGTGCTCAATAAGCTGCGCGGCACGTTTACCTGCGTCGCCGTGAAAGC
>JAEWTC010000211.1 GCA_023459675.1 Bacillota bacterium | reverse complement strand
AAGCCTTTCTACCGCGTAGTGGTCGCGGACATCACCAGCCCGCGCGACGGCCGCAACATCGCCGAGATCGGCTACTATGATCCCATGACCGAACCCGCCACCATCCATATCGACGGCGAAGCCGCCAAGAAATGGCTCTCCCAGGGCGCACAGCCGACCGATACCGTCCGCAATCTGCTCAAGAAGAGCGGCGTACTCGAGGGCTGAGCCTTATGAAAGAATTGGTCACCTACATCGCCATGTCTTTGGTAGACAACAAGGACGCCGTCACCGTGGAGGAGACGGAAGGCCCGGAGGCGATCATCCTGGAGCTGCACGTCGCGCCGGAAGACATGGGCAAGGTCATCGGCAAGCAGGGGCGCATCGCCAAAGCCATCCGCGCCGTTGTGCGCGCGGCTACGGCCAAGGGCGGCAAGCCCGTATTCGTTGAGATTCAATGAACGATTACCTGCTGCTGGGCGTCATCGTGAAACCGCAGGGGCTGTTGGGCGAGGTGAAGCTGCGCCATGAAACGGGCGACGCTTCCCGCTTTCTTTCTCTGCGCGGCGCGATGCTGAAAACCAAAGATTCCTTTACGCCCGTCGGGGTGCTTTCGGCGCGGCTGTCCGGCGCGGACGTGTATTTGACGCTGGAAGGCGTGGATACGCGCGACGCCGCCGAGGCACTGCGCGGGGGGGAGCTTTACGTGGCCCGTGCCGACGCCCGAAAGCTTGGAAAAGGCGAGGCGTTCCTTGCCGACCTCATCGGCCTTACGGCTGTGGATACGCAGGGCAACCTCATCGGCACCCTGACCGACGTGCTGCAGCCCGGCGGCGCCGACGTGCTGGTGTTTCAAACCCCCGAAGGGCCCATGATGGCCCCGCACCTGAAAAAGCTGGTCAAGGACATCACAAAAACCCGGATCGTGCTGGATGAAACGGTGCTGCCGGAGGTGAGCGTCTATGAAAATCGCCGTTCTGACGATCTTCCCTGAGATGCTTTCAGGCATCCTGTCCGCAAGCATTCTGGGCCGCGCGCGGGAGGAAGGGCTGATTGCGGTGGAAGCGGTGGATATCCGGCAGTACAGCACCCGCAAGCATAAGAACACCGACGATTACCCCTTCGGCGGCGGCGCGGGCATGGTGATGACCGCCCAGCCGATCGTGGACGCCGTGGAAGCGGCGCGCGCCAACGGGTATACCGGCAAGTGCATCTATTTCAGCCCGCGCGGGCAAACGCTGACGCAGCAAAAAGTGGTGGAAATCGCGCAGCGGGAGGACAATTTCATCCTCCTGTGCGGCCACTACGAGGGCGTGGATCAGCGGGCGATCGACCTTGTGGTGGACGAGGAAATTTCCATCGGCGATTATGTTTTAACCGGCGGAGAGCTGCCCGCGCTGGTATTGATCGACGCGGTGGCGCGCCACCTGCCGGGCGTGCTCGGCTCGGGCGATAGCGCCGGGGACGAAAGCTTTTCCCACGGGCTTTTGGAGTACCCGCAGTATACCCGCCCACGAACGTTCCGCGGGCTTACGGTGCCGGAGGTTCTAGTTTCCGGCAACCATGCCGATATCGCCGCGTGGCGCACGCGGCAAGCGCTTGCCGTAACCCGGGAGCGCCGCCCCGACCTTCTGGATGGAGAGGAATGATTGGATGATTGCCATCGGATGCGACCATACGGGGATTGATTTAAAACCGAGCGTACTGGAAGTGCTCGCGGAGATGGGCCTTCCGTATAAGGATTTCGGCACCTTTACCCACGACAGCGTGGATTATCCCGTGTACGGAAAGCTGGCCGCGCAGGCCGTGGCAAGCGGGGAGTGCGAGCGGGGCATCATCCTGTGCGGCACGGGGCAGGGAATCGGCATCACCGCCAACAAGGTGCACGGCGTGCGCTGCTGCATCTGCTCCGAACCCTATTCCGCCAAGATGGGGCGCGAGCATAACGACGCCAATATGCTGGCCATGGGCGCGCGCGTGGTGGGCACCGAGCTTGCCAAGATGATCGTACGCACGTTTTTAACCGCGGAATTCCAGGGCGACCGGCATGCGCGCCGTGTTGCGCTGATCAACGAAGCGGACGACCAATACCGCGCAAAGTAAAACCCGCGCAGCCGGAATTGATGAAAGAGGAGCGCTGCGCGGGCCGTGCGGCGCTCTGTTGTACGCATATGTCGAAAACGATCCGGGCAAACCTACTGCTGCTGCTCACCGCGATCATCTGGGGCTCCGCGTTCGTCGCGCAGGACGTGGCGATGAACGATATGGGTCCGTTCACCTTCAACGCCGTGCGCATGGCGCTTGCGGTGCTGGTGCTTCTGCCAAGCATCAAGCTGCTGGACCGGGCCGCCAGGAAGCGCAACCCCGGCCGCGAGGTGCAAACGTTCCGTACCATGTCCAAGGACCAAAAACGCCGCCTGATAACGGGCGGGCTGGTGTGCGGCAGCGTGATGGCCGCGGGCGTATCGCTGCAGCAATACGGGCTTTTGTACACCTCGCCGGGCAAGGCGGGCTTTGTGACGGCGCTGTATATCGTGCTGGTGCCGGTAACGGGCATCTTTTTCAGGCACCGGGTACGCGCGCTTACATGGGGCGCCGTAGCGCTGTGCGCGGTGGGCCTGTTCCTTTTGATGGTCACCGAAAGCCTGACCGTCGGCCTGGGCGACTTGCTGGTGCTCCTGAGCGCTTTCTGCTTTACCGCGCACATTCTGGTCATCGCGCATTATTCCCCGCAGATGGACGGCGTTCGCTTAAGCTGCGCGCAATTCGTGGTGGCGGACGTGATTTTCATCGTGCTGACCCTTTTGTTTGAACAGCCGCGCATCGGCGATATTCTGGCGGGCTGGGCGCCCATCGTGTACGCGGGCGTGCTAAGCTGCGGCGTGGCCTATACCTTGCAGATCATCGCCCAGCGCGATACCGCGCCCACCGTCGCGTCGCTTCTAATGTCGCTGGAAAGCGTGTTCTCGGTGCTGGCGCAATGGGTGATTTTGGGCGACCTCCTGACCGCGCGCGAGCTTTTGGGCTGCCTGATCATGTTCGGCGGCATCGTGCTGGCGCAGCTGCCGGAGAAAAAAGCGCGGGAAAGCCTTGCCTGATAAGTAAACGGGAATGAAACCGCCCCCCGGCACGCGTGCCGGGGGGCGGTTCTTTGTTTTGCCGCTGCTTGCGCGGGTTTTACTTGTTGGAGTAGGGCAGGAGGTCGGGATACGCTTTGTCGCAGACGTCCGCCACAAACATCATGGCGTCGTAGCAGATCGCGCCGATGTCGTCGCCG
>JAEWTC010000210.1 GCA_023459675.1 Bacillota bacterium | reverse complement strand
GATGGGCCTGATCGGCATGGGCAATAACCCGATGGTCGGCGCGACCGTTGCGGTTGCCGTGGCGATTGAGGAAGCGTCGAAGTAAGCATACGCAATAAAACCGGGGCTGTAACGGCCCCGGTTTTTTATGTAATTTTAAGTGCTGCGCTAGTTGTGCCATCCATGGATTGCCTCACGGCGACGACCCGCTTTTTCCGGATGAGCAGCCGTGTGCAGTGCATGGAATTACGAGTAATCAACACCTCTCGCCCATATGTTTGGTAACCGTTCCAGCGCGGAAGTTCGGAAACGCGCGTAAGAAAAGAGCCTGCCGTTCAAGGCAGGCTCTTTCTTTGTTTATGCTTTCTCCCCGCACTCGGGGCAGAACTTAACGCCGGGTTCCAGTTTCGCGCCGCACTTGGCGCAGGCTTTGTCCTGCTGCCCTTGCGCCGCTCCGCATTCGGGGCAGAATTTGCTGGCGGGCGGGATCTGCCTTCCGCAGTTCACGCAGGGAACGGTGGTGGCTGCCGGCTGTGCCTGAGGCTGCGCCGCCGCGTTCATGCTCTGGGTAAACAGCTGCCCCATAGCCGCGCCAGCGCCAAGGCCTACGCCCATGCCGGCCATCCCGCCGCCCGGGTTGTTGGCGGCTTCGCGCATGGCTTCGGCCGCCTGATACTGGGTATACTTGTTCAGATCGCCGGCAATCCCCATGGAGGTGCGCTTGTCGAGCGCTTTTTCCACATCCTCCGGCAAGCTGATGTTTTCAATCACGAAGCCGGTAAGCGTGAGGCCGAGGGTTTCCACCTGCGGGTTCAACGCTTTTTGCACAAACGCGCTGAGCTCCTGGTAATTCGCCGCCAGGTCAAGCGCCGGGATTTTGCTCTCCGCAATCGCATCGCTCAAGCCGGAGATGAGCGTACGCTTAATCTGGCCTTCCACGTCCTCCGCGGTGAACATGCCGTTCGTACCGAAGACTTCCTTCAGGAATACTTCCGGGTCCTTCACGCGGAACGCAAACACGCCGAATGCGCGAATGCGGATCATGCCAAATTCTGCGTCGCGCATCATCACGGGGTTGCTGGTGCCCCACTTGCGATCCAGAAACTGCTTGGTATTAACGAAATAGACGTCCGACTTGAACGGCGATTTAAACCCGAACTTCCAGGATTTCAGCGCGGTCATGATGGGCATGTTGCTCGTGGTCAGCTCATAGCGGCCCGGCTGAAAGATATCGGCCAGCTGTCCTTCGTTTACGAATACGGCGACCTGGCTTTCACGCACGGTCAGCTGCGCGCCCATCATAATCTCTTTGCCATTCATGTCGTAGCGGTGTACCATTGTGTTTTGCGAACTGTCAGTCCATTCAATCACGTCGATAAACTGGCTCATTACGATCTTTTTGAATAATCCCATGGATGCTTCCTCCTATTGTTTTTCACTCCAGACAGTATCTGCCGCGAAATCCGTAAGTCCGTTTAAAATCCGATATTCCGTCAGGCTCATCGTCAGCCCGAGATAGTGCTGAATTCGTTCGATGGTTTCCTCAATATACTCGCGGGCTTTGGTTTGCGAAACCGCCGTTTCGCCTGCGTTCATCCTGGGGCTGAACACGACGCGCACTTCCTCCGGTGATACGACCGCGATATGAATATTCATGGTTTCGTACTCGTTCCCAAAGAAGTTCCGAAGGGCCGTCCCCAAACGCTCGCTGCCGTAATGCCAGCGCTCCGTAATAAACATATCGCCTTCCGGAATGCGGATTCGCGCGAAAACGCATGGTTTTTCCGAATCATCCGTGCTGCGGTAGAGGAGCTGCTGTTTCAGTATATCCATCCGGGTCGGCGCCAGGCGGGAAAGAAGGTATTTCATCCAGCGTTCTCTGGCAAGCGCGAAGTTGGTAGCCTCGTTATAGTCATCGTTGGAATCATCGGTATGGATCTGGTTGAGCAGCAGCTCCACCTCGCGAATGACCGCCAACTGCTGTTCCATATCGCCGAATACCATAAAGATCGGCGTCAGCGGCTGGTTTTCGTCCAGCCAGCGCATCAGGTCCGGAAAACCGTCGTCTATTCCAATGGCGTCGATATGATGCTTATGCATGCACTCGATCGCATCCTCGAAAGATTTGCGCACTCTGGGCGGTTTGAACCCCATGGTTTCCCAACCGTCCATTTCGCCGAACATTCTTTCTATCGTCGGTGACTTCGTTACGATGAGCAGTCTATACACAACGCCAACCTCCAATAGTATTGAGATATGTCCATTATACCTAATTTTTGCGCATATTACAATCACGCCTGTGCAGTGTTATGCACAAACCGGTTTCCAGCGTCGTTATCCGCGCATTTCATCTTCTTCCTTGCAAGATCAACGGGTTCTGCTATAATAAACAAAGTGTGGAATAAACGCAGAAAGGTTTTATCCTATGAAGAACCCAACCTTTACCATGGTCTTGGAATCAGGCGAAATCATGACCGGCGAACTGTATCCCGAAATCGCGCCGCAATCCGTCGGCAATTTCATTGCGCTGGCAAACGGCGGCTTTTACGACGGTTTAACCTTTCACCGCTGCATTCCCGGTTTTATGATTCAGGGCGGCTGCCCGTTGGGCGTCGGCACCGGCGGACCCGGTTATTCCATCAAAGGCGAGTTCGCGCAGAACGGGCATCCTAACCCGTTGAAGCATACCTACGGCGTGCTCAGCATGGCGCGCAGCATGATGAAGGACAGCGCCGGTTCCCAGTTCTTTATCATGACGAGCGACAGTCCGCATCTGGACGGTTCCTATGCGGCGTTCGGCAAAATTCTGAACGGTATGGAAGCCGCCGACCGCATCGTCAATACCCGTACCGGCGCGCAGGATAAGCCTGTTACGCCGCAGAAAATAGGCACAATCCGCGTGGAAACCTACGGTTTGGAGTATCCGTTTACCAAACTTTAGGCTCCATTGGGTTTCGAAAGGAGCAGTACATGAACATCAAGCGCGAGCTTCGTGTGCTGGAATTTGATAAGATCAGAGAAAAACTGGCTTCCTTCTGCGTAACCCCGCTTGGGGCTGGGCGCTGTTTACAGCTGACCCCCGAATCTGATTTTGACCAGGTCCAGCACGCGTTATCGGAAACGCAGGAAGCCGTTCAGATCGCCGACACAACCGGCGGCAATCCCCTGCAATCGTTTGAAGACGTATCCCAGGAGCTTCAACTCGCCAAAAAAGGCGCCATGCTTTCGCCGCGCTCGCTGCTTAACATTGCCGGCTGTATGGCGGCCGCACGCTCCGCCCGAACGATACTGGTGAAAGAGGACCGGCGATCCCCCATTCTCAGCGCGCTCGCTTCGCTGATCACCATCAACCAGGGCTTGGAGCGCGAGATTACGGACGCGATCATCGGCGACGAGGAGATTTCGGACCGGGCGTCGACCGAGCTTGCGCAGATCCGCAAGAAAATGCGCGTCGTAAGCGACCGCGTGCGTGAGAAACTCAACTCCATGGTGCATGGTTCCAGCTATGCCAAATATCTGCAGGAAACCATCATCACCGTACGCAACGGCCGCTATTGCATCCCCGTGAAGGCCGAATGCCGCGGCAATGTGCCGGGCCTTGTGCACGACCAGAGCGCGACGGGCGCAACGTTGTTCATCGAGCCGATGAGCGTTGTGGAGCTGGGCAACGATTTAAAGCAGCTGCAGGCACAGGAGCAGAAGGAGATCATCCGCATTTTGCAGGCGCTCACCGATCAGGTGGGTTATGTGGCGGACGAGCTGACCAGCAATATCGACATGCTGGCGCGGCTTGATTTCGCATTCGCCAAAGCGGTGCTTGCCAGAGAGATGAATGCCGTCCAGCCGAAAATCAACGCGGACGGCTATCTCAACATCATCCGGGGCCGGCATCCGCTGCTGGACCCAAAGCACGTGGTTCCCTGCAACATACACATCGGGAAAAAGTTCTCCACGCTGATCATCACCGGGCCCAATACGGGCGGCAAAACCGTAACCCTGAAAACGGTCGGGCTTTTCACGCTGATGGTGCAATCCGGCCTGCACGTACCGGCGGAATACGGCACGGAGCTTGCGGTGTTCGAACATATCTTCGCGGACATCGGCGACGAGCAGTCCATCGAACAGTCCCTTTCCACCTTTTCCGGCCATATGACCAATATCGTGGAGATCATCAGCCAGGTAGGGCCAAACGATCTTGCGTTATTTGACGAGCTTGGCGCCGGTACCGATCCTACGGAAGGCGCGGCGCTGGCGCAGACCATCCTTCTATACCTGTTGAAACGCTCCATCCGCACGCTGGCAACGACGCATTACAGCGAGCTGAAGGTGTTTGCCATGACCACCGAGGGTGTTGAAAACGCAAGCGTTGAGTTCGATATCGAAACTTTGCGCCCCACCTACCGGCTGTCCATCGGCATTCCCGGCAAGAGCAACGCGTTCGAAATCAGCCAGAAGCTGGGCCTGCCTAATGAACTGATCGACAGCGCGAAGGAGCTGCTCTCCAAAAACGACGTCCGTTTTGAAGACGTTATCGCCAACGCCGAATACCATCGCGGGATTGCCGAGCGGGAGCGCGTCATCGCCGAGCGGACACGCCAGGAAACGGTTCACCTGCGCGACGAAGCGGAAAAATTGCGCAACGAAATTGAAGAGAAAAAGCATACGAACATCCGCAAGGCCAAGGATGACGCAAAGCGCATTCTGGAAGGCGCGCGCGCCGAAGCCGAAGCGATACTCTCCGAACTGAAAAAAATGCGCCATGAAGCGCAGGCGCCGGACGCCGAAGCGATCGCGCTGCGCAAGCGTCTCAACGACGGGATCGACAAGCTCAGCGAAGAGTTAAGCCAGAAAGCGGTCAGCACGCACAATGCGCCAAAGGCGGTGCGCACAGGCGAGCGTGTGGAAATCGTCCACCTGAACACCGCCGGTACGGTGCTGGCCCCGGCCAACGCAAAGGGCGAGGTGGAAATTCAGGCGGGTATCCTGCGGTTGAAGGCGCACATCAGCCAAATCCGCTTGCTGGAACCAAAACAGGAAAAGAAAACCACCGTGATGACCAAAACCGACGCGATGACCCGCAACGTTCCCATGGAGCTGGATGTTCGCGGTCAGGCGATTGACGAAGCGCTTCCCGAGATCGACCGTTATCTGGACGAAGCGATGCTCGCGGGGTTTCACGAAGTTAACATCATCCACGGAAAAGGCACCGGCGTGCTGCGCACGGGCGTGCAACGGCATTTGAAGCAGCACATGAATGTAAAAAGTTACCGTCTGGGCGTCTACGGTGAAGGAGAAGACGGCGTGACTGTTGTAACCCTGAAGTAACCGCCTGCGCATGGGAAGGAGCTTATGATGGACACACAAAGCATTCTGCTGGTTGACGACGACCAGAACGTAAGCCATCTGATACGCCTTTACCTGGAAAAAGAGGGTTATCAGGTTTTCGAAGCGTTCCGCGGTGACGACGGTCTTGCGGCGTTCAAACAGAATAATCCTTCGCTGGTTCTGCTGGATATCATGCTGCCCGGCATCGACGGGCTGGATGTGCTGCGGGAAATCCGCAAGGTAAGCAGAGTGCCCGTGATTATGCTGACCGCAAAGGACGATACCTTTGATAAGGTACTGGGTTTGGAACTCGGCGCGGACGATTACATCACCAAGCCGTTTAAGAACAAGGAACTCGTGGCGCGCGTGAAAGCCGTTCTCCGGCGCACGCGCGACACCGAAGAAGTGAAGGATACGACCGACGTTATCCAGTACCCCAAGCTCACCGTAAGCCTGCAAAGCTATGAAGTGATCTACGAAGATCAATCGGTGGAGATGCCGCCCAAGGAACTGGAACTTTTATACTATCTGGCCTCGCATCCCAATATCGTATTCACCCGCGAACAGCTTTTGCAGCGCGTATGGGGGTTCGATTTCTACGGCGACAGCCGTACTGTGGACGTGCATGTGAAACGCCTTCGTGAAAAGCTGACGGGCTGTGAAAAGTACGGCTGGGAGATTTACACGAAATGGCGGGTCGGCTACAAGTTTGAGGTCAAACGTTAAACCCGGGCAAGGTGAAGTCAATGTTGAACGGATTGTTTTCCAAGTTATTTTTCATTCTCCTGATCATTATCCTCGTCGTCGTTTTAATCGGCGCGGGGTTTTCCGCCTATACCATCCGCAACAATATGATCAACAACCGGATGGAACATCTGCTGCTGCAGGCGCGTGAAATTGCGCATCTGGTCAGTCAGGCTGCGGGCACGAGCCTGATTAAGGCGATCGACAAAGACAGTGAATTTGCGGAATACCTGCAATGGAAGGCAAACCGCGTTTTTGCCGATTACGGCGCATATATCCTGATTATCGACCGCAACGGCCGTAATATGGATAATATGAACCGCGTTTTATTGACCAACCCCAACAGCGTGGCAAGCCTAACCGCCAACGATATCCGCGATGCGATCCGCGAGGTGCTGTCCGGCAAGGAGGTCAATACGAAAATCGTGAACGAGGCGGACGGAACCGTGTTCACGGTCGCCGTGCCTGTGATGCAGGATGAGAGCATTCTGGGCGCCGTTTTTATCCATACGGACGCGCAGATCATTGAAACGGAGTATTTGGATATCGTCATCCAAATCGTGCTCGGCTTCTTAATCGCCGCCGCGCTTGCCCTGGTGTTCGCCGTGTTCTATACGCGCAGCATCATCAAGCCGCTCACCTCCATCACCAAAGCCGCCGAACGGATGAGCCAGGGTGATTTCTCCGCGCGCACCGATGTGAAAGGTTACAGCGAAGTAGACAAGCTGGCCCTCTCGTTTAATACCATGGCCAGCAAGCTGTCCATGATTGAGGACAGCCGCAGGGAGTTCGTTGGCAACGTCAGCCATGAGCTGCGTTCCCCCATCACCAGTATTCACGGCTATGTGGACGGAATGCTGGATGGAACCATCCCGCCGGAAGAATATCCCCGCTACCTGCACATCGTATGCGACGAAGCTACCCGTATGAAAGGGCTGATCGCCGATCTGCTGGAGCTCAGCCGCATGGAGGACGGCGTTGCGACGCTGGACCAGAAGGATTATGATCTGCACGAATCCATCCGCCGCGTGCTGATCGGGCGGATGAGCGATATTGAGAAAAAGCATGCCGAGCTGCATTTGGATTTCACGGAAGATCCGTGTTTCGTGCATGCCGATCAGGCACGCATTGAGCAGGTGATTTACAACATCGTCGATAACGCGATCAAGTTTATCCGCGACGGCGGGAACTTGACAATCCGCACGTCCATAGTGCATGATATAGTCACGGTTCATGTGATGAATGACGGCCCGCCTATTCTGCCGGAAGACCAGCCGCACGTGTTTGAGCGTTTTTTCAAATCGGATAAGGCGCACACGGTGGGCAAGGACGCCGGCACAGGCTTGGGCCTGAGCATCTGCAAGCGCATCCTGGAGATGCACGGACAGTCCATTCGTCTTGTCCCAATCCGTAACGGTGCGGCATTTGAGTTTATGCTTCGCAGAGGTACGCCCCCGCGCAGGCAGAATCATAAGAACGGCGAACAGGCATAGAGAGGAGCGAAACGCAGATGGAGCGGCATATCTTCCTGGTGGGTATGCCCGGAAGCGGTAAAAGCGCGCTGGGCCGGCGCGTAGCCTTGGAATTGCAGATGCCCTATCTGGATACCGACGCTTATCTCTCCGAAATCACCGGCATGAACACAGCGCAAATCTACGAAGCTTTCGGCGAAGAAGCCTTTCGCAATGGAGAAACCAACCTGCTGCGGGAGCTGATCAACGCGACGCCAGGGATTATATCCACCGGAGGCGGAACGGCGCTTCGGGAAGAAAACCAGCGCATTATGCGCGCACAGGGGTACATCGTTTTCATCGACCGCCCGATCGACGATATTCTCATGGATATCCGTGCGGAGAAACGTCCTCTGCTTGCCCAGAAGGGACGCGAGGAGATTGAGCGCATCTATAATGAGCGCGTTCCTATCTACCGGAAAATCGCCGACATCGTGTTGGATAACGGCAACGGATTTCATAACGGCCTGTCTGCGCTGGTAAGCATTGCCAGAAGGCTGCGCGCCTGAAAGAAGAACAAGACAATCGGCCATTGGATGGCCGCTTTTTTACATATGGCTGCTTTATGCCGGGAATGGCCGGGTTGATGAGAAGGATTTATGCTGCGTACCGGTACTCCAAGCCGCTGTCCGGTCTTCGCCCCATCCGCAAGGAGGTATCCTGATGATTCCCTTCACCGTCACACAGCCGCTGCCCGACGTATTTCACATACAGGATTCCGCTCAGGTCTGCTTCACGTTGATCCGCGGCGAGCGGGACTCCCTGCTCTTTGATACGGGAGTAGGCCTGTATAATGTAGCGGATTGCATCGCGCCTTACGTACGCGGAAAGCTGACCGTGGTTTTATCCCATGCGCATTATGATCACGCCTGCGGGCAGCACTATTTTGCGGAATCCTTCATCCATTCCGTTGACTTGAAACGATGCAAACGAAACGTGAGCCGCGGCAGCCGTACGGAAATGCTGAAACGCTTTGAAACGCGGGGCTGGATTGACGAAACCTATCCCAAAGAACAATTTCTCGGCGGAACGCCGGAAACCATACAAGCACTTCCCTCCATGACGTTGAACCTTGGAAATCTGGAAGTCTGCTTCCTGCGCGCGCCTGGCCATACCGCAGGCTCAATCGCGGCTTTTATTCCTCAAATGCGCCTCCTGCTTACCGGAGATTCCTGGAACCCGCACACCTGGTTATTCTTCCCGGAAAGCAAACCTCTGTCCATTTACGTGAACACCATGCGCAAACTGATGAAGCTGGATGCGGAACATGTGCTGTGTCCCCATGCGCTGCCTCCTCGGACAATGGCACAATTCAGGGCGTACGTCAACGGTTTGAGTGAACATACCTTTACCCTGGCGCAACCCTGCCCTATTCCCCCGTATACGCAGATCAACACCTGGTGCTGCTATCCGGAACCTGACTCGAAACTCGTTTTCAACGCAGATAAACGGCAATGACACGGCTTACCCTGTACCCAAAGAACCCCCTGCGCAGATTGCGCAGGGGGTTCTTTGAAGAGGATGGTCGCGGAGATTGCGTGGCAGCCCGTAGTCATTACCCAAAACAGGCGCGTTTACGGGGAGGGCGGAACAGGCGTTGGTTCAGAGGTTGGCGTTGGGTCCGGCTCCGGCGCCAGCATTTGCATCGGCGCCAACATTAGCTCCGGTTCCAGCGTCATCGTGACCTCCGGAGACGGCGATGGCGTTACCGTCGGTTCTACGCTCGGCGCAGGCGTTGCGGTCGGCACCGGTGTTGGCGAAGGAGTTGCTGTCGGGGCCGGGGTTGGCGTATCCAACGTAAGGCCGTCGGTCATCATGCTGCTCATCGAAGCCATGGAAGCCATTGCGGCAGCGCCTGCAGGCAGGATCACCGTGATGTTTGCGTTAACGTAATACTTCTCGGTTACGTACCACGGCGCATAGTTGACGGATCGGCTGACCAGCGTATACGAAGGCTTCAGGCTGACCGTATAGCTGTTTCCGCTTTCGCTATAGGTCGGTACGTTCCAGGTAGCGCCGTAGAAGTACACTTTAATATTGCTGCTGCTCGCCCCGGGCGACAGGGAAACGTTTTGCAGCTGTGCCTGACCCGTGCCGCTGGAACTGGTCACATCGTTTCCGGCCAGTCCGATTGCTTCACCGTAATTATTCTTGCCCGTCACGTTTAGGGTAAATCCATAGAAGAAACCGACGTTATTGGTAAGATACTGCGCCGAGTAGTTATCCGGCATTGTGAACGTCAGATCAAAGTTCAGAACGTGGTTGGAGTTATCCACAGACATGGAGCCGCCGGTGAAGTTGCCGCCGTACGCCGTATTCCAGCTGGCGCTGTCGAACGTGAAGCCGTTGCTGAACGTTAACCCGGAGCCCGGCTGCGGCGTGGGAGCCGGCGTGGGGGTCGGCGTAGGCGTGGGGGTCGGCGTGGGCGTAGGCGTTGGCGTAGGCGTGGGTTCCAGCGTAGGCGTGGGTGTGGCTGTAACGGCCGGCGGCAATACCAGGGTCATGGTTGCGTTGATATAGTATCTCTGGCTGTTGACCGTCGTGTAAGAAGGCTGAATACTGGATGTGTAACTATTGCCGGCCTCGTTGTAGGTAGGCACAGTCCACGTTGTGTTGTAGAAGTAGACTTCAATATCACCGCTTGCGCCTCTTGCTAGTGAGAAATTCTGCAGCTTGGCTCTGCCCTTGCCGCCTGTCGATGTAACGCCGCTCGTTCCAGGTATCACAGTCTTGGTATAGTTATTCTTACCCCATACGTAGAGGGTGAAGTTCGTAAACCAGTTCTTGTAGTAATAGAGGTACTGTGCCGAGTAATTCTCCGGCAGCGTGAACACCAGATCGAAGTTGAGCGTATGGCTTACGTTATCGACCGACAGCGTACCGCCTGTATAAGTGCCCGGGTATGCGCTATTCCAGGTCACGTTCTTCAGCCAGACGTCCGTACCGAATACCAGTCCGCTGCCAGACGGTGTGGGAGTGGGAGTAGGCGTCGGGGTTGGCGTCGGCGTAGGCGAAGGCGTAGGCGAAGGGGTCGGCGTAGGCGTCGGCGTCGGGGTCGGCGTAGGCGTGGGGGTCGGCGTAGGCGTAGGCGTCGGCGTTGGCGTGGGTACCGCGCTCAGGTCCGGCTGTACCGCCATCTGCGCGGAACGTGAAATGAAGTAGCCTGCGGCAGCGCTTTGCACGATCAGCAAAACAAGGCATATCGCAAGGATGGATGCGATACGTCTGGTCATGCTCTGCCGTGTGACGCGTGCTTTCATGCTCTGCTCCTCAACGTAATGATTGTGCTAATTGGTCGCTTGGGAAGAAACGATGATTTTAATGGGGAACTTCTGCCCGCTGGCTGCCAGCGCCGTTTGCGCGGAGCTGTTCCCCGTGTCGTTCCAACGGGCGGTCAGCCTGTATTCCGCGGTTTTGTTGACGCTTGCCCTAAATTGCAGCCCGCTGTAGCTCATCTCGCCAGACGTGATGGTAGCGACCGGACCGGAACCTTCCTGAGACATGTCGTACAGATAGAAGGTTAAACCGTTCATCGCGGATATTGCGCTGGACATCCCGGAGGACGCGATGTTCACCGCCATATCGTAATCGCACACGTTACCGCCGCTTTGGGCGTTTGTCAGCGAGAAGCGGTACAACTCCGTTTCTCCCTGGCCGGGTGCAAGCGTAAGCCCGCCGAGGCCGAACTCGTAACTGGTTGTGCTTTCGTCACCCGAGAACAGGAAGATGCGCATGTACAGTTCACCGCGCAGCGACTGCGTTTGGGTGTAGATCGCGAAAGAGCCGGAGCTCATCAGTACCACCAGCAGTGCCAGCAGTACGATGGGGATCAGCGCTTTTCTCATGATGCATCCTCCTTTCCGTATTTTCATGGAAGCAGGGTCTTATTGATACCCGGAAACGCTGATACTGATTGTGGACGGATCAAACGTCTGCGAAACCTTCGTGCCAAGCACGGCAAGATTGGCGTCAACCCACGTCAGCCTGAGCGTATAGTGGTCGGTGGTTGCGGCGTTTGCGGGCAGCGTGTTGCCGGTCACGTTGAGCGAACCAGTGCCGGTGCTGGAAGCCAGAAGGCTTCCGCCGCGGTACAGCTCGGCCTTGATTGCTCCGCTTTCCGCCAGCTGCGGCGGGTAGGTGATCTCAATGGATACGTGCAGTGGCACCTGCGCTGTGCCATTCGCGTCAAAGTTGTGCACATAGAAGTCATACTCTGTGTTCTCACCCGGCGCAAGGCTCTTTGTTCCCCCGTCGCTGTCCAGTTCGAAGGCGAAGTACTTGGGGCCCAGCCATCCGCTGCCGAAAAGCTGCAGCTCCTTTACATAAGAGCTCAGCGTTACGCCAAGCATGGTAACGGCGATCATCGTAAGGAGGCTCAGCACAACGATGATTGCTTTCATCACTCGCCCGTGCTTATGAAACATGCTGCACCCCCTTCACATAGACCGTGATCGGAAGAACCACGGAGTTCCCGTTGAGGAACGAGCTGGGAAGAGATCCGTCGCTCCAGTAAAAAGTCAGGGAAAAGTTCATCAGGGCCGCCTGCGAGGCTTTGAATGCGGAGGAACTATGATAGCTGAGGATTCCGGCGGAATCCGCAGCGGCTACTTGTATTGTGTTCGAACCCGTGCGCAGCATCAGTTGAATTTCCACGTTGGGAAGGCTGGCACGGATTGCGGAAAAATCAGCGTCAATAAGCAGATCCATATCCACTTCGGAAACATCGCCGTCCGCGTTTTGGTTGGTTACGTCGAACTGGTAACTGACCAGGTCTCCCGGGCCGATGCGAAGGTCGAACTCGTCCTGGCTTCCCTGGTTGACGCCCAAAACGAACCGTTTGGCGGATATAACGACCGGGGTCAGGTCGATGGTGCTGGTATACACGGCCATGGTGCCGCACGTCAGAGAGGTGAAGAGCATGAGAAGCAATAACAGCAGCCGAACCGACTTTTTCATGTCTCCAACTCCCTTCTCTAGATCATTTGGTGAACGGTACTTGTGAAAACCGATAGTGTTTGGGGCGCGCCGCGCAGAACGTTCATCCTGCGCGGCGCATTCTCTTGGGCTGTGTGCGCGTTACAGTCCGTATCAGATCTTCTGGCTTGCAACAACCGTGAGAACCAAGCCCTGCGCAAACGTGGCTTTATCTGCGCCGGCGGCGGTCTGCCCAGCATTGTCACCAGTGCCGGACCACGAGATCACTACGTTGTAGGTCTTGTTGAACACTTCATTGGCAGCGGAGTTGACGGTGAATTTAATTTCCCCGCCGGAGTCGGTGCCGACCAGCGTCGCGCCATCGTAGATTTTAACGGTAAGACCGGGCATTGCATCATGAGCCGCTTTGTAATTCAGCGTTACTGAATATTCCAGCGGAACTTCTGCAACCGCGCCGCCCTCACTGTCCACGTTTGCGACGGTGAACTTGTAATCCATTTTCTCCGACGGCGCCAGAGTGATCGCGTCATAGTTCCCGACAATGGACCCGGAGGCATTGAAGGTGAACCGCTTGGCTTCGATCTTCTCTGATTCGGTCACTGTTCTGGTGTAAACAGCCAGAGTGCCCGCGGTCAAAGACGTCAGGATGGCAAGCGCCAGTACTACGAGTAACAGCTTCTTCTTCATGGGTTCCTACGCTCCTCTTCTTATTTGGACTTGCGGGTTCTCTGGTACGCCATCGGATCGTGGATCTCTAACC
>JAEWTC010000209.1 GCA_023459675.1 Bacillota bacterium | reverse complement strand
AATTCCTGCATATTATACCCCGCTGTATGCCGAGAAGCCGCCGTCTACCGGGAGGATGATCCCGGTGACAAACGCGGATTGCCCGTCGTCCACCAAAAACAGCATGGCGCCCAGCAGCTCCTCCGGCTCGCCCAGCCTGCCCATCGGCGTGGCACGCAGAATTTTTTCGGTGCGCGCGGTTGCGCTGCCGTCCGCGTTCCAGAGCAGCGCCTTGTTCTGCGCCGTGGAAAAGAAGCCCGGCGCAAGCGCGTTGACGCGCACGCCGCTTTTGGCAAAGTGCACCGCCAGCCACTGCGTCAGGTTGGATACCCCGGCCTTGGCCGCGGAATAGGCGGGGATCTTGGTCAGCGGCCGGTACGCGTTCATCGAGGTGACGTTCAAAATCACGCCGCTCTTCCTGGCGGCCATATCGCGGGCGATGACCTGCGTCGGCAGGAAGGTTCCCGTCAGGTTCAGGTCCATCACCTTTTCAAAGGCGGCCGGATCCAGATCGAAGAAGCTCTTCTTCGCCGGGTCGGTTAAGGTTTCCATGGAGAAAAATTCGTCGTCGCTTGTGGCGGAAGGATGGTTGCCTCCCGCGCCGTTGATCAAAATATCGCAGGCGCCGAACGCCGCCTTCACCGCTTCATTCGCGGCGCGTATGCTTTGCACGTCCAGCACGTTCATCAAAACAGCCAGCGCCGTTCCCCCGGCCTGCCGGATATCCTCCGCCACCGTTTCGGCTTTATCCAGCGCATAATCCGCCACCGCAACCTTTACGCCGCATTGCGCCAGCGCATGCGCGAAGCTGCCGCAAAGCACCCCGGCGCCTCCGGTGACGATCGCAACCTTGTTTTTCAAACCCGTATGTTCCATTCTTCCGCTCCTTACGCGTTGTAGGCGTCCGAGGTCGTATCCCCGCCGCGCCCGGTCCAGTTGGTGTGGAAAAACTCGCCGCGCTTGCGGTCGATCCGCTCATAGGTATGCGCGCCGAAATAATCGCGCTGCGCCTGCAGGAGGTTGGCGGGCAAGCGCTCGGTGGTGTAGCCGTCAAAGTACGACAGCGCCGAGGTCAGCGCGGGCGCCGGTACGCCGCTTCGCACCGCGCTTGCCGCAATCTCCCGCCAGGCGGGAAGCAGCGCCTGCACGGCCGTTTGAAAGTACTCGTCCATCAGCAGGTTATGCAGCGCGGGGTTGCGGTCGAAGGCTTTCTTGATCTCGCCCAGAAAGCGGCTGCGGATAATGCAGCCGCCCCGCCACATCAGCGCGATTCCGCCGTAATTCAGGTTCCAGCCGTAGGTGGCTGCCGCCATGCGCATCAGCTCGTAGCCCTGCGCGTAGGAGATGATCTTGGATGCGTACAGCGCTTGCCGGAGGTTTTCCAAAAACGCCGCCTGATCCCCATGAAACGGCGGGATGGACCGCGCATACGCGCGGGCGGCGGTCACCCGCTCCTCCTTGATGGCGGACAGGCAGCGGGCAAACACGGCCTCGCTGATCAACGTCAGCGGCGTGCCCTCGTCCAGCGCGGCGACGGACGTCCACTTGCCCGTTCCCTTCTGGCCTGCCGTATCCAGAATTTTATCCACAAGGGGTTCCCCGTCCGTATCCTTCACCGCCAGAATGTTGGCGGTGATCTCAATCAGGTAGGAATCCAGCTCGCCCTCGTTCCAGCGTGCAAACACCCCGTGCATTTCATCGGGCGTCATCTTCAGGTAATCCCGCATGAGCAGATAGGCTTCGCAAATCAGCTGCATGTCCCCGTATTCGATGCCGTTGTGCACCATTTTCACGAAGTGCCCGGCGCCGTTCTCGCCCACCCAATCGCAGCAGGGGGCGCCGTCCTCCACCTTGGCGCAGATCGCCTGCAGGATCGGCTTCACGCGCGACCACGCGGCGGGCGAACCACCGGGCATCATGCTCGGGCCGTTGAGCGCGCCTTCCTCGCCGCCGGATACGCCGGTTCCGATATACAGCATGCCTTTGCTTTCCACATACTTCGTGCGCCGGATGGTATCGGGGAAATGGCTGTTCCCACCGTCGATAATGATATCGCCGGGATCCAGCAGGGGCAGAAGCTGCTCGATGGTTTGATCCACCGGCGCGCCCGCCTTGATCATCATCATGATGACACGCGGTTTTTCCACCCGCTGCACGAGCTCCGCAAACGAATACGTGCCGATGAAGCGGCGGCCGCGGCCGCGGCCTTCGATAAACCGGGTGACGACGTCGGTTTCAATGTTATAGACAGCGACCGTAAATCCCTTGGATTCCATGTTCATGGAAAGATTCTCGCCCATGACCGCCAGGCCGATCATGCCGATATCCGCTTTTTTCATGCTGCCTTCCTCCGCAATCAGCGCTGCACGCGGGCATTGCCGGCATAAATGTCCCAAACCTGCTTTTCATCGGCCGGGTCCGCGTAATCGTTGAGGCTCGACGCCGCCAGCACGCCGGTGGCCCAGCCGAAACGAAGCCACTTGTCCGGCGACCACCCCTGTGAAATTCCGTAGAGCAGGCCGCCGGTAAACCCGTCGCCGCCGCCGATACGGTCCAGCACCGGAATGGGGCGCGGTTCCTCCACGTACCATGCGTCGCCGGTGCGCAGCAGCGCGCCCCATAAATGCTCGTTCGCGCTGACGACCTCGCGCAGCGTGGTGGCAAACGCCTTGGCGTTGGGATAATCCCTTTGCACCTGCGCGATCATTTCCTTGAAGCTGTCTATTTTTGCGGATAGGCCCTGCCCGCCGGCCTCCGGGCCGCGGATGCCCAGGCACAGCTGGAAATCCTCCTCGTTTCCGATCAGGATATCGGCATGCGCGGTAATCTCGCGGAACGCCCTGGAAAGCTCCTCCTCACGGCCGAGCCAGAACGTTTTGCGGTAGTTGAAATCAAAGCTGACGAGCGTGCCGTGTTTCTTTGCCGTTTTTGCCAGTTCCACGCAGAAACGCGTGGTTTGCGGGCTCAAGGCGGCGATCAGCCCCGAAAGGTGCAGGATGGCGACGCCCTCCGCGCCGAAGATACGCTCCACGTCAAACTCGCCGATCTCCAGCGTGCGCCCGACCTCCCCGGAGCGGTCGTTCCACACCCGCGGCGCCCGCAGGCCGAAGCCGCTGTCTGCGATGTTGAACTGATGCCGGAACCCCCACGGCCCGCCCTGCGGCACGTGCGCGCCTTCGAAGGCGATGTTGCGCGCCCGCAGCTCGCTTTGGATAAACGCCGCGATCGGGCTGCCTTCCACGAATTTGGTCAGGGCAAGGCAGGGCTGCCCCAGCGAGGCGGAAACGTTCAGCACGTTCGTTTCCGCGCTGGTGGCCTGCATGAAAAAATGATTGCTGTTGTGTACGGCCATGCGGTTGTCCGGCGTCAGGCGCACGCCCATACTCGTCGGGCACGCAATCGTATACTTGTATCCATCGCGCGTGATTAAATTCATTTGCAGCGACCTCCCCTATATACGGTATGTTTTCGATACCAGTATAACAGCATTATTTGCAATAATATTGCGATTATAATCATATATGATTGCAATTTTACGCATTTTCCCGTATGCTTCGCTTGGAGGCGAGCCCATGAAACACCTGTTTACCTATCGGGACGAGCTGCTGTACTGCCACTACACCTTGGATGATTCCCCGCAGGCGGCCGATTTTTCAATACATGCTCACGAAATGTACGAGATCTACTATATCCTGTCCGGCGCGGGCAGCTTTTTGGTGGAAGGAACGCAATATCCGCTGCAAAGCGGGGATTTGCTGATCATGCGCGAAGCCGAGGCCCATAAGCTGCTGATCGATACAACCCAGCCGTACGAGCGCATCGCCATTCACTTCTCGCCGCGGCTCCTCCGCCAATTCGACGCGAGCGGAGACCTGCTTCGCCCCTTTCGGGACCGGCCGCTGGGGCAGCTGAACCGTTACTGCGACGGGGACTTTCCAAACCCCCATTGGAAAAGCGCGTTTCAGGATTTTGATTTCTCCGGCTCCACGCAGGTGCGCGCCCACGTGATTGCGCGGTTAATCTCCCTGCTGCCCGAACTATGCGACGCTTTTGATCAGCGCCGCGGCGGCGTTTTACCCATACACGGCGCCCAGGCGCATTTCGTGGCCTACGTGAACGAGCATCTTTTCGAAAAAATAACGGCAAAGACGCTGAGCGCGGCCTTCTTTCATTCTCCCTCCCAAATAGCGCGCACGTTTCACAGCGCGACAGGCACATCCCTTAAGCAGTACGTCGGCGTTAAACGCCTGCTCGCGGCCCGCGCCATGATACAGCGCGGCGAAAGCGCCGGCCTTGCCTGCACCGCCTGCGGCTTTGACGATTACTCCGCCTTTTACCGCGCCTACAAAAAGCAGTTCGCAAAATCCCCCAGAAGCGATATGCCAAGGGAAACAGCGCCATAAGCCCGCCGCGCCCGGCGGCGCTCATGGAAAGCCTCAGGCTTCAACTATGCCGGCATCTCGCCCCGGCAGCCGTTTGTAATATTTTCACTTCGGAACCGGCCGCTCCGGCTCGGCCGGCCGCCGGCCGCGCGCATCCGATGGCATAACCCCCGATACGACATCCAGGGGCGGGAAACGGAGGCATTTATAAGTAATCAAAAAGTCGCCGCGGACGATAGAACGCCCACGACGACGATTGTGGTCGAGGTGACAGGATTTGAAGAGACGTATACTACTATTTTGCTGGTAATTAGGAATAGTTACAATCGATCAATCCCTTGTATTCCAACACTTTATCCGATATTGCGGATGTACATCACCAGCCTGTATCAAGCCCAACTGCGGTACAAACTGCGGTATTTTTATCTCATTTTTCACGATGAAAGCGCTATATAAGCATTTGATATGGTTTGTGCCAAGCCAGCAAATAGGGTCATCCTGTACAATTTCTCAATTTCCTGCACTATGCATCGTACTGCACCATGATCTAGCTTATTGTGGATTTCTGTTCGTATCCACTCTAGGTTGTCGGCATTATCCTGCAGCAATGATAGACAACCATCTGACGAACAATCATATGTAGCATTTCCCAATCAAAGCATTCTATAAATTATCCAAAACGCATTATGTTGATATCCTCCAAGATTTTTGGTGTTGCAAAATAACTAATTCATAATCATTTATATACTTCATTTGATCACGATATTCTTGAATAAAACACTTGTTGACAATGATCCACAGACTATACACAGCATCTCTATTTGTATGCCACTTACCCTTAAAGTCCCCTAGTGTTCCTATTGAAGATAATCCAGTTGCTGAAAGGGTTGTAACTAACAGTAAAGTTGTATCTATGTCGTGCGCTTTTTGAAAAAGAACGTACGAGGCAACCATAATTCCGAAAAATATCGGCCCTATATATGTCAAGTAATACATAATGCAGCAAACGATTGCTCCAAATCTATATTTGTGAATGGCTGTTTTTATTTGTTTAATAAATTCCTGATATTCAGTTTTATCATCGGTGCCCGCCATACTAATGCTCCTATGCCTTATCACAGTCTATAAATCTCATTGATTATTGGGTATTTGTATGACATGATAATTACCTCCCTTCAATGTTGATTATACTATGTATTATCCTAATAAACTACTATCTTCTCAAATATAGTACCATATTGTACAGCATCATATCAATAACATTAAAATACTAACAAGTAACAATGTTGCAGATCTGCTTATTTCTAGTCCTTACTGTTTCACATGACCTTACCATGATCAAGAAAGTGTGTCTTTCCCCTGCTCCTCCCGCCAGTACACCAGCAGTTCCGTACTGCTAAACCACGTATTACGGTACTCATTCACACCTACATGCCGATACCATCGCGTACGCTGATCCAGCCCGTGAGCCTTGGCCAAGGGCAGCAGCGCCTTTTTAAGCTGCTTGAAAGCTCTCCGGCGATCGGCGGTAATCTCGTGGTAAGGTATGCCCCGCTGCTGGGCGATATCAGACAGGCTTTCCCCTATCAGGTCATGCCGCGTCACCACTTCCCGGGGCATTTCCGGCAACCTATCCACCTGCTCCCGGACAACGTTCACAAGCTCGTCATGCTCAATCACCCCGGGCGTATCAGCCATTTCATTGGTTATTATACCAAACGGATTTATCACACTGTATTCCAATTACAAGATCGCTTTTTACTCGGCGTATTGACCAGAACGCACCATAACCCGCCTTCATGCGAGCAGATGACCGGCAAAGCGTTACAAGAGGCGGTCCATAAAAAAAGTCGCCGCGGGCGATAGAACGCCCACGACGACGATTGTGGTCGAGGTGACAGGATTTGAACCTGCGACCTTTTGGTCCCGAACCAAACGCGCTACCAAACTGCGCTACACCTCGATACTGGAGCCAATAAAGGGACTCGAACCCTTGACCTGCGGTTTACGA
>JAEWTC010000208.1 GCA_023459675.1 Bacillota bacterium | reverse complement strand
TGGACGCAGGGTGTTCCGTGCTGTTGAAGAACAGGGGACACGGCTTTTCCATGACGTATTCTCCGCGCCGCCCGGCCGTGTTCGCGTTCGTTTCAGTATATCGTCCGCGGGGCTTGGTTGTCAAACGCCGCGGCCCTTTACCCCGCCGGGCCGCCCGCTTGCGGCGGCACTACCTTTTTCCTGATACTTATGGTAAAATAGCGGAATAAACCGGCTGCGCCGAAGCTATAGGAACAGAGGGTATTCCATGCTGCAGATCCGCTTCATTGAAAACATAGACCTTCTCCTTTTCAGTACGCTGCTTTGCGGCGTGATGTTCTGGTTCTTGCACAAGCAGAAAAACAGGCTGAGCCACTCCACAAAGCTGTTTCAGCAGATGATTTTGGCCGTCGCCGCCGCGGGCCTTTCGGAAACGCTGGCCTGGATCTGCGCCATGCCTGTCGGCGCTTCGTTCCGCCCGCTGCATTACCTGAGCAACGCCCTGTTCTTTTCTTTGAATATGCTGCCCGCGGCGCTGGGGCTGCGGTATCTGGATTATCTGGTGACCCTGTCCAAGGAGAGGAACGCGCGCAAACTGTGGCTCTTCCTGGCGCCGATGCTGATGAACGTCGGGTTTGTGATCGTTAATCTGTTTTCGGACGGTTTCCTGTTCCGCATCGGCGATGCCAACACCTATCACCGGGGCGTTGCGGTGTATATCGGAAACGCCGCCGCGCTGCTGTTCTCCGCGGCCGTCGTGCTGGGGCTTTTCCGCAACCGGCAGATGATCACGGGCCGTGTGACGCAGGTGATTCTCATGCTTACGCTGCTGCCCATCCTCGGGGTGGTGCTGCAGACGCTTTTCTTCGGGCTGTCGTTCGGCGTACCCGGCTATACGCTGGGCATATTCATCTGCTTTCTGCTGATGGAGCGCGACGAGCTGCTCAAGGACCCGCTGACGCTGCTCCACTCCCGCGTGCAGATGGAAAACCGGCTCTCGTATAAGATCAGATCCCGCGAACCCTTTACCGCCATCATGATCGACGTGAACGGGTTTAAGTACATCAACGACACGTTCGGCCACACCGCGGGCGACGAGGTGCTCAAGGACGTTTCCCGCATCCTCGTATCCAGCGCGAATTTCGACGATTTCGTTTGCCGTTTCGGGGGCGACGAGTTTTTCGTAATCCTGGAATCGCAAAAGGACGTCGGCCCCTCCTACATCAAGCGGATCGACCAGATCCTTTGCGATTATTCCGCGGGCAAGCCCTACGTAACGGGGCTGAGCTTCGGCTGCGTGTACGTGAACCATTCTAAGCCTTACGACGTGGATGAGCTGGTGAACCTCACCGACCAGCTGATGTACAAGGACAAGGAAACCCGCAGGCGGCAGGGCTGAGCAAACGCCCGCGCAAACCCGGCGCCGCGCCTTAAAATTCCCAGGTTCTGTAAACCGCCGCTCCCGTGTCCGCCGATGGTTTTCCCGGCGCGGCAAACATTGGCATGGAAAAAATAAGAAAAATCTCCGCGAGGGCATCTTTACAGACGCCCTTTTTTCGTGTACGATAGAGTTACAATAAACCAATATTTTAGCTAACTGGTTAACAAACCGGCATCCGAGCGATGCGGCACACTGTGGCGAAAGCGAGTGGGCATGCGAATGAAAACGTTTGAGGCGCTCCGGCGGGCGATCTTCGGCTTAACGTTGTTTGCCCTGCTGTTTGCGCCGCTGTTTCCTTCCCTTGCCCAGCCGGCCGTTTTTGAAGCCGAAAGCGGAGCGCTGCTTGGCAACGCAACGCTGGGCAGCGCCGGGGGCGTGGGGTTCGCGGAAGGCCTGCGGGAGGATGGGGACGCGGTGGACGTCCCCGTGACCGTTCCCGCGGACGGGTTTTACGATCTCACGGTGCGCCAGGCAAGCGTGGACGGAAGCTACAAGGAAAACTACGTATATCTGGACGGCGAAATGGCGGGCACTGTCAGCGTTGAGGGCGCCGCCTTTGCCGACACGGTGCTGGAACGCCTGTACCTTGCGCAGGGCGCGCATATGGTATCCATCCGGAAGTTCTGGGGCTGGGTCAAAATCGACAGTGTTTCGCTGTCCGCTTCCCCGCCGCTGAGAGAGGGGCTGTTCCATATCGAGCCGCAGCTTGTAAACACAAACGCGTCCGCCAGCGCGCGCCGTTTGATGCACTATCTTTGCGATGTGTACGGCACGAAAATCCTCTCCGGCCAGTATGCGTCCGGCGGTATGTTCGGCATGGAAAACGCCGCCATCTGGCGCGCCACGGGCGGCAAGTTCCCCGCGGTGCTCGGGCTGGATTTGATCGACTATTCCCCCTCCCGCGTGGAAAACGGCAGCGTGTCCAAAGCCACGGAGTACGCGGCGGAATACTGGAACGCGGGCGGCGTCGTGACGCTGACCTGGCACTGGAACGCACCCTCCAAGTACCTCACCGGCATCTGGTACAAGGGCTTTTATACTGATCAGACGAACATCGACCTCGCCGCTATCATGAACGGCAACGACCCCGAGGGCTACCGGCTGCTGCTTAGGGATATCGACGCGATTGCGGAGCAGCTCAAGGTTTTGCAGGAAGCGGACGTACCCGTGCTGTGGCGGCCGCTGCACGAGGCGAGCGGCGGGTGGTTCTGGTGGGGCGCCAAGGGCAGCGAGGCTTATATACGGCTCTACCGCCTGCTGTACGACCGGCTGACCAACCTGCACGGCCTGAATAACCTGATTTGGGTGTGGAACGGGCAGGACGCCGCCTGGTATCCGGGCGACGACGTGGTGGATATCATCGGCGAGGATATTTACCCCGGCGAGCGCGTATACACGCCCCAGACCGCCCGGTTTATGAAGGCGGCCCAGTATACCAAGGCAAACAAGATGATCGTCCTCTCCGAAAATGGCTGCCTGTTCGACCCCGACCTTGCCCTGCGCGACGGCGCCATGTGGGGGCTGTTTTGCACCTGGGGCGGGGAGTTCGTGCTGGAAAACGCCGCGTTCAACGATCTGTCCGAGCAATATACCGAGGCTTTCATGGTGCGCAAGGTGTACGAGAGCGATCTGGTCATCACCCGCGCCGATCTGCCGGACCTGAAAACCTACCCGCTGCCGGAGCCTGCCGCGCCGGAACCCGCCACGGCTTCCACGCAGCCCGCCGGGGAACCCGCGCAGCCTGCGTCTGCCGCCGCGGACGGCAGCATGGCGTATTACCGGGAGCTGGTCAGCACCTACTCGATCGACGCTTCGGTGCCGCGGTACGCGCAGTACGCGGCCGGCGCGAAGCTTGGCGGCGCGCAGGCCGTGATCGAAATCCCGGCGGACGCGTATACCCGCTACGAGGAGGATGGACGGAGAGTTTACCCCATCCTGATGACCGGCTACGAGGGGAAGAGCGGCACTTCCGTGCTGACGGGCGAAAACGCGCTGATCGCTTACAGCGTGTCCGTTCCGCAGGACGGCTGGTACGACGTTTCCCTCACCTATTTCCCGGTGGCTGGGAAGAACGCCGCCATCCAGCGTGCGGTTTTGATCGACGGAGCGCTTCCCTGCAAGGAGCTTGCGCTGGTGGAGTTTTGCCGCGTGTGGGCGAACACGGAGCTTTTGCCCGCGCCGGACGCAAACGGCGTTTCCGTGATCGCCTGGAAAAAGGACAACCAGGGCAACGAGCTGAAACCCTCGCCGTTTGAAACGCCCGCGTGGATGACCATGAAGCTGTACGACCAGAACGGCTATATTACCGCGCCTCTGTCCGTCTACCTGACGGCGGGGACCCATACCCTCACCCTGCTTTCGCTGCGCGAGCCGATGCTTTTGTATAACATCACGTTGGGCGGGCGGCAGGAACCCGCTTCCTACGAAGCCGTAAAGGCCGCGGCGGACGCGGCGGGGGCGACGGATACCGCCGGGCAGGCGGTCCGCATCGAGGCGGAAAACGCCGTGCGCACCTCCTCGCAGATGCTCTACCCGCGGCAGGAGCAGGGCTCGCCCGCGGTGTACCCCGCCAGCGCCAAAAACCTGCTCAACAACTCCATCGGCGGCATGCCGTGGCGCTTTGCCGGGCAGTGGATCGAGTGGGAATTTTCGGTGGAGGAGGCGGGGTATTACTGCATCACCCTGTTCGACCGCCAGAATTTCGTGCGCGGGGCGGCCGTGTCGCGCAAAATTACAATCGACGGCGAGGTGCCGTTTGCGGAATTCGAGGCCTACCGCTTTTCCTACACGCGCAACTGGCGCGAGGAAACCATGGCAAGCGAAAGCGGCGAGCCGTACCGGGTGTACCTTGCCGCGGGCGCGCACACGCTGCGCATGGAAGTGGTGCTGGGCGATATGGCGCAGATCATCGGGCGCGTGCAAGCTTGCGTGCAGCAGCTAAACGCCATCTACCGTAAGGTGATCTACATCACCGGCGTGAAGCCCGACCGCTTCCGCGATTACCAGCTGGAAGCCTCCCTGCCGCTATTGAAGTCCGATCTGACCGCCGTGAAGGACGAGCTGCTGCTGGCCTTCTACGCGCTGTTGGAAACAGCGGGGGAGAACTCCGACAAGCTTACGGTGCTGCGCACGATGCTGGATCAGCTGGACGAGCTGATTTTGGATCAGGAGCGCTTCACCGAGGTGATTACGTCCTACAAAATCAACGTGCGCGCGCTGGGCAATTGGGTAACGCTGGCGCGGCCCCAGCCTTTGCAGATCGACCGCATTACCGTGCATTCCGCCGATACCGCACCCGCCGCGGCCGCCAACGGCCTGGGCGCCAAAACGTGGCACGAAATCGCCCGGCTGTACTATTCCTTCGTGATCGATTATAACCGCATCGGAAACGTGGTGGAGGATAACGCCGAAATTCCGGCCATTACCCTGTGGGTGGGCACGGGGCGCGATCAGGCAAACGTCATCAAGGCGCTGATCGACGAGCGGTTCACCGCGCGCTACGGCGTCGGCGTGAACGTGCAGCTGGTGGATATGAACGTGCTGCTGCGCGCCACCCTGGCCGGGCAGGGGCCGGACGTCGCCATTCAGGTGGCCAATACCAACGGCATCGCGGGCGCGGTGCTGAATGTGGGCAACGATACGCCCGTGAACTTCGGCATCCGCAGCGCCGTGCTGGATCTGACCCGGTTTCCTGATTTTCCGGAGGTTGCCGCGCGGTTTGCGAAAAGCGCGCTGGCGCCCTTCTCCTTTAACGGCGCCGCCTACGCCCTGCCCGATACCTATACGTTTCCGATGCTGTTCTACCGCAAGGATATTTTGGCCGAGATCGGGCTTGCCGTGCCTAAGACTTGGGACGACGTGAAGGTGGCCATGTCGGTGCTTTCCAAAAACCAGATGGAGTTTGGGATGCTGCCCTCCGAGCAGATTTTTGCGATGCTCCTGTTCCAAAACGGCGGCGCGTATTACACCGAAAACGGGGACCGGTCGCTGCTTGATTCCGACGTGGCCGTGAGCACCTTCAAACAATACTGCGAGTTTTATACCGATTACCGGCTGGACAAGGAAACGAGCGTCGAGGAGCGTTTCCGCACGGGCGAGTGCCCGCTGATCATTGCGGATTACACGCTGTACAACAACCTGCAGGTATCCGCGCCCGATATTCTGGGCCTGTGGGATTTTACCGCCGTGCCCGGCACCGTGCAGGCGGACGGCAGCGTGAACCGCGCCACGGGCTGCGTGGGGCTTGCCGATATCATTATGGCGCAGACAAAGTACCCCGACGAGTGCTGGACGTTCCTCAAATGGTGGACGTCCACAGAAATCCAAACGCTCTACGGGCGGGAAATGGAAAGCCTGATGGGCGCGTCCGCCCGCGTGGCTACGGCCAACCTCGAAGCGCTGGCGGCGCTCCCCTGGCCGATCCGCGATTACGAGGCGCTGGCGGAACAGCTGCAATATGTGCAGGGTATCCCGCAGGTGCCCGGCGGCTACTACTCCTGGCGCAACGTGAACAACGCCTTTTTCTCCGTCACCACCGACGCGTCCCAGAAGATCCGCGATAACGCCGCCGCCACCCCCCGCGAGGAACTCATGGAAAAGGTCTACTACATCAACGCCGAGATCACCTACAAAAGGCAGGAGTTCGGCTTACCGGTTGCCGGGCAGTAAGCCGTTAGGGATTTCATCCCTAAGACCCTGACAAGGGCGTTGCCCTTGACCCATCCTTGACCGCGCATTGCGCGGTCAAGGTGGGGATTGTTAAGGGTCATTGACCCTTAACTGCGGGTGTGGGGCGCATAGCCCCACTACTTCCCTCCCAACAGAAAGGAACGCACATGACGGCAGAACGGAACCGCAAGGCAAACCAGTACACGCTGGGCCGCCGCATCTGGCGCGCGCGGGCTTCGTACGCGCTGATGGCGCCGTATTTCCTGCTGTTCTTCTTTTTCACGGTGCTGCCGGTTTTGATGAGCCTCGGGCTTTCGTTTACGTACTTCAACATGTTGGAGCCGCCCGCGTTCGTGGGTTGGCAGAACTATGTAAAGCTCCTTCTGGAGGACGATATCTTTATCATCGCGCTGAAAAACACGCTGCTGTTCGCGGTGATCACCGGGCCGATCAGCTATTTCCTGTGCCTGCTGTTCGCGTGGATCATCAACGAGTTCAAGCCCAAAATGCGCGCGCTGCTCACGCTGGTGTTCTACGCCCCCTCCATTACGGGCAACGCCTACGTGGTGTGGAACCTCATTCTCACGGGCGACCGCTACGGCTACTTGAACGGCCTTTTGCTCCGGCTGGATATCCTGAACGAAGCCGTTTTATGGATGAAAACCGAAACGCTGATCCTGCCGGTGCTGATGGTGGTGCAGCTCTGGCTTTCGCTGGGCACGGGCTTCCTCGCGTTTCTGGCGGGGCTGCAAACCGTGGACAAAAGCATGTACGAGGCCGCGGCCATCGACGGCGTAAAAAACCGCTGGCAGGAGCTTTGGTTCGTCACCCTGCCCGCCATGCGCCCGCAGCTGATGTTCGGCGCGGTGATGCAGATCACCATGAGCTTTGCGGTGGCTGATATCTCCATCAACCTGGCGGGCAACCCCTCGGTGAACTACGCGGGCGCGACCATCGTAACCCACCTGTTGGATTACGGGTCCACGAGGCTTGACATGGGCTACGCCTCGGCGATCGCCACCATCCTCTTTTTGCTGATGGTGGGCACCAACAAGCTGGTGCAGCGGCTGCTCCGAAGGGTGGGAAACTAGATGGCGCAAAATGTGAAAACCGTAAAACGCCGCCGGTTCCGCATCCGCGAAAGGAAGCTCAACCGCTCCATGGCCGGCAACGCGCTTTTGTTCGGGCTGATGATCGTATGCGGCGTGTTTATGGTGCTGCCGTTGGTGATGGTCGTCAACAACGCCATCAAGCCGATCGACGAGATCTTCCAGTTTCCGCCGCGCATCTTCGTGCGAAACCCCACCTTTTCGAACTTTGCCGATCTGTTTGTGCTGATGAACGACACCTGGGTGCCGTTCTCCCGCTATCTGCTGAACACCGCCATCATCACCCTGGGCGGGATGCTCGGGCATGTGATCATCGCCTCGTTGGCGGCCTACCCGCTGGCCAAGCACGATTTTCCCGGCAAGAACATTTTGTTTTCCATGGTCGTGCTCTCCATGATGTTTTCGTGGACGGTCACGCAAATCCCGCAGTACGTGATCATCTCCTGGCTTCACCTGAACAACACCTACGCGGCGCTGATTTTGCCCGCCTGGTCGTTTGGCATGGGGCTGTATCTGATGAAGCAGTTCATGGAGCAGCTGCCGGATTCGCTGATGGAATCGGCGCGCATCGCGGGCGCGAGCGAGTGGCGCATCTTCTGGTCCATCATCATGCCAAACGTCAAGCCCGCGTGGCTCACGCTCGCGATTTTCCAGTTCCAGCAGATGTGGGGGAACACCGGCAGCCTGTTCCTGCGCAACGAGGAACTCAAGCCCCTGCAGTTCTCGCTGCTGCAGATTTCGGCGGGAGGCGTCTCCCGCGCGGGGGTTGCCGCGGCGGTGACGTTTATCATCGCGGCGGTGCCGATCGCGTTCTTCCTTGTCTGCCAGTCGTCGATCATGGAGACCATGACCACGTCGGGCATGAAGGAGTAACGCAGGCCGCGCTGGGTTTTCCGGCATCGGGATGGCGAAGGCCGGGCAGAATGAACTTGTCTCAGGCGATTTTAGAAAGGAGGGGCACGCATGGACATCATGAAACGCGCTGTTTGCGCCGCGCTTTTGCTGTGCGTGCTTGCGCCCTCCGCGCTGGCGGACACCGGCCAGCCCTACGACACCTATACCTATGATACGTGGGGCGATATCCGCTTTACCCCCGCGGCGTATGTGCCGCTGCAAACCCTTACGGGGGCGGATTTGACGTATCAGGGGCAGCCCGTGGGCGCCTTTTTGGCGCCGCAGGATTTCTGCCGCTCGCCGGGGGGCAGCCTGTACCTGGCCGATACGGGCAACAACCGCATCGTTGTACTGCAAGAGGATCTGCGCGCGGTGGAGGCCGTGATCACCGGCTTCGCGGGGCCAAACGGGCCGGAAACCTTCAGCGCGCCTACGGGCGTCGCGGTGTCCGGCGCGGGCGTGTTGTATATCGCCGACAGCCAGAACCGCCGCATCGTGGCCCTCAACCCGGACGGATCGCTTCTCAAGATCGTGGCAAACCCAACGGGCGAAGCGTTGGAAGAGGGTTATGTATTTACGCCGCTCAAGGTGTGCGTGGATTATGCCGATCGTATCTACTGCATTGCCCAGAAGATGTTCGAGGGAATCATGGTGTTTGATACGGACGGGAGGTTCACGGGGTTTTTCGGTACGATCAATGTGAAAATCAGCCTCTGGGAGAAGTTCTGGCGGCGCATCGCCACCAAGGAGGAGCGTTCCAAGCAAAAGCTCTTCATCCCCACCGAGTTTACCGGAATCGATATCGACGACGACGGCTTCGTGTACGCCTCCAACATCGATACCGACGGCGTGCAGGCCGTGAAACGCCTGAACCCGCGCGGCGAGGACGTGATCCGCAAAGGCCCTGCCGAAAACCTGGGCGGCGATCTGTGGACCGGCGGTTTCGGCCAGTACGCGGGCCCCAGCAAAATTGTGGACGTGGTGTACCGTGGCGCGGGCGTGTACTCGCTGCTGGATTCCCGGCGCGGGCGCATCTTCACCTACGACCATGAGGGCAATCTTTTGTACATCTTCGGCGGACTTGGCACGCAGAGCGGTACGTTCATCACGCCCGTGGCCATCGAGGCGGTCGGAAACACCGTGCTGGTGCTGGACGCGAACCGCGCGGCCATCCTGACGTTTGGGGAAACGGAGTACGGCGCGCTGATCAACCAGGCCGTGGCCCTGCGCTACGATGGCGACGAAACCCTGGCCGTAGGCAAGTGGGAGCAGGTGCTTCGGCTGGATGAGAACAACGAGCTGGCCAACGTGGGCATCGGCAAGGCGTACCTTGCCGCCGGGGATAACGCGCAGGCCATGGTTTACCTGAAGCGCGGCATGAACAAATCCTACTACTCCGTGGCCTACAAGCGCTACCGCAACGCGCTGCTTCGGGATAACCTGGGAACAATCCTCACCGCGGGCATCGCTCTTGGCGTGGGCGGACTTGTGCTGCGCCGCGTGCTTAAACGACGCAGGGCGGAAAGGAAGGCTGCGGCATGAAGGCGCGTTTTGGGCGGGAAAAGTGGAAAACGCTTTTGCACACCGTAAGCCATCCGGCGGACGGCTATTACTGGATCCGGCATCAGGATACGGGCAGCGTGTGGATCGCGGTGCTTTTGGTGGTGCTGTTCGCGTTCTCGTTTTCCTTGAACCGCATGCTCGCAAGCTTCGTGGTCAACCCCGTCAACCCGCGCTCGGTTTCAGCCTTGCAGGAGATGGGCGGCATCCTGCTGTTGTACTTCATGCTGTGCGTGGGGAACTGGTCCGTCACCTGTTTGATGGACGGCGAGGGCCGTTTCAAGGACATCCTGATTGCCGTGGGCTACGCGGCGTTTCCGCTGATCGTCACCTTCAATCTGGCGACGCTCGTAAGCCAGATCATCGCCGAGAACGAGGAAGGCTTCTACGCGATTTTGCTGATCCTGGGCGTAGGGTATGCGGCGGTGATGATGCTCACGGGCGTGATGCAGGTGCACGGCTACTCCCTTTCCAAAACGCTGGTCACGCTGTTTTTAACGCTGGTCGGTATGCTGGTTCTTATTTTCCTGACATTGCTGGTCATCAGCTTCGTCGGCCAGATCGTCACCTTTTTCCAGAGCATTTACTACGAACTCCTGTTCAGATCATAAGTTGGAGTAGGAACGCATGAACGAACGCATGGGTAATAAAAACCTCCCGGGAAGCTTCCTGCTGCGCCGCAAGCGCCTCATCCGCCGCGTGTTCTGGCTGGCGCTCGCGGCGGCGGGCCTTGCCGCGCTGGTTTTGCTTGCCGTATTCCTGTTCCGCTATCAGTTCTACACCGGCTACCGGGACGCGCTTGCGGGCCGGGGATATACAACGGAGGAAGGCGCGCCGTTTACGCCCCTTGCGGAGGAAGCGCCCAGCGTGCCCGGCATGCAGCTTGCCGCGGAAAACGAACACTTCAAGCTCTATACCGACCCCGCCATCGCGGAGGTCGCCGTATACGACAAACGCAATGGCGTGACCGTGTACTCCAATCCTCCCGGATTGGAGGAAGACCCTATCGCCAATGAAACCAACCGCAACTACCTGCACTCCCAGTTCCTGCTGGATTATTTCAACGCCAGCCGCACCGCGGGCGTGTACGACAGCTATTCCATGTCCGTCGCCCGCGGGCAGGCGGAGGCGCAAGCCATCCAGGGCGGCGTGCGCTACCGCTATGTGCTGGGCGAGCAGGCGGAAATTGAGTATTACGTGCCCACCGCGCTGTCGCAGGAGATGTTTGAGCGGCTGGTTGCCGCTCTTCCGCAGGCGGATGCCGACACCCTGCGCCGCATGTATACCCTGAACCTGGAAACCGAGGGGCTTTACGGGCTGATCTTCACCGTGCGCACCAATAGGCGCACGCTGCGCTCCCTGGATGGAATCTTCAAAAGCGCGGGCTTTACCCAGGAGGATTATTACGCGCAGACGGCGCTGGGCACGGCGGATGCCGCGGAGCCGATGACGTTCGTTATCGTGCTGGAATACCGGCTGTGCGCCGAAGGGCTGGAGGTCAGCATGCCCGTAAGCCTCATGGAGGAGCACGGCGGCGGCTTCATTTACCGCGTGCAGCTGCTGCGCGCATTCGGCGCGGCGGACGCGCGGGAACAGGGCTATTTCGTGGTTCCAAGCGGCGCGGGGGCGCTGATCCGCTTCAACAACGGTAAAACGACCGCCGCGGCGTACGCCCAGTACCTGTACGATATCGACCGTATGGACAGCACCTATACGGTGCTGGAGAACAGCGTGCCCGCCCGGCTGCCGGTGTTTGGCGTCTGCCGGGAGAACAGCTCCGTGCTCGCCACGGTGGAGCGGGGCGCGTCGCTTTGCCTCCTCACGGCGGACGTCGCCGGCAAGTACAACAGCTACAACACCATCTACCCGTCCTTCCTCATCCGCAGCTACGATATTCTGGACATGTTCGGCGTTTCGGGCACCGAGGCCACGCTGCCGATTATGGAAAAGGACCTGTATAACGAAAACATCACCGTGCGCTACGCGCTGCTGACCGGGGAACACAAGGGCTACGTGGGCCTCGCCGATTACTACCGCGAACGGCTGCTTGCGGAGGGCGCGCTCACCGCGCAGGAGCCGGGCGGCGATCTGCCGTTTTTCTGCGACGTGATCGGCGGTGTGAAGGCGGCCGCCCATACGCTGGGTTTTCGCACGCTTCAGGTGACGCCGATGACCACCTTCGCGCAGGCCGCCGCCATGGCGGAAACACTGGCCGCGCTGGGCGTTCATCGCCAGCAGATGAACTTCCAGGGCTGGATGAACGGCGGCTATTATCACGACGTACCCGACCGCGTGCAGGTGCTGTCTAAGCTGGGCGGCAAGGCGGGGCTTGCGGCGCTTTCGTCTACGTTGGAAACGCTGGGCGGCACGCTGTACGCCGACACGGCGCTGCAAAACGTTACCCTGATCTCCAAACGGTATTCCCGCGCGTATGAAAGCGCGCGCTACTACGGCGCGGGCTATGTGGCGATTTTGGGGCAGGTCAACCCGGCGATCCTCCGGCGCGTATCCGCGCTGGGATATGAGGAAACCCTGTACTCCCTGGTGTCGCCCAAGTTTCTGCCACGCTACGTAAACGGGCTGATCCGCGCCGCGGAAAGCCTGAACCTTTCCGGTGTGTCGCTGCGCGACCTGGGCGACCAGCTGCATTCCGACAAGCGCCGCACCGAGGTCATCAGCCGCGAGGAAGCGCTCCAGGTCGTCACCGCCCAGTTTGATAAGCTGGCCGCAACGGGCAGAAAGCTTCTGGTGAGCGGCGGCAACCTGTACGCCCTGCCCTACGCGCAGGCGGTAACCGGCGCGCCGCTGACGTCGAACGCGTTTTTGATCGTGGATGAGGAAATCCCCCTGTACCCCATGGTGGTGCACGGGTGTGCGGATTATGCGGGCGAGCAGTGGAACCTCGCCATGGCGGCCGACCCGCGCCGGGAGCTGCTCCGGCTGATCGAATACGGCGCTTCCTGCCGTTTCGCGTTTACGTGGGAGGATTCGGCGCGGATGCAGTACACGGGCCTGAGCCGCTACTATTCCACCGCGTTTGACAACTGGAAGGAAACCGCCGCGGCGATGTACGGGGAGCTGAACGCCGCGCTCAAGCCCGTGCAGGGCGTGCAGATGACGGACCATGCGCGTATCGGCGACGTGACGAAGGTCACTTACCAAAACGGCGTCGTGATCTACGTCAACTACGGCGCGGAAGACGCCGTGTTGGACGGGTTTTCCATTCCCGCCATGGGAACGCGAACGGAGGTGCCCGCGCCGTGAAAAAGTTCCGCCTCACCATGAGCCGCAAACGCATGATCATAGGCCTGCTGTTCATTTCGCCGTGGCTGATCGGGTTTTTGTACTTCTATGTGCGCACCCTGCTGATGACGGGGCAGTTCTCCCTGTCCGCAATCGCCATCGCGTCCACCGGCGGCTACCAAGTCACCTTCACGGGGCTTGCCAACTTCCTGTACGCTTTCCGCGCGCACCCGACCTTTAAGCAAGTGCTGACGACCTCGATGCTGAACATGGTCGTCGACGTTCCCCTGATCATCTTCTTCAGCCTGTTCGTGGCGATGCTCCTAAACCGCAAGTTCAGGGGCCGCGCGGTGGTGCGCGCCATCTTCTTCCTGCCCATCATTTTGAACGCGGACGCCATCGCGGAAGCCCTCGCCATGCAGCTGCAGCTGATGACGGGCGGAATCAGCCCCGTGAGCACCGAGGCGGCGCAGGCCGCCCAAACGTCCGCGGTCAACGTTTCCTACTATATCGGCCTGTTTGAAAGCCTGGCGCTGCCGCGCGCCGCGCTTGACTACATCGTGGGCGCGGTCGCCCGAATTTCGGACATCATTACGGCCTCCGGCGTGCAGGTGATCATCTTCATCGCCGCGCTGCAGGCTATTCCGCCCGCGCTGTACGAGGTGTCCCGCATCGAAGGCGCAACCGGCTACGAAACGTTCTGGAAAATCACATTCCCCATCGTGATGCCGCATATCATCACCAACGTGGTTTACACCGTGGTGGACGCGTTTTCCAGAAGCCCGGTGGTGGATCTGGCGTACGATACGGCCTTTACCGAATACAATTACGGGCTGAGCAGCGCGTTCTCGCTCACGTCCACGGTGCTGGTGTGCCTGCTTTTGGCGCTGGTGGTGCGCGCCATCCAGAAGCGCACGTTCTATTACGACTGAGGAAGGAGGCGGGCGGCATGAA
>JAEWTC010000207.1 GCA_023459675.1 Bacillota bacterium | reverse complement strand
CGGCGGGAGCGGGACAAGCTGGAGCTTGCGCATATCTCCACGCTGCACAGCTTCTGCCATTCGCTGGTGCAGGAGTTTTTCCAGGCGGCGGACGTGGATCCCCTGTCCGCCGTGGCCGATCAAACCGTGAGCCGCAACCTGTTCAGCGACGCGCTTTCCGAGGCGATGGACGCGCTGTATACCCGCGCGGCGGAAGGCTCCGCGCCGGAAACGGCGCTGACGGCGAAGTTTGAGGACAAGCAGATTGTTGCCATGACGGAAACGCTGTACCCGTTTTTGATGACGCTTGCCGACCCGCTGGGCTTTCTGCGCGAGCGCGCCGAAACCGCGTACACGCTTGCCGATCTGGAAACCGGGCCGATGGCGGAAACCCTGCTGGCCGATTGCCGGGTGCTGCTCTCCGGCGCGGAAGATTTGGCCCAGGAGCTGCAAGCGCTTTCGCAGCACCCGGATTGCCCGGCGCCATACCTGCCCGCCATCCAGAGCGACCGGGACGCGGTATCCTCCCTGCGGCAAACGGCGGCGCACGGGCTAAGCGCGCTGGTGCGCGCGGCGCAGGCATTCGCGCTGGTGCGGATGCCCGCCCTGCGCGGGCTGGACGACGCGCAAAAGGAAGTCAACCAGCAATACAAGGATCTGCGGGAAGCGCTGAAAAAGCGCGTCGGAGGCATCGGCGCGTTGTTCCGGCTTCCGCCGGAAACCCTCGTCGCGCGGATGAACGCCATGCAGCCCGCGCTTGCGGGGCTTTCCTTCCTGTGCGAAACGCTGCACAACGGCTTTCTGGAGCGCAAAAAGAGCCGTGCGCTGCTGGACCCCAACGATTTGGAGCACATGGCGCTCGCCGTGCTTGCCGACCCGGAAATCCGGCGGGAAGTGGCCGCGCGGTTCGACGCGGTGTTCGTAGACGAGTATCAGGATATCAGCGGCGTGCAGGAAGCCTTGCTCAACGCCGTCAAGCGCCCGGCCGATGTTTCACGTGAAACATTACCCGGCGCGGGCGGACAAACCCCCGCGCGGGAACCGGGCGCCGCAAGCCCGCAGGCTGAGGAGAACGTCCCGCGGGACGCGCTTCCCCCGCAGCGGTTCTTCTACGTGGGGGACGTCAAACAGTCCATCTACCGCTTCCGCCAGGCCGACCCGACCTTGTTCATGGAAAAGGAGCGCACGTTTGCGGACGCGGAAACCGCCCCGCAGCGCCGCATCGACTTAAACCGCAACTACCGCTCCCGCGGCGCGGTGCTTGCCGCGGTCAACCGCGTGTTTGCGCACGTCATGCGGCCGGACGTTACCGAGATCGCCTACGACAGCCGCGCCATGCTCTACCCGGGCCAGGAAACGCAGAACGATCCGCCCGTGACGCTGCACCTGTTCACCCGGCCGCTCACAAGCGCGGAGCGCGTACGCGTACAGGCGGCGGTCATCGCGAAGGAAATTGAGGCGCGGGTCGGGCAGCCGTTTTTCGACCGCAAGGAAAACCGCATGCGCACGCTGCGCTACCGCGACGTCGCCGTGCTCGCCCCGCGCATGAAGGGCGTGGACGAAGTTTTAACCCGGGTGCTTTCGGCGCGCCGCATTCCGGCCTACGCCGAGGGCGGCGGCGCGGGGCTCTCCAGCGACGAGATCACGCAGGTGCTGTGCCACCTGCGCCTGATGGATAACATCCGGGACGACCTTTCCCTTCTGGCCTGCCTGCGCAGCCCCGCGATGGGGCTGACGGACGAGGAGCTTGCGCTGGTGCGAATCCGCACGCCGCGCGGCAGCTATCTGGACGCGCTGCGTACCGCCGCCGCGGGGGAGGACGCGCTGGCCGCCCGCGCGGCAAACGCGCTGCAAACGCTGGAACACGAACGCTTTCTCCTACGCAGCATGCCCCTGCCAGATTACCTGTGGCAATGGCTTTCGCGCTCCGGGCTGTACGCGTACTACGGCTGCCTGCCCTACGGGCGGCTGCGGCAGGCGAATTTGCAGCTGCTGTGCGAAAAGGCCGCCCAGTTTCAGGCGCGGGGCGGCGGCGATCTGCAGGCGTTCCTGGCAAGCGTCGTTTCGACGTCCGCCGTGCGCGAAAGCGTAAGCCCCACCGTACTCGGCCCCCGGGAGGACGTGGTGCGGGTGATGTCCGTTCACAAATCCAAGGGGCTGGAGTTCCCGGTGGTATTCCTGATGGGGTTGGACACGCCTTTCGAGGGCCAGGGCAACGGGGAGTTCAAGCTGCACGCGCGGCTGGGCGCGGCGCTGCCCTACGTGGACGAAGCGCTGCGCGTGAAGGGGGACACCCTTCTGGCCGCCGCCATCGATCTGCGCCAAAAGAGCGAAACCATGGCCGAGCGCGCCCGCGTGCTTTACGTGGGCATGACGCGCGCGCGGGACGAGCTGCTCCTTCTTGGCTGCGCGGACCCGCCCCGGTTTTCCCCGTCCGCGCCCTCGGCCTACGCGGTGGGAAGCGCCCGGCATATGCTGGACTGGCTGCTGCAAACCGTGCGTCCGGAGGAGGTTGCGCGTGCGGGCTGCGAACCCCCGTTCTCCTCGCAATCCACAACTTTTCCACATAAAACGGGGGGTTTTCGGCTCGTTTCCCACAATGCGGCCGAAGAAACGGCGGATTTGCTCGCTTTCACGCAGACGCGCGCCGACCTAGATTCCCTCCAAAAACAGCGTTCCCGGCTGGAAATTTTAACCGATGAAGCGCGCCTGCTGGCGCGCGAGCTGCCCCCGGAAGGCGCGCCCGGCAGCCCCATCGCCGCGCCGCTGCCGCGGGAGAACCGGCCCTTCAAGGTGGGCGTCACGGCGCTGGTGCGCGCGCGCGCCTTGCCCGGCGCCGAGGCGCCGGAGTTAACCGACCCCGATGTGGACGACGCGGCCGACCGGGAGACCGTGCGCGTGAAGCGCCTTCCCCTGCCGCTCACCCGCCCGCGGCAGATGGGCGATCTGCCCCGGCTGCCCGCCTTCCTGCGCGAGGGCGGCGAAGGCCCGCGCGGCGTGCAGCGCGGCGTTGCCGCGCACAAGGCGCTCAGCCTGCTTTCCTATGCCCAACTGCGCCCGCTTGAAACCGCGCGGGAAATGCAAACGAACATCGAGGCGCAGCTTGCGAACCTTGCCAGGCAGCGGCTGATGACGGACGAGGAACTCCGCCTGACGGACTCCGCCGCGCTTGCTGATTTCTTCCAAAGCGCGTGGGGCCGCGCCGCGCTGGCGGCGCAGACGGTATACCGCGAATGGGGTTTCGTGCTCGCGCTGCCCGAGGAACAGGGCATGCTCGTGCAGGGCGTGATCGACCTGTGCTTTTTGCATAACGGGCAGTGGGCGCTGCTGGATTACAAGACCGACGCCGTGGAAACCCCCGAGGCGCTCTGGCCGCTGTACGGGGCGCAGACCGCCCTGTATTGCCGGGCGCTGACGGAGGTGACGGGCGTACCCGTGCAAAGCGTTACGCTGTACTCTCTCTCGCTTGGGAAAGCCACCACCCGCCCCGCGTCCCAAACGCCGCCCGCGCCATAAGGCAGCCGCGCCCGCCGCGACTTAAGAACAAATAAAGCCCCGCAGTTCCCGGCGCCTCGCGCTCCCAGTTCATGCAACGCCGCCATCCGGCAGAGCCGCCGCGCCCGCCGCGACTTAAGGACAAAATAAAGCCCCGCAGTTCCCGGCGCCTTGCGCTCCCATTCCATGCAACGCCGCCATCCGGCTGAGCCTCCGCGCCCGCCGCGACTTAAGGACAAAACAAAGCCCCGCGATCAGCGGGGCTTTGCGTATCCCATCCAAATTGCCGTACTTCGCCGCATTCCGCCCTGCGCCGCCGGGTTTCCCCCGGGTTTTGGCAGGTTCCGGCAGCGCGGCGATCGGCGCCGTTACGGCGCGGCGGTCACAGCCGGGGTTTCCGTGGGCGCGGGCGGATCAATCTCCACCGCGGTCGCGTCCTTGATGATAAACTCGAAATCCTCCAGCGCGAATTCCTGCGAAACGCTGTAGATGCAGGCGTACTCGCCTGTTTCCGCCGTGGTGGAACGGATGCTGTTGTCAATCTCCGTGCCGTCGGCCATCACCAGGAAGGTTGCGTCGTCAAGCGTCTTCATCCACTCGTCGTCGGCCACCAATTCCGGCGTCAGCTGCATGGATACGCTGATGAAGTAATACCCGTCCGCCGGATACAGCCAGTCGCCGATGCTGTCCGGGGTTTCGATTGCGATGATGGGGATTTTCAGGTCGTTCCAGGTGAATTCCTGATAGGTGATGCCTGTGGCCGTGGCAGCCATCGCCACAACCAGGAGCGCCAGCAGCGCCGCAAAGATCCGCTTTTTCATGTGATGCCTCCCAATGTTCATACAGAATTTTCCCGGGGTCCGTCCGCAGACTGTATGGTGAGTCTTTCTGCTTTGCACGGCGTCTCCCTGCCTGCGTCATGTTTTTGTCCATGACAAACGCAACTTTCGGCTACTTTTTTCTATTATTTCTTTTTTTGGAACAAAAGGTTATGATAATCCGTCTTTTTTGTGAACATCTTTAAATTTTTCTCTTGCAATTTGCACGGACTCCTTGTACAATAAGGTATCCCTACCCGTGGGAGTTGCTACGCACATCGCTGAATAAGGAAGTGTTCAGATGAAGAATAATCGCATGCCGCAAACCGGCCGCCGCACCCGCAAACTATTATTGCTGCTCACGCTGCTGGCTGCCGCCGCGGTGCTGTCGAGCTGCTATGTGGAGCCTGACCGCGTGGTGGACGATACCAACGGCCTGACCATCGGCACACAGGGGCAGAATTTCGACGTCGTGATTACCGATACGCCGCCGCCTACGGCCACGCCCTCGCCCACGGTGGCCGCGCAGATTAACTGGAACGACTGGGATTTTTCCAGCGACGTTGCCACCAACCCGCCCAGCGGCGTAGTGCCCACGGGTTCTTCGGGCGCGTCCACCACCACGGCGCCGCCCGCCACGGCGAGCGGCGATACCGCCACCCCGACGCCCACCGTTGCGACGACGACCGATTCCACGGTGCTCAAAGCCGGTTCTACCGGGCTTGCCGTGCGGCAGCTGCAGGATCGGCTGAAGGACCTCGGGTATTACAGCGGCTCGTCGGACGGCGCTTTCGGCGCCGCCACCACGCAGGCCATCAAGGACTTCCAGGCGGCCAATAACCTGACCGCGGACGGCATTGCGGGCGCCAAGACGCAGGAAGCGCTGTTTGGCAAGTACGCGATCGCCAAGAGCAATACGACGTCGGGCACGTCCACGTCCACGACGACCAACACCAACACCAATACGAACACCAATACCAATACCTACATGAACGGTAAAACGAACATCTACCTGCGCCTGGGTTCCACCGGCGATCAGGTGAAGATTTTGCAGAACCGGCTGATTTACCTCGGCTATCTATCCGGCACGGCGGACGGCGTTTTTGCCGAAACCACGGAAGCCGGCGTGGTGGCCTTCCAGAAGCGCAACGGCATCTCGGCGGACGGCGTAGCCGGCCCGGATACGCTGGAGCTTTTGTACTCCTCCGCGGCCAAGAGCGCGTCCTCCGTGGTTGCGTACCTTGGCGCGCTTCGCATCGGCATGACGGGCGACGGCGTACGCGGCCTGCAGCAGCGCCTGAAAGACCTCAACTATTACACGGGCTCCGTGGACGGCGATTTCGGCCAGGGCACCTATGCCGCGGTGGTGGCCTTCCAGACCGCCAATAAGCTCACGCCGGACGGCGTTGCCGGCAAGGAAACGCTGAACCTCCTGTACTCGGGCACGGGTTCGTCCTCCTCCTCGGGGTCGAGCTCCGGAACGTCTTCCTCCACGTCCTCCAACCCGGCAACCTATGGCGAAAGCGCCAAATCCACCGGGTATACCACGCTTTCCAGCTCCAACAATCCGCCCAAGGCCAACGTTACCTCGCTGCAGACCTCGCTTGCGTCGCTGGGCTACTACGGCGGCTCGCTGGACGGCTCCTACGGCAGCGGCACCTCTACTGCCGTGAAGAACTACCAGGCGGCCAAGGGGCTGCGCGTTACCGGCACGGCTGGCCCCGCCATGCAGCGCATGCTCTACGGCGGAACCTCGGCCTCGGGCTCGTATTCCACGCTGCGCCCCGGCGATACCGGCTCCGACGTGCGCAACCTCCAGTACACGCTGTATGAGCTGAAGTTCTACGACGGCCAGATCACCGGCACGTACGATGAGAAAACCGCCAACGCCGTGCGCGATTTCCAGGATGTGAACGGCCTTTCCTCCATCGACGGCGTTGCCGGGCCGGAAACGCTGCGCTGGCTCTACTCCTCCAGCGCCCGGGCGCTGTCGTCCGAAGTCGAGTAACCAAACGCGCTGACAAGCGATAATCAAAGTGCAGAACACGGGTTGTGTTCTGCACTTTTTCTAAGAGGATGGATCGAATGCAGATCGTCGTCATCACCGGCACCCAGATCAAAGGCTGCACCCACGCGCTGACGGAGCTGTTCGTGCGGGAGCTGCACGCGGGCAACGCCGTGGAAACCTTCACCCTCCCCAAGGACGGCCCTCCCTATTGCACCGGCTGCAAAACGTGCTTCTTCCACGGCGAGGACAAATGCCCGCACGCGGACACGGTGACGCCCATCTGGCAGGCCATGCTGCGGGCCGATCTGATTGTTTTCTCCTACCCCGTGTACGCGCTGCTGCGCGCCCGCGCAGGTGAAAGCCCTGCTGGATCACCTGTGCGTGCACTGGTTCGTGCACCGGCCCGAACCCGCAATGTTCGCAAAGCGCGCGGTGATCCTCACGCAGGCGATCGGCTTTTTCTACCG
>JAEWTC010000206.1 GCA_023459675.1 Bacillota bacterium | reverse complement strand
GGCCCGCGCGCAAGCTGATTTTGAAGCGCGGCAAAAAGGCGGAGGAGTATTTCGCCTACTGCGAAGAGGTGGGCTGCGATATCTGGGGGCTTTTAACCAGCGTCAAGGAAGCGCTGTACGAGCCCGTGGGCCTGTGGCTGCCCAAAAAGCTCCGCCCGGCGGGCACCTCGGAGTACGTACAGGGCGTAGAAGTGCCCGCGGATTACGCGGGCGCCGTGCCCGAGGGCTTTGCGGTGATCGACCTCGAACCCTGCAAAATGATGATCTTCCAGGGCCCGCCCTACGCGGACGAGTACTTTGAAAGCGCCATCCTGTCCGTGCAGGCCGCCATCGAGCGTTATGACCCCGCCCTCTACGGCTACCAGTGGGCCGAAGACGACGCCCCCCGCTTCCAGCTTGCCCCGGAAGGCTACCGCGGGTATATCGAGGGCAGGCCGGTGAGGGAGAAGAAGTAAAGGAACGCGGCAAGGATCGCCGCCCCATCCATACATACGTGAAGAACCGCCGGCTGCGCATTGCGCGGCCTGCGGTTCTTTGCGCAGGAGTACCCTATCGGCTGCCACTACCTGTGGTGTGGGTAAGCCCATATCTTGTTGTTGTTCTTATGGGTTTTATTCTATACAATAAAAACTAGATCACATTGCTGTCCGATTAGCCTTGCAGAGGTTCTGTTCGCTGTTTCTTGATCACCGCGAGAACTGCATAAGGAGCATTTGTATGCATCATAAGCGTTCGGCGATCGCCATCGTCCTCATTCTTGGGATTGTGTTCTGTTTGTTTTCGGCGGCAGCCGTGGAGTACCAGTATGCGCAGGTGAAAACGGTGAAAGGCCCGCTCAACATGCGCGAAGCGCCGTCCGGCAAGGCGGTTGTACTGGCGGAAATTCCACAGGACGCGTATCTGCAGGTCGCGCCGTATGACGACACTTGGTGTAGCACGGTGTATAACGGCAAAACAGGATACGTAATGACAAAATATCTTGCGTTCGTCGATGTCTTGTCGTTGCGGGAGCTGTCCCAAAATGCCTCCGGCAAGGATGTGCTGGCCGTGAATGAGCGGCTCCGCGAGCTGAACTACTTTGGGGAAGATACAGTGATCGGCGATAGCTTAGGTGCGGAGACTGCGGAGCGGATTAAATTATTCCAAGCGATGCAGGGGATGGAAGTCACCGGAACGCTTACGCAGCAGCAACAGGCGCTGCTCTTGTGGGCTCCGGTAGAGAATCTGAAACTGGCGGAGCCGCTTCCCGACGGCTTTGTATATGACGGCGAACGGATCAACGTGCCAGACGCCACACCCGCACCGGCGGCATCGCGTACGATGACCGTTTCCGTGTCCGCGGTTTGCTCCGGCTATAATCATGTGGGGAATAGCTGGTCGCAGTATTTTTCCATCAACGGCGAGAAGGTCAAGAAAGGAGACAAGGTGACGGTTACCCTGGGAGATAGCCTGGAGTTTTATGCCAAGATCACGGAGAAGGACTCCAAACCGGACGTCGGCAAAGCGAGCGAAACCCGGGTGATCTCGCAGGAGGATTTTGAGAACGGTTTCACCGTTTCGCTTACGGTATCCGTCAGGGAAAACGGTGGCCGTTACTCCGGCAACAAAGCCGTTTGGACGGTTACCTTCAAGCTGACGCCGTAACTTTGACTGAAACAAAAAAAGACCGTCATTCCTGACGGTCTTTTATCTGCAACTCCGCATTATTGCGCCCGTTTGACGATCGTGGCAAACGCGTCCGGATCGCTCACGGCGATATCGGCGAGCATTTTGCGGTTGATGAAGATTTCCTTCTTCTTCAAGCCGTCCATCAGCCGGGAATAGGTGGTGTTGTTCATACGCGCGGCGGCGTTGATGCGGGTGATCCACAGGCGGCGGAAATCGCGCTTGCGCATTTTACGGCCGACGTAGGCATAGCGCAGGCTGCGGGCAACCTGCTCGGTCGCCGCACGGTACTGGCGGGATTTGGCGCCGAAATAGCCTTGGGCAAGCTTAAGCACCTTGCGGCGTTTTTTGTGGGCGTTGAGCGCTCCTTTTATACGAGCCATCGTAGTTTCCTCCTTGCTTGTTCAGTGAAGCATTATTTGTAGGGTACCAGCTGCCGGATGGTGCGGGCCTCGGCGTTGTTTTCAATCAGGCCGTCGGCGCGAAGGTGGCGGGTGCGCTTGGTCTTTTTGAGGTGCACCTGATGGTTGGCGTTCATTTGCTTATGCTTCACTTTACCGGTCTTGGTGAAGGAGAAGCGCTTGGCAGCGCCGCGATGCGTTTTTTGTTTGGGCATGTGGGTCATCCTCCTCTCAATGCATTGCCGTGCCTTGGATCGGGCACGAAGGAAAGCCCGCCGCTTGGGCGGCTTCCGCGGGGCTGCGGCTGAAAATCCACGCTCTGCGCCGTGGGGGAAAGCGCGGCGGCCGTGAGCCTCAGATCATATTCTCGCTTTCGCGTTTGACCTTCTTCTTGGGTGCGGCGGCTGCGGCGGCATTCTGCCGGTCCAGCTCATCCTTTGCTTCCTGCGCTTCGCGCTCCCTGCGCTCCTGCTCACGTTCGGCAAAGCTCTTCTTTTCCGCCTTTGGCGCGATGATCATGATCATGAAGCGGCCTTCAAGCCTGGGCTGGCGTTCGACGCTTCCCACCTCTTCCAGGCGCTTGGCGAAATCGAGCATAATCTGCATGCCGATGTTCGCATGGGCGATCTGGCGGCCTCTGAAGCGGATGGACACTTTCAGCTTGTCGCCCGCTTCCAGGAATTTCACGGCATTCTTGTAACGCGTTTGAATGTCGTTTTCCTCGATAGTGGCGGACAGCTGCACCTCTTTGAGCTCCACAATGCGCTGGTTTTTGCGCAAATCGCGCTCGCGCTTGGCCTGCTCGTAACGGTGCTTGTCGTAGTTCATCAGCTTGCAAACGGGCGGTTTGGCGTTGGGCACGATCTTAACCAGATCCAGCCCCTTTTCCTCCGCCATCAGCAATGCGTCCCGGGCGGTCATCACGCCCAGCTGGCCGCCGTCGCTGTCGATCAGCCGTACCTCACGATCTCTGATTTCCTCGTTGATCATCGGTTCGTTGTTGATATCCATTCACCTCCGCAAGGTTCCGGCGGCAAAACGCTTCCGCTTCACCGCAGGTGTGGCGCTTTTCTGCCGCGGCCATACAGGCTTTGGACAAATAAAAAAGTGCCGGGCATACTACCCGCCACCATACCACAACCGCCACGGACTTACGTGCCGTGACCTGCGCAAACCACGTTCGCGCGGTGAGAAGCGGGCAGCTTCTGCTTACGGAAGGGAGTATACCACGGGAACACGGGCGCTGTCAACAGGTTCTTGCGGTATCCGTCCGCCGATAGTAGAATAGCGGGAGAACCGGACAAATCGTCGCACGCAAACACAGGTTCGCCGCGCCCGCCTGTGGTACGGTGTTTGGGCAAGGAGGCCGCATATGGACTGGATCACGGGGTTGAACCGGCTGCTTTCATACATCGAGGAGCACCTGACGGATTCGAAGCTCACAGTGGAGGCCGCGGCGCGCTACGCCGCCTACTCGCCGTTCTATCTCCAGCGCATCTTCTACGGCTTAACGGATATGCCCCTGTCGGAGTACATCCGCAGCCGCCGTATGTCGCTGGCCGGGCAGGCGCTGCAGGCACGCGGCGCGAAGGTGATCGACGTTGCCCTGCAGTACGGCTACGAAACCCCCGAGAGCTTCCAAAAAGCGTTCCGGCGCTTTCACGGCGTCTCGCCCTCGGCGGCGAAGCGGCCGGGCGCGAAG
>JAEWTC010000205.1 GCA_023459675.1 Bacillota bacterium | reverse complement strand
ACGCCGCCGTGGGCAGCGATAACCTGAATTTTATCATCCGCAACGATTATCCCTTCGCCATCCGCATCCTTGCCGAAACCACCGGCGAAGGCGTGCTCACCATCCAGATCTTCCGGGCGGAGTAGGGCAACGTTAGGGATTTCATCCCTAGAACCCTGATCAGGGGCACTGCCCCTGAACCCCACAAAAAAGCCGCGCAATGCGCGGCTTTTTGGATGGGTCAAGGGCAACGCCCTTGTCAGGGTCTTAGGGGCGAAGCCCCTAACATCCTTATTCCGTCCGCTTCTTCCGCCGCTTCCACAGCACCACGGCCACCATCATCACGACCGTCACCACGTAGGGGGCGGAGGCGGTGATATCGGAGGGGATGAAGCGTTGCAGGCGCAGGCCCAGCGCGTCGATAAAGCCGAACATCAGCGCCGCCAGGAACACGCGCGGGGGGTTGCCGCCGCCGAAGATCACGCACGCCACGGCCACAAACCCGCGTGAGGCGCTCATATTCTCGGAAAACATCGTCAGATACCCAAGGCTCAAATGCGCGCCGGACAGCGTTGCCAGCATGCCGCACAGCACCGACGCCAGCAGCTTCATGCGGCCCGGGTTCACGCCGGCGGCCCGCAGGGCTTCGGGCGCTTCGCCGGATGCGCGCAGATGAAAACCCAGCGGGGTTTTGTACAAGAGCAGCCAGCACAAAAGCACCAAAACCCAACTTGCGTACACCAGCAGCGTATTGCCGCTCAAGAGGGCGCCCAGCACCGGGACTTGTTCCAGCCACGGGAACGTAAGCGTGGGCAGCGGAATAATGCCGGGGCTGGAAAATGAGCCTTTCACGCCGAACAGCGTGCGCAGCAGGAACACCGTGAGGCCTCCGGCGAGAATGTTCAGCGCAACGCCGATGACAAACTCGTCGCTTTTCAGCTTCACGGTCATCCCGTAATAGAACAGTCCCAGCAGCAGGCCCAGCACCAGCACGAACACAATGCCCATCATCCAGCTTCCGTACAGGTAGCTGCCCAGTACCGCGAAGAACGCGCCCATCAGCATCATGCCCTCGACGCCGATGTTCATAAACCCCGCCCGCTCGGTCATCAGGCAGCCCAGCGCGCACAGCACCACGGGCGTCGCGGTGCGCAGGGTGTTTTGCAAAAGCAGGAGGTTGAAAATTTCGCCCATCAGGCCGCCTCCTTCCCGCGTGCCCGCCGCACCCGGCGCCGCGCCGCAAAGGCGCGCAGCGACTGGCGGATGCCGCCCTCGGCCGCCATGCAGAAAATGATTACGGCCTGCACGATTAAGATTACCTCGCTGGAAATCCCCGCGGACAGCTCCATCGCCGAGCCGCCGATGGTTAAAATCGCGAAGAAAAAGCTCATCAAAATCACGCCGAAGGGCTGGTAGCGCATGATCATCGCCACCAGCATCCCGTCGAAATAATACCCCGCGGAGAGGTTGACGATGAACCGCTTGTGAATGCCGAATACCTCGATCATCCCCACCAGTCCGCACAGCATGCCGGAGATCACCATCCCCGCGATCATCAGCCGGTCGGCGCGGATGCCGCCGTAGAAGGCGAAACGCGGGTTGGAGCCGGTGATTTTCATGGCAAACCCGGCGGTGGAACGCGTCATCAGGTACCAGATCAACAGCGCGGCGGCGGCGGCAACGAACACGCTGCCGTTCAGGTTGCTCAGGCGGATCAGCGGCGCAAAGGACGCGGCTACGCTGTCCGTGCCGGAGGAAATGCCCCGCTCGGTCGTTTTCAGCGGACCGTTGGCCAAATAGCTGCATAAATAGATGGCGGCGGAGTTCAACAGGATGGTGGTCACCACCTCGTCCACCTTCAGCTTGACTTTCAGGATGCCCGGAACCCACGCGTACAGCCCGCCCGCGAGCATGGCGGCAATCAGCGCGCACGGGATGACAACCCACGCGGGCGCGCCTGAAAGCCGCGCGCCTACCACGGCCGCCGCCAGCCCGCCGAAATACAGCTGCCCCTCGCCGCCCACGTTGAAGATGCCCGCCTTGGCGGCAACGCTCATCGCCAGCCCGGTCAGGCACAGCGTGGCGGTTTTGGCAAGCGTGTTGCCCAGCGCGCGCGGCTTGCCCAGCGCGCCTTGAAACAGCGCGCCGTAGCACTGGATGGGATCGTACCCGACGATCCACATAATGCCCGCGCCTACCAGAAACGCCAGCGCCACCGCGATGACGAGTGCCAGCAGGTACTGCGCCGTCAGCTTTTGCTTGGGCTTTATCGTAAACAGAAGCCGCAGGGCGTTTGTGAAACGGTTCGTCGTCATGCCTGCGCCTCCCGCCGGTCGCCCGTCATATAGTAGCCGATCTCCTGCTTGGAGATCGTTCCGTTTACAAACTGCCCGGTGAGCCGCCCCTCGTAGAGCGTCACCAACCGGTCGGACAGGCGGAAGAGCTCGTCCAGATCCGCGCTCACCAACAGAATGGCGCAGCCCTCCGCGCGCTTTTGCAGGATCTTCTCATGGATAAACTCAATCGCGCCGATGTCCACGCCGCGCGTGGGCTGGTTGATGATCAGCACAGGCGCCTGAAAGGAAAACTCCCGCGCGATGACCGCCTTTTGCATGTTGCCGCCCGAAAGGCTGTTCATGGGCAAGTCCACGCCGCCGCAGCGCACGTCGAACGCCTGGGTAAGCTGCCGCGCATAGGCCGCGGCGCGGCGCCTGCGCAGCTGGATGCCGAACCTGCGGAACTCCGGCAGCCGGTGCTTGCCCACCAGAAGGTTTTCCATCACCGTCGCCGTTTCGGCTAGCCCGGTGCGCAGCCGGTCCGCCGGTACGTAGCTTATGCCCATTTGGCGGATCTCCCGCGGGCCGAGACGGCTGATATCCGTGCCGTTTAAGGCCACCGTGCCGCCCGTCTGCGGCCGGATGCCCATAATGCACTCGCACAGCTCCGTTTGCCCGTTGCCCTCCACGCCGCACACGCCCACAATCTCGCCCGCGTGCACGGTCAGGCTGATCTCTTTCACAGCGCGCAGCCCCCGGTCGTCCTGCGCGGCGAGGTCGTTCATGGAAAGCACCTCGCGATCTTGCGGCGCGCCGGTGCGCAGCTCGTCAAACAGCACCTCGCGCCCTACCATCATCGCGGCCAGCTTGTGCTCGTCCGTCTCTGAGGTTTGAACGATGCCCGCGAGCTTTCCCTGCTTCATCACGCCCACGCGGTCGGAAAAGGCCAGCACCTCGTGCAGCTTGTGGGTGATCAAAATGACCGTCATGCCCTTGTCTTTCACAATGCCGCGCAGCACCGAAAACAGCTCGTCGCACTCGGCGGGGGAAAGCACGGCGGTGGGCTCGTCCAGCACCAGCACGTCCGCGCCGCGGTGCAGCGCTTTCAAAATCTCCACGCGCTGCTGCAGGCCCACGCTCAGCTCACCCACAACGTCGTCCGGGTTTACGGGCAGGCCGAAGCGTTCGCCCAGCGCCAGCACCTCGCGACGCACCCGCGCCTGATCGTAGAACAGCAGCCGCCTGCGCGGTTCCATGCCCAGGGCAATGTTTTGCGCAACGGTAAAGCCGGGCACCAGCTTGAAGTGCTGGTGCACCATGCCGACGCCCATCGCCATGGCGCGCATGGGGTCGTGGTGCGGCGTGATCTTTTTGTCTTTGACGAAGATCTCGCCCAGCGTTGGCTTCAACAGCCCGTAGAGTGCGTTCATTAGCGTGGTTTTGCCCGCGCCGTTCTCGCCGACCAGCGCAAAGGCTTCCCCGCGGCGGATATCCAAACTCACGTCGTCGTTTGCCAGCGCGTTTGGAAACCGCACGGTCACGTGCGAAAACCGTACGATGGGCTTGTCCGCCATGCCGCCGTCACCTCGTTTTATGTCGTGAGCTTATTATACGGGATGCGCGGCGAATTGTAAAAGAAAAGCGGCGGACGGGGGCGCTCCCGCGAGGCGCGCGTCCTTGCCACGGGTTTATCGCTGTGTTATGATGGCGTCAACGACAGAACTCCGGCGGGCTGCCCGCCTTTCCATTCCCGCAAGCCGAACGGAGGATTTCTATGCTTAAAAGCGCGTCGGGCAGGTGGACGGCGGTCTTTTTCGCGGTGCTGGCGCTCGTGGGGCTGCTGGCTGCCGGGGATTACGGCCTGCCGCTGGACGGCCCTTCCGAACAGGGGATTTTGCAGGAAAACCTGAAAGAATACGCGGTTTTGCTGTTGGGCGAAAACAGCGCCGCCGCGCGCGGCTACGATGAATTGCAAATCGACCGCATTACCGAAAGCATCGAGATGGATCACGGCCAGGCCGCGTATTACCTCGCGGCCCCGCTGCTTCCCTTGCGGGAGAACGACCCCGAAACGTTCACCGCCCTGTGGCAGGGGTACACGTGGCTGTGGTTCATGGCGGCGGTGCTTGCCGTATACGGGCTTGGGCGCGCGCTGGGGCTGACGCGGACCATGGCGTGCGCCGCGGCGCTGATGCTGTATCTCTCCCCCCGTTTTTTTGCCGAGGGGCATTACAACAACAAAGATATCGTGCTGATGGCGCTGTCGCTATGCACTATCACGGCAGGCGCGCGCTTTTTGCAAAAGCCTGCGCTTTGGCGCGGCATTCTGTTTGCCGCAGCGGGCGCGCTTGCCGCCAACACGCGGATCATCGGTCTGTTCGTGTTCGGCGTCATGGGCGCCGTCATCCTCGTTTCGTTCGCGGCGCGGCGGCTACTGTCGCGGCGGATGGCGCTGACGATTGCCGCCGGGGGCGCCGCTTTCCTGCTCCTGTTCGCGCTCGTCACCCCCGCCTTTCTGGCAAACCCCGCGGGTTACGTTTCCCATGTGCTGCACAACGCCGCCGCGTTCTCACGCTGGACGGGGCTGGTGCTTTTCAAAGGCTTTGCGTATGATCCCTCCGCGGGCCAGCCCCTGCCGCACAGCTATCTGCCGACGATGATCGCGCTGACGGTGCCCGTGTGGGTGCTGGCGCTGGCTGTGATCGGCGGGGCGTACGCGGTCGTTCTGCTGTTTACAAAGGACGCGCGCAGGCCCGTGATCGCCGCGCTGCTGATCGTTCTGCTGGCGCCGCTTTTTTACGCGGTGCTTGCGCAGCCGCTGATGTACAACGGCTGGCGGCATTTCTACTTCCTGTACGGGCCGATCGTCGCGTTTGCGGCGCTCGGGCTGCGGCTGCTGTATTTACAGCTTGTAAAAAGCCGCTGGGGGAAGGCGGCGGGGGCCTCCGCGCTGGCGCTGCTGCTTGCGTATCAGGGTGCGGGCATCGCGCTTAACCACCCTTACCAGTACGCGTACTATAACGAGCTGGCGGGCGGCGTGGAGCAAACCTTCGAACTGGATTACTGGGAGGTATCCACGCTGAACGCCATGCAAACCCTGGCGCAAACCCAGACGCGCAACCGGGAGCTGCCGCTGACCCTCGGCGGCGGCGATCCGCTGAGTTTGTTCAGCCTAAACCAGAGCGTTTCTATGCTTCCCGCCGCGCTGCGCGCCCAAATGAGCGTAACGAACGCGCCGGACGCGCCGTATCTGTTCCAGAACAGCACCTACGCGGCCATTTATCAAACGGAGCCCGGGGCCGAGTACCGGGCGCTGTTCACCCTCCAAAGCTACGGCAATGCCCTGTGCACGGTATACGAACGCGGGGAGTAAACGGTTTCACGGCGGTTCCGGCGGGGTATGTTATGCATGCGAACAAATTTTGCATTGCATAAGGAGAGAAATACACGCATGGGACTGAAGCAAATGATGGAAACGCTGATCGGGAAGAGTTCGGACGACTCCGATAAAGGCGCGGCAGCGGCTGCCGGCGAGAAAGCAAAATACCACCGCATCAGCGCGAAGGAAGCCAAGGCGGCGCTGGATTCCGGCGAGCCTGTGATCCTGCTGGACGTGCGGGAGCCTTACGAGTATAAGGCGGGGCATATCAAAAACGCGGTTTCATTGCCTTCCGGGAACGTGGCTTCCGGGGCGGCGGCCGTTGTGCCGGACCGCGACGCGAAGATATTGGTGTATTGCCTGAGCGGCGCGCGCTCCAACGCTTCGGCGCATGCGCTTGTACGCATGGGCTATACCAACGTGTTTGATTTCGGCGGCATTGCGGATTGGCCTTACGAGGTTGTAACGAAATAAAGGACAAGCCTTCGGCAACGGGCTTGCGCGGCGGCTTTGCCGGCTGCGCGTTTGTGCCCGGTTCGCCGGAAGGCTTTGAGGTGTTTGCTGATGAAGAGTTTCAGATTACGCAAAAGCATACTGCTGGGGGTTGCGCTTCTTTTGATCGCGGCCACGGTTTCGGCCTGCTCCGGCGGCACGAACGCCACGCAGCCCGCGGCAACGGCAGCCGCCGCCGCGGAGTACCGGAAAATCAACGCCGCGGACGCCAAGGCAATGCTTGAATCCGGCGCGGAGATCACCGTGCTGGACGTGCGGGAGCAGTCCGAGTATGATTCGGGGCATATCCAGGGCGCGGTGCTGCTGCCGTCTGGCAGCGTGCAGGAGAAGGCCGCGGCAGTGTTGCCCGACAAGAACGCGGCGATCATCGTGTATTGCCGCAGCGGCGCGCGCTCCGGCGCAGCGGTGCGCACCCTGCTTTCGCTTGGGTATACCAACGTGTACGATCTCGGCGGCCTGATGGACTGGCCGTATGAAGTGGTGCTGGATTAATCCGGCGCAAAAGCGCGCAGGCTTAAAGCAAACCGCCCGGCATTTGCCGGGCGGTTTGCTTTGTCGTTTAGCATTACATGAATTTGCGGATCAGCCAATCGTACGCGCGGTCGCCCAGGAGCTTTTGGATATAGACCAGCGGCTTTGCGCCCAAGCCCAACAGGTAGCGCGTGCGCGGCCGCCGGGCAGTTGCGGCTTTCAAAATGCGCTTTGCGATCGTTTCCGGCTTGGTCAGCCGTCTGCCGCCGTAGAACCAGGTGAGCCTCGCCGCCGATTTCTGCGCCTGCGCCGCATACGCGCCGCTGCCGGACGCACCCAGCAGGTGCTCCGCCGCGATGCCGCCCCACGGGGTTTGTACAGCGCCCGGCTCGATCAGAACCACGCCGATGCCAAACGGCTTCAGCTCCAGCCGCATGGAGGCCGTCAGCCCCTCCACCGCGTATTTGGACGCGTGGTACCAGGCGGCAAACGGCGACCATACCCTGCCCGCCATGGAGGTGACGTTGATGATCCGGCCGCGGCGCGCTCCCCGCATGGCGGGCAGCACGAGCTGCGTCATCCGCGCAAGCCCGAAGAGGTTCACTTCCATCTGCCTGCGGGCTTCCTCCATGGGCACGTCCTCCACCGCGCCGTGGGAGCCGTACCCGGCGTTGTTCACCAGCACGTCGATGCGCCCGGTTTCGGCAAGCACCTGTTCCACGCAGGCGCGCATGGAAGCGTCGTCCGTCACATCCAGCGCAACCGGATGAACGGCGTCCGTCGCCATCGCCCCAAGCGCGTCCATGGTGCGGGCCGCCGCGTACACCGTGTATCCTTCTTTGGCAAACAGCTCCGCCGCCGCGCGCCCGATGCCGCTGGACGCGCCTGTGATCAGCACTACCTGTTTCATTCGTTATCCTCCCGCGGTTCCTCATCCATTCCCCGCTGATTATAAACAATCGCGCGGCGATGGGCAAATGCCGCCGCGTAATGCGTATTCCCTCATTTCCATGCATCGCTGCTTATGGTATACTAAGAAAAAACCGAAGGGAGAATATTGCATATGTGGAAAGAGTTCAAGGAGTTCGCCATCAAGGGCAACGTCATGGATTTGGCGGTGGCGGTGATCATCGGCGCGGCGTTTGGCAAAATCGTAAGCTCGCTGGTCAACGACGTCATCATGCCTGTGATCGGGCTGATCATCGGCGGGCTGGATTTCGCGTCGCTCAAAATCGTGCTCACGCCCGCCGTGGGCGAAACGGCGGAGGTCGCCATCCTCTACGGAACGTTTATCCAGACGATTATCGATTTCCTCCTCATCGCGCTGTCCATCTTCTTCGTGGTGAAGCTTGCGTCCAAGCTCAAGAAAAAGGAAGAACCCAAGCCCGCCGCCCCCGCCGCGCCCCCGCAGGACGTCGTGCTGCTGACCGAGATCCGCGATCTGCTCAAGGCGAAATAGCCGCGAAATGCACCCTTTGCCGCCGCTCTCCCTGCGCGGCTTTCTATCCGGCGGGCGGATCTCCGCCCGCCTTTGCTTTTTCCCGCCTTCGTAGTCGTACCAATCTCCCGGATCACCGCCCCGGTTTTCGGCGTTCGCTTGACAATGAATTTGCCATACGCTACAATGAATTCCGCCCCTGTGCGCCCGTAGCTCAGCTGGATAGAGTGACAGACTCCGACTCTGTAGGTCGCTGGTTCGAACCCAGTCGGGCGTACCA
>JAEWTC010000204.1 GCA_023459675.1 Bacillota bacterium | reverse complement strand
TGGAAGCGGCCGCCTATGTGCAGCAGTATAACCAGGAAAACATCCAGGCCAAGGAAGACGCAATCCTGGCCGAGCTGATCGCCGCCGGTTACAAGGTTGTGACGGTGGACGACAAGACCCCCTGGGTGGAAGCCTGCCAGCCGACCATCTCGCAGTTCACCGCGGATCAGGCCGAGCTTTATCAGCAGATCCTTGCCATGCAATAACAAAGTCCCTGGCCCGTAACAACAAGCGGATCGGAGGTGCGGGGATCACCCTGCACCTCCGCTTTGCTTTGAAGGGAGCAACGGAGAGTATGCCGAGTTTTTTCAGGATCGTAGATAAGTTTAAGCCGTTTTACGACGTCGCCTACCGGGTGATCATGACGGTGTGCAAGCTCGTGCTGATCGCGGATATTTTGGTGACCACCTGGATCGTTATCAGCCGGTATTTTCCGCATCAAATTCCGCCGCCGATCTGGGGTGAGCAGGTTGTACTAACGCTGATGAGCTATATGGCGGTGCTCTCCGCGGCGCTTGCCATCCGCAAGGGCTCCCATATCCGCATGACGGCGTTTGACCGGAAGCTGCCCAAGAAGCTCGTGATCTCGCTGGACATTCTGGCGGACGCCGCGGTGATGGCGCTGGGCGTTGTGATGCTGGTGTACGGCTGGAGCCAGGCCCATGCCATCGGCCGCTTCGGCAAGTACGACTCGCTTCCCTGGCTGAGCCGGTTTTGGATGTATTTCCCCATTCCGCTGGCGGGCGGCGCCATGATCATGTTTGAGCTGGAAGCCATGTACAACCATATCAAGGGTTTCTTTGTGATGCCCGGGCAGGAAAACGGCTGCGGGCTTTCGGCCGCGGAGCTGGAAACGGCGGCGGTGGAAGCCGCCTTAAGCGACGGCGAGATCCGGGCGATCTGCGACGGTAACGCGGCGCAAGCGCCTGAAAACAAGGAGGTTAAGCAGCCATGAGCTCCGAAACCATCTCCATCATCATATTGCTCGGCAGCTTTTTTCTCATGATTCTGCTGCGGTTTCCCATCGCGTACGCCGTGGGGTTATCCGCGCTGTTTTGTTTGCTTTCCATGGGCGAAAGCCCAACGACCCTCGGCAAGCAAATGGTGACGGGCATCAGCTCGTTCAGCCTCATGGCGGTGCCGTTCTTCATCACCATGGGGGTGCTCATGGGCACCGGCGGCATCAGCGAAAAACTGATCAACCTGGCCAATTCCCTGGTGGGCTGGATGCGCGGCGGCCTGGCCATGGTCAACATCGTCGCCTCCTACTTCTTCGGCGGCATCTCCGGCTCCGCCGCGGCGGATACGGCCTCGCTGGGCTCGATCCTGATCCCCATGATGGTCAAGGACGGCTATGACGCGGACTTTTCCACAGCCGTCACCATTACCTCCTCGTGCGAGGGGCTGTTGGTGCCGCCCAGCCACAACATGGTGATCTACGCCACGACCGCAGGCGGCATTTCCATCGGCGCGCTGTTTATGGCGGGCTACCTGCCCGGGGCGCTGCTTGCGCTTACGCTGATGGTCGGCTCCTACATCATATCCGTGAAACGCAATTACCCCAAGGGAAGGCCGTTCAGCTTCCGCTACTTCGCAAAGCAGCTGCTTGCCTCCTTCTGGGCGCTGGCCGCGGTGCTGATCGTGGTGGTGGGCGTGGTGCTTGGCGCGTTTACCGCGACCGAAAGCTCCGCCATCGCGGTGATCTACTCCCTCATCGTCAGCGTGTATGTCTACAAGGGCCTGTCCTGGAAGGGCGTTTGGCAGGCGTTTGGCAAATGCGTGGATACGCTGGCGATCGTGCTGATTTTGATCGCGGCCTCCTCGGCGTTCGGCCTGTGCCTGACCAAGCTGCGCGTGCCGGACATGGCGGCCCAATTTATCTTGAGCGTTTCCAACAGCCCCGTGGTGATCGCGGTGCTGCTCAACGTGATCCTGCTGATCCTTGGCTGCATCATGGACATGGCGCCGATCATCCTCATCACCACGCCGATCCTTTTGCCCATCGCGGTGTCCATCGGGATCGACCCCATCCAGTTCGGGATCATCATCGTGCTCAACTGCGGCATCGGGTTATTGACGCCGCCCGTGGGCGCGGTGCTGTTCATCGGCTCGGCGGTGGGCAAGGTGCCCATGGAAAAGGTCGTAAAGGCGACGCTGCCGTTCTACCTGTGCATGATCGTCGCGCTGATGCTGGTGACGTTCATCCCGCAGATCAGCCTGTTCCTGCCGTCGCTGCTGCGGTAAACCCTGTACGGTTCGGGAAACGGAAACCGCTTCCGTTTCCCGTGCGGTTGTTGCCCACGCCCGGTACACTAACCTGAAGGATGTGCTATTCATGAAAATGACGTTCCGGTGGTTCGGAGAGAAGTTCGATTCCGTTGCCCTGTGGCAGCTGCGCCAGATACCCGGCATCGCGGGCATCATCACCACGCTGTACGATACCAAGCCGGGCGAGGAATGGTCCGAAGAGGCCATCCGCGCCATGCAAAAGCAGGTGGAGGACGCGGGGCTCAAAGTGCTTGGCATTGAGAGCGTGAACATTCACGACGCGATCAAGGTGGGCACGCCGCAGCGCGACCGCTATATTGAAAACTATATCCGCACCATTGAGAAGCTCGGCAAGGTCGGCATTCCCATGATCTGCTACAACTTCATGCCGGTGTTTGACTGGACCCGCTCCGACCTCGCCAAGAAGCGGCCGGACGGCTCCACCGTGCTTGCCTACGACCAGAACGTGATCGATAAAATTGACCCCGTCGGGATGTTTGCGCAGCTGGAATCAAGCGCCAACGGCTTCATCCTGCCCGGCTGGGAACCCGAACGTATGGCGCACATCAGGGAGCTCTTCGGCATGTACCAGGGCGTTACGGAAGAAACGCTCTTCCAGAACCTGTGCTATTTCTTGAACGCCATTATGCCCGTGTGCGACCGGGTGAACGTGAACATGGCCATCCATATCGACGATCCCGCCTGGAGCGTGTTCGGCCTGCCGCGCATCGTGACCGGGCGGGAGAAGCTGGAACGCCTGCTTGCCGCCGTGCCCAACAAGCGCAACGGCGTCACCCTGTGCACGGGCTCGCTGTCCTCCAACCCGAACAACGATATTCCCGCCATCATCCGCGCCATCGGCGACCG
>JAEWTC010000203.1 GCA_023459675.1 Bacillota bacterium | reverse complement strand
GAAAGGGCACGCCCGCGAGGTTCAGGTTTTCCATCAGGGAAAGGCCTTCGTTGGCGATGTAGAACCAGCACACGGCGTCGCGGAACATCGCGTTGCCCTGGCCCAGCGCCTGGTCCAGAAGGGCCGCCACCAGTACCACCATCAGCATCAGGCCCTTGCGCACAATGCCCAGCGCTCCCACCTTGGACGACAGGCCGCCGCATTCGGTTTTTTCGCTTTTCCCCATCCAGGCCACCAGCACGCCGCTGATGTAATCGGCCACCATACAGGCCAAGAGCACCGTCAACAGCCAGCTCCAACCGCCCAAAGCCTCCGCCACCGCGCCGCCGCCCGTCGTAAGCGCAGCGCACAAACGCGTCCGGATCGGACGCGAAGCCGAAATCCAGCCCGCAGTAGGTGCGCAGCCCCTGCCACTGGGCGGGCCGCAGCCGCCCTAGGGCGACGTTTTCAAACACCTGCGCGCCCGTGCCCGTGACCTCGCCCAGGTACATGTGGCGGTATTCGCGCGGGTTGCTTGCCTGAAGCGCTTCCGCCTCCCTGAGGAACGCATCGCCCAGCCACGCCGCGGGAATATCCCGGTAATCGCTGTGGTGGGTTTTGCGGCCCTTGCGGGGGCTGTGCGCCTCGCGGTTCACCCAGTGCCCCGCCGCCATCGGCGGGTTGTAGCTGTAAAAGGTCAGCGTATGCTCCTGCGTGCCCCGGAGGATCGACGCCTTGATGGTGCGGATATCCCGCATCCCCATAAACTCCGTAAGCTCCTCAAACCACAGGTATTTAAAATACCCGCGGGTCAGCTTCACGCCCTTGGATTTCTCCGGCTTGTCCGACCCGCGGAAGAGGATCCGCTGCCCCGTGGGGATATACTCGATCTCCAGCGGCGAAAGCTTCAGTCTGAACCAGTCCGTTACGCCCAGCATCCCGATGGCCCAAACGATCTGCGCGTATACCGATTCACGCAGCGTTTCGCCCACCTTGCGGTACACGATGGCGTTGGCCTGCGGGTCGTCCATCAGGCCGCAGACGATGAACAGCGATACGAAGCTCGATTTTCCCGAGCCCCGCCCACCCGTGAGCCACAGCTCGTCGAAGCGCTGGGCGCGCGCCGCGCGCCAGACGCCGAAAAACTTAGGCGCGATCAGCGCGGATAGCCGGACGTCCGTCATGCTAGGGTTCCTCCGCCGCGTCGCCGGGAATGTCGTCGATAATCCGCGGCGCCTCCTGGTGCTGGGCCGGCGCATCCAGCGCGCCGTAGCGCTTGGCCAAAAGCTCCGCGGCACGCAGCCTGTCGCGCAGCGTAACGCGCTCGTCCTCGGTTTCGTCGCCGCGCAGCACGGAGGTCAGGCACTTCAATACCTCGTCCGCCCCGGCGATCTGCGCGTCCGGCCCGGGTCCTCTGTCGTCCAACGCCATCGCACCCCTCCTCACACGCTTGCATGGTACGAGCATATCCCGGTCCAGGGTGCAATGGCGTGCAAACATGGCGGGCCGCGTAAAAATACGGCCGCCCAGCCCACGGCAGCCGTATGTTTACATACCATTCATAATTCGTTCATATTTTGTGCAATACTTCGCCACTTCCGTGCGTCATAATAACAGTGAGGTGAATGGTATGGCAAAAATACTCATCTATGGCAATGACAAGAAAGTAACCGACAAGCTCTATCATATTGTAACCCGGAACCATCACGAAGCCCTCCGGCTTACCCCCGCGGACGGGGTTCCCGAGCAGCAGGGGCAGGATACCCTGGTGGTGATGGACGCGCGTCTCAAGTGGCCGGAATGCCGCGCGCTGTTTGAGAAAATCCAGGGGCTTTCCTACCCCGTGCTGTTTCTGACCGCGGACCCGAGCACCGCCGATCATCTGCGCGCGCTGTACCGCGGCCAGGCGGACGTGCTGGTACTCCCACTGTCGCCCAAGGCCGTGATCCAGACCATGGACGCGCTACTCAAGCAAAACATGCCCCTCTCCCCGCTGACCGTGGACGAGGACGCCCGCGTGGCGATGTTTGGCAGCGAACGCGTGGAGCTGACGGCGCAGGAGCTTGCGCTTCTTCTGACCCTGATGGAAAACCCGGACCTGCCCGTAAGCCGCGAGCATTTGCTGCGCAAGGCATGGGGGTACCAGAGCATGGGCGAAACCCGCACCGTGGACGTACACGTGCAGCGGCTGCGCCGCAAGCTGGGTATGAACCGCATTGAAACGGTCTACCGCTGCGGCTACCGGCTGAAAACCGCCTGACGGCAAACCCGTCCAGAAAGGTTTGTTACCTTTTTCAAATAGATAAAAATACAGACCGCCACCTTGTGATGTGACGATATCACGGGGTGGCGGTCGCAATTGTTCTGTTTTCAAACGCCGTCAGGGCCGCGCAGCGCGCTGCGCCGCGCACGCGTTACTGCCGTACGAAATTCGTAACCATTCTGGGCTGTTCGGGCGCGGGGAAGGGCAGGCCGTTTTCCTTGCCCAAAGCGATGAGTTTTAGCATCCACGCCATGTTGCGGCCAAGGTCCCGCAGTACCTGCAGGCCTTCCGCGTCCTCCGCGGCGTCGGAAGCCTTCGCGCCGTGCACCATCGGCCAGTAGTTGGCGGTCACGATGGGCATGCCTTTGATGGTGGGGTATTTCAGCAGCACGTCCAGCGTTGCCGTGGTTCCGGCGCGCCGCGCAACGGATACGCACGCCGCGGGTTTGCCTAAAAATACCGGGCCGCCCGCAAAAAACATGCGGTCCAGAAACGCGAGCATCGCGCCGTTTGGCGAGGCGTAATACACCGGCGAGGCCAGCACCAGCCCATCCGCCGCCGCCATATAGCCGATCGCCGTATTCACGATATCGTCAAACGCGGCGCAGCGGCCGCGGCACCGGCCGCAGCCGATGCAGCCGTGGATCAGCTCCTGCCCCACGGTTAGCACCCGGGTTTCCAGCCCCTGTTCGTGCAGGACCGTTTCTATTTCCGCAAGCGCGCGGCGCGTGGTGCCGTTTGGGTGCGGGCTTCCGTTGATCATCAATATGTTCATTCTGTTTCTCCGTCCTCTCGGCCGTGCCGTCAGCCGTTTATCCCCGGCACCGCCGGGCTTTCCTCCGGCGCGGGCGAACCGCTGGGCGGCGGGGGCGGCTGCGTGGGTGTGCCGTCCGGCATCAGCGTCGGCAGCTGCTCCGGCTGCGCGGGCTGGGCCGTGCTCGCCGGCATTTCCGTTTGCGCCGGGGTGGGCAAGGCCGCAAAGCTGTTGGTTTGGTTAATGTCCGTGCAGCCGGAAAACGCCAGCGCGAGCGCGCATACGATCACCAGCAAAATCCGTTTCATGCCGTATTCCCCTCCCGTTGTGCGATACCCCATTATACCACATCCCCCGCCAATCTTGCATAAAGCGCGCTTTCCGAGTACAATGGTCTACGGGATTTTCCGCTTTTTGAACAGTACGCGTTTCTCCACGCGCCGCCCTGCCGGCGGCGCTCCTGATCGGATTTGCACCCTTTGCGGAAAGGACGAACGAAAAGCATGCACGTGTTTCATCCGGCACAGACCAACAACGGCTTTCCGCCGGAAAACGTATTTCTGCTTGCCGATGATTATAACGCCGTCGCCGGGCAGGGGCATTTGGTGCGCACGCATCACCCGTACCTGTTTCCCGAACGGCCGATCAACATATTCCTCTCCATCTCCACGCGGGGCCCGGGGCGCGAGATGCTTTTGGGCGCGCTGCTTGCCCGCGCCATGCAGCTGCACCAGCAGACCCCGTACTTAAAGGCGCGCGTGTTTGCGCAGGTGGGCATGGACGACGCTTCCATGCTTTCCCTGTACATGGAATCCGGCTTCGAGGCGGACGACGCGCTGGACATCATCAAAATCCAGATGCCCCCGGCCAAGCCCTCCGCGCCGCTTGGCTACGACATGGGCTATATCCCGCTGCAAACCTCCATGGAGCAGGCGTCGTTTTTAATGCGCATGAACATGTACCGGCTCGACCTGCTCACCCAGCCCATCCTGAGGCAATACATGGGCATGCGCAATTTCATCGCCCTCTATATCGCCCGCGGCAGGGAAATCGTCGGCGAGATCGCCATGACCGGGCAGGGCGACACCGCCCAGATCGTGGGGCTGTACGTATCGCAGAACTACCGCAGGCTGGGCCTTGGCAAAACGCTGATCGCGGCGGCGATGACCCAGCTTCGGGAGCGCGGCGCGGTTACCTTCCTGGCCGACGCCATCCGCCGCAATACGGCGCAGTCCGCGCTGGCGCAAAGCTGCCAGGCCACCTTCGTGCGCACGGCGTGCCTGTATCCGGGCATCAATTACGATTGACGACCGCCTTCCGGCGGCTGTTATAAGCACCTTCCAACCGGAAAAAACACCCGGCTCTTCCCGGCGTATGCCGGCTCCGCGTCCCCGTGCGTTACAACACAACAGCCGCAGCGCGGCGAACTGGAGGATGCAAAAGTGGCGATCAGCAAACAAACGCTGGAAATGATCCGGCAAAAGCGCGGCTTCATCTGCGATATGGACGGCGTGATCTACCACGGCAACAAGCTGCTGCCCGGCGTGACGGAGTTCGTAGACTGGCTGAAGAAGGAGAATAAGGCCTTTCTGTTCCTCACCAATTCCTCCGAACGCGCACCGCGCGAGCTGCAGCAAAAGCTCTGGCGGCTGGGGCTGGACGTGGCCGAGGATCATTTCTACACCAGCGCTTTGTCCACCGCCGCGTTCTTAAAGCAGCAGTCCCCCCACGGAAGCGTGTACGTCATCGGCGAGCCGGGGCTGGTAGGCGCGCTGTACGAGGCGGGCTTTACCATGAACGAGATCAACCCCGATTACGTGGTGCTGGGCGAGACCCGCTCCTACTCGTTTGACCGCATCGAGCGCGCGGTAACCCTGGTGCGCGGCGGCGCCAAGCTCATCGGCACCAATCCGGACCTGACCGGCCCCGTGGAAGGCGGCATCGCGCCCGCTTGCAAGGCGCTGATGGCGCCCATCGAGCTTGCCTCCGGCCGCAACGCCTATTATCTGGGCAAGCCCAACCCGCTGATGATGCGCCACGGCATCCGCATGCTGGGCGTGGAAGCCGAGGACGCCATCGTCATCGGCGACCGCATGGATACCGATATCGTTGCGGGCCTGGAATCGGGCATCGACACGGTGCTGGTGTTAAGCGGCGTCACCACCGAGCACGAGATGCGCAAGTTCGCCTACCGGCCCACCTATATTCTGGACGGGGTGTGCGATCTGGTGAACGTCCCCGACACATTGCAAAACTCCCCCCAACAAGGTACAATGAGTTCACATTGACGCAGTCCCAATGATCAAACAAGGAGGATCTTATGCATTCATATGTTTTTATGACCGATTCCGATTCCGACCTCTCCTTTCAATTTGTGGACGCAAATGACCTGACCATGGTGTATATGCCCTACATGGTCGACGGCAAGGAATATCTGGACGACCTGGGGCGTTCCGGCAAACAGAAGGAATATTTCGAGCGCATGCGCGCGGGTACCGCGCCCAAAACCTCGCTGCTGCCGGTATCGGCGTATCTGGAATACTTCGAGCCGATCTTAAAGTCCGGCAAGGACATCCTGTTCATCGCGTTCTCCTCCAAAATGTCCGCAACGCAGGAAAACGCCAAAAAGGCGCGCGAGGAGATGCTCGCGTTGTACCCGGACCGTAAAATCGTCATCGTGGATACGCTGTCCATCTCCCGCCCGATGTCCCTGCTCGTGGAAAGAGCCTACGCCCTGTACAAGGAAGGCAAGCCCATGGAAGAGGTCGCCCAGTGGGTGGAAAACAACAAGCTGCGTTCCCAGGCCTGGTTTACGGTGGACGATCTGGTGTATTTGAAGCGCGGCGGGCGCATCAGCGCCGTGGCCGCCACCATGGGCTCGCTCATGGATCTGAAACCCGTCCTCACCCTCACCAAGGACGGTTCCATGGTCGCCGAAAACAAAATCCGCGGCCGCAAGTCCGCCCTGCGCTATCTGGCGGATAAAACCGCCGAAAACATCGTAGACCCCGCCGGGCAGGAGATCATTTTGATGCACGCGGACGCCGAGGACGACGTCAAGCGCCTCGAAGCCCTCATCCGCGAGCGCGTGCCCAACCTCGGCCCCGTCAAAACCGTCCTCATCGGCCCCGTCATCGGCGCGCACTGCGGGCCGGG